>JACIXH010000030.1 GCA_014360565.1 Nocardia sp.
TTGCTGGGATTCGTACGGCGTCGAGACGATCGGTCGTGGCGTTCGTGCGGCCACCGCACCCCAAGGAAGGAAACACTCCGATATGACCACAGAGGCCTACATCTACGAGGCCATCCGCACTCCGCGCGGCCGCGGCAAGAAGAACGGTTCGCTGCACTCGGTCAAGCCGATCGATCTGACTGTTGGTCTGATCCAGGAGCTGCGTGGCCGCTTCCCGAACCTCGACGAGGACCAGATCTCGGACCTCATTCTCGGCGTGGTCACCCCGGTCGGTGACCAGGGCATGGACATCGCCCGCGTCGCGGTCACCATCGCGGGTCTGCCCGACACCGTCGGCGGCTTCCAGCTCAACCGCTTCTGTGCTTCCGGTCTCGAGGCCGTGAACCTGGCTGCGCAGAAGGTTCGCTCCGGCTTCGACGATCTCGTCATCGCCGGTGGCGTCGAGTCGATGTCGCGCGTGCCGATGGGCTCCGACGGCGGCGCCTGGGCGCTCGACCCGGCCACCAACTACGACGGCTACTTCGTGCCGCAGGGTGTCTCGGCCGACCTGATCGCCACCATCGAGGGCTTCTCCCGCGACGATGTCGACGCNTACGCCGTGCGTTCGCAGGACCTGGCGGCCAAGGCCACCACCGGCGGCTACTTCGCCAAGTCGATCGTTCCGGTCAAGGACCAGAACGGCCTCGTCGTGCTCGACAACGACGAGCACATGCGTCCCGGCACCACCGCCGCCGACCTGGGCAAGCTGAACCCGTCCTTCGCCGGTGTCGGTGAGATGGGTGGCTTCGACGCGGTCGCGCTGCAGAAGTACACCTACATCGAGAAGATCAACCACGTCCACCACGGTGGCAACAGCTCGGGCATCGTCGACGGCGCCGCCCTGGTTCTCGTGGGTTCCGAAGAGGCAGGCAAGAACTCGGGTCTGACCCCGCGCGCCCGCGTCGTCGCGACCGCCACCTCCGGCGCCGACTCCACCATCATGCTGACCGGTCCGACCCCGGCCGCCAAGAAGGCGCTGGCCAAGGCCGGTCTGACGATCGAGGACATGGACCTCGTCGAGATCAACGAGGCGTTCGCCTCCGTGGTGCTGAAGTTCCAGAAGGACCTGAACGTCCCGGACGAGAAGCTGAACGTCAACGGCGGCGCGATCGCCATGGGCCACCCGCTGGGTGCCACCGGCGCGATGATCACCGGCACCGTGCTCGACGAGCTGGAGCGTCGCAACGCGCGCTACGGCCTGATCACGCTGTGCATCGGTGGCGGCATGGGTGTTGCCACCATCATCGAGCGCGTCTGACCTCCCGGCCCACACTTCTCACAGGAGAGAACGAAAACTTATGACTGACAACATCATCGGCTGGGAGAAGGACGCCGACGGCGTGGTCGTCCTCACTATCGACGACCCCAGCCAGGGCGCCAACACCATGAACGACGCGTACCTCGCGTCGATGAACGCCACCGTCGAACGCCTCGAGGCGGAGAAGGACGACATCACCGGCGTCATCCTCACCTCGGGCAAGAAGACCTTCTTCGCAGGCGGCGACCTGAAGAACATGATGAAGGTCGGCCCGGACAACGCGGCCGAGGTCGTCAAGATGGTCACCGACGTCAAGGCCCCGCTGCGTCGCCTCGAGCAGCTCGGCAAGCCGGTCGTCGCGGCCATCAACGGCGCTGCCCTCGGTGGCGGCCTGGAGATCGCGCTGGCCACCCACTACCGCGTCGCGGCCGACGTCAAGGGTTCGGCTATCGGCCTGCCCGAGGTGTCGCTGGGCCTGCTGCCCGGCGGCGGCGGCGTGACCCGCACCGTGCGCATGCTCGGCCTGCAGAACGCGCTGATGCAGGTGCTGCTGCAGGGTCAGCGTCACCGCGTCACCAAGGCCAAGGAAATCGGCCTGATCGACGAGGTCGTCGCTACCGTCGAGGAGCTCGTTCCCGCCGCGAAGGCGTGGATCGCGGCCAACCCCGACGCTGCGCAGCCGTGGGACAAGAAGGGCTTCCGGATCCCCGGCGGCACCCCGTCCACCCCGGCCTTCGCGGCGAACCTGCCTGCGTTCCCGGCCAACCTGCGCAAGCAGATCAAGGGCACCAACATGCCCGCCCCGCGCGCCATCATGGCCGCGGCGGTCGAGGGTTCGCAGGTCGACATCGACAACGCGCTGACCATCGAGGGCCGTTACTTCACGAGCCTGCTGACCGGTCCGGTCGCGAAGAACATGATCCAGGCGTTCTTCTTCGACCTCAACCACATCAACGGTGGCGGCTCGCGTCCGTCGGTCGCCGATGTGCCCAAGCGTGAGATCAAGAAGATCGGTGTCATCGGCGCAGGCATGATGGGCGCGGGCATCGCGTATGTCTCGGCCAAGGCCGGCTACGAGGTCGTGCTCAAGGACGTCGAGCTCGCCAACGCCGTCAAGGGCAAGGGCTACGCCGAGGCCATCGAGGCCAAGGCTCTCTCGCGTGGCAAGACCACCCAGGAGAAGTCCGACGCGCTGCTGGCTCGCATCACCCCGTCGGCCGACGCGGCCGACTTCAAGGGTGTCGACTTCGTGATCGAGGCCGTGTTCGAGAACCCGGACCTCAAGAACAAGGTCTTCCAGGAGATCGAGGACATCGTCGACGCCGATGCGCTGCTCGGCTCGAACACCTCGACCCTGCCGATCACCCTGCTCTCGGAGGGTGTGAAGCGCTCCGAGGACTTCATCGGTATCCACTTCTTCTCCCCCGTGGACAAGATGCCGCTGGTGGAGATCATCAAGGGCAAGAACACCTCCGACGAGGCGCTGGCCCGGGTGTACGACTACACCCTCGCCATCAAGAAGACCCCGATCGTCGTCAACGACAGCCGTGGCTTCTTCACCTCGCGCGTGATCGGCACCTTCATCAACGAGGCCATCTCCATGGTCGCCGAGGGTATCGACCCGGCCACTGTCGAGCAGGCCGGTCTGCAGGCGGGCTACCCGGCCGCGCCGCTGAAGCTCAGCGACGAGCTGAACTTCACCACCATGCAGAAGATCTACAAGGAGACCTCCGAGGCCATCATCGCTGCCGGTGGCGAGCTCAATGCCGCGTCCGCGAAGACCGCCGAGGTCCTCAACACGCTGATCGACAAGTACGACCGCAAGGGCAAGCTGGGCGGTGCCGGCTTCTACGAGTACGTCGACGGCAAGGCCACCGGCCTGTGGGACGACCTGCGTGAGATCTTCAACTCGAGCCGTGAGCTCCCGGAGGGCGTCACCTTCCAGGATCTCAAGGACCGGATGATGTTCGCCGAGTCCATCGAGACCCAGAAGTGCTTCGACGAAGGCGTGCTCACCAGCACCGCCGACGCGAACATCGGCTCGATCTTCGGCATCGGCTTCCCGGCCTGGTCGGGTGGCTCGCACCAGTTCATCGTGGGCTACCCCGGCGGCCAGGAGGCCTTCGTGGCCCGTGCCGACGAGCTGGCCGCGAAGTTCGGCCCGCGTTTCGAGGTTCCGGCCTCGCTGCGTAAGTAGTACCCGCTTCGCACCGGCGCTTGCGACCGGTGTTCGAATCGGTCAGGAAGCCCGTCACCGTTCGCGGTGACGGGCTTCCGTCGTTCTAACGGAAGCCGATCGCGCCGGCGATGTCGCCGTGGCGGTACCGCAGATACTTCGCGACGAGCTCGGCGTCGACGGCCGCGGTGGCGGTCACGAGGGTGATCACCACGAACTCCTTCGTCGCCCCGGCCTTCCATTTGCCGGTCGCGAAGTCGTCGATCATGCCCGCCGAGCGAACGTCGAGATCCTTCTCTTCGATCTGATCGGCCGCAGTCTCGGCTGCCGCCGCGTCGCTCATCGCCAGCACGAACTGGGTAATCTTCACGTCTGCGCCTTCGGCGCTCAGCAGCATCTCGGTGGCGTATCGGCAGCCGAGACCGGTGAGCTTGCTGCCCTTGGCGACCGGCGCGCAATCGTTGTGATCGCGGCCCTCGACCCAGTCGGCCTTCATCTGGACATCACCGAGTTTGAAGTTCCACGGACCCTCGTAGTCGGTGTAGCTCAGGCGCGCCCCGGTCGTGGGCTTCGGCTTGGTGGTCGTCGTCGGTTTGCCCCGGGTGGTGGAGGAGGCGGTCGTCGTCTTTGCCGTCGCCGACGCGGCCACGGCAGTACCCGAAACCTGCTGACCAGCCGATATCAGCAGGCCCGCCCCGACAACCAGCCCGGCGATCACGACCAGGGCAATGACTATCCACCCCGCGTTCGACTTCGGCGGCGGCGCGAGCGGCGCCATCTCCTGCGCGTGGACAGGGCCGTGCCCCCACGCGCCCGGATCCTGCTGCCCGGATGGATACGTCATGACTTGACCCCCCTTGTCATCCCCGACGGCGCCGAGCCCGCCCGGTTCGTGCCATCGACCCTACTGGGTGCGCACGCCGATGATGACGCTGACATTGCTGGGTGCGGGCGGCCGTGAGTCGCCGACCGACAGTTCCGATGGTGTTCACCTGGGGGTTCGCTCGGGTCGATAGCGTTGCGGCCCATGGGACATCGGGTAGCCGCGGCGATTTTCGGTGCGATGGTGGTCGGGGTGAGCGCGCCGGTGGCGGTGGCCGATATCGGGGTTCGGGTGTTGGGGGAGCAAGTTATCGATCACGATTTCGAGTTCGCCGCGACGGTGGTCGGGGGTTTGTCGGGTATCGACTATGTGCCCGGCAGCGGGGAGTTCGTTCTGATCAGTGACGATCGTTCGGAGAAGGGGCCTGCCCGGTTCTACACAGCGCGGATTCCGGTGGGCGAGACGGGCATCGGTCCAGTGAGCTTCACTGGTTCGCAGCCGCTGCGCCGGGCGGACGGGAGCCTGTATCCGCCGAGGTCGGTGGACCCGGAGGATATTCGGGTCGATCCATGGACGGGGTACTACTTCTGGACGCAGGAGGGCGAGCGGTCCGGCGGACTTGCCGATCCTTCGGTCCGGGTATCCGGAGCGGACGGAGGGTTCGTTTCCGAGTTGCCGATCCCGGACAACGAGCGGATGCGCGCTGATTCGGGACCTCGGCAGAATCAGGCGCTCGAGGCAGCGACCTTCGCTGCCGGTGGGGCATTGTTCGTGACCGCGATGGAAGGGCCACTGCTCCAGGACGGGCCGGGCGCCACGACGACCGCCGGGGCCACGACGCGGATCACCGTGCAGGCCAGGTTCGGGCCGCTGCTGGCGCAGTTCGCGTATCCGCTGGAACCGGTGTTCGCCGAGTCGCAACCGGGAGCAGGGCAGGCGAGCAACGGCGTGACCGCGATGGTGGCCGATGACGCACTCGATCCGACGCGGTTCCTGGTGGTGGAACGAGCCTTCGCCGAAGGGGTGGGCAACCGGGTACGGATCTTCGAGATCGACACGTCGGCCGCGAGCAATGTGCTCGACACGCCGATCGCGGGCGCGCGACCGGTGGCCAAGCGGCTCGTCGCCGACCTCACCGATCTGGGGATCGAGGCCGTCGACAACATCGAGGCAATGACATGGGGACCCCGGCTGCCCTCGGGCGAGCGCACGTTGGTGCTGGTCGCGGACAACAACTTCGCGGCCAGGCAACGCACTCAGCTGATCGCGCTCGCCGTGCGCTGAGGAGCGGCCGGCGATAACCGTTGCCGCCACAGCGTCGAATCTCCACCCGATAGATGCCGGATCGCGCTAGCTTGGATATGTGCGGTGATATCGATTCCGCATACCGACCGAAACGCCGGTGACGCCGATTTGTGAGAGGTGGTCACATGGATCCGGAGCCGACGCGATTGCAGCGCGGGCTAGCAGAGGCGGCGCCGGTGAATATGGATACGCAGCGTGCGAAGGCTCCGGGGGAGACCGACAAAGCTGTGATCGCCGAGTTGGATGCCATGGGGCTGACCGGAGCCAAGGAGATCGGGCGCGGCGGGTTCGGTGTTGTGTACCGGGCTTTACAGCCGGCGCTGGATCGGGTTGTCGCGGTCAAGGTGCTCTCCTCGGAGATCGACGTGGAGAGCCGGGAACGGTTCCTGCGCGAGGAACAGGCGATGGGCAGGCTGTCCGGGCACCCGAATATCGTCGACATCCTGCAGGTCGACGTGACCGAGACCGGGCTGCCGCTGATCGTGATGCCGTACTGCTCGCGCGGCTCACTCGAACGCCTCATCCATGACCGAGGCCCGCTGACCTGGTCGGATACGCTGCGCGCCGGGGTGAAGCTGGCGGCGGCGATCGAGTCGGCGCATCGGGCGGGGATCCTGCATCGCGACGTGAAACCGGCCAACGTCCTGATCAGCGGCTACGGCGAACCGCAACTCACCGACTTCGGTATCGCCCGTATCCCCGGCGGATTTCAGACGTCGAGCAGCCTGATCACCGGCTCGCCCGCCTTCACCGCGCCGGAGGTACTCAAAGGCAATGAGCCGACGGTGCGGTCCGATATCTACGGCCTCGGGGCGACCCTGTTCGCCCTGCTGACCGGCCACGCCGCCTTCGAACGCCAGGCCGGGGAGAAGGTGGTCGCCCAGTTCCTGCGCATCACCACCCAGCATGTCCCCGACCTGCGCGCCCAGGACATCCCCGGTGACGTGGCGGCGGTGATCGAACGGGCGATGGCGCCCGAGCCGGCCGACCGGCCTGCCTCGGCCTACGAATTCGGCGAACTGCTGCGCGATGTCCAGCGGGCCCGCGGCCAGATGCCCGACGACATGGCGCTGCTCGACTCCGAGGAGGCCACCGACGACATGCCGGAGGTCCTGAAGTCGGGTACCGGCCGCCGCAGCTGGCCGCTGACCCTGCAGCCCGCGGGCGCCTCGGTGCCGATGCCGAGCACGACGACCGGCACTCTGCCGCCGACCGCCGCCACCAAGTTCCGCCCGCCCACGCCCGCGCGCGAGCCCTTTCCCCGTCAGCGTCTGCTCGACGTGCTGCGCGAAGGTGGTCAGCGCAGGCTGGCGCTGATCCACGCACCCGCCGGCTTCGGCAAGAGCACGGTCGCCACCCAGTGGCGCGCGGACCTGGCCACTCGCGATATTCCGGTGGCCTGGCTCGGCGTCGACCAGGACGACGACAGCGAGGTCTGGTTTCTCGCCCACCTCATCCAGGCCATCCGCCGGGTGCGCCCCGACGTGGGCGCGGGTCTGGAGCAGATGCTGGAGGAGCGTCCCACCGACGCTGTCGCCTATGTGATCGCCACCCTGATCGACGAGATCCATGCCAGCGGACAACCCGTGGTCGTCGTCGTCGACGACTGGCACCGCGTGCGCGACGCCGGCGTGCAGCGGGCGATGGCGGCCCTGCTCGACAACGGTTGTCACCATGTGCGGTTCGTGATCACCAGTCGCGATCAGTCGGGCCTGCCGATCAGCCGGATGCGAGTGCGCGACGAGCTGGTCGAGCTGGACGCTGCCGCACTGCGGCTCACCGAGTCCGAGACTCGCCAGATCCTGGTGGAGCGCAACGGTTTCGCCCTCACCGATGAGCAGGTGGAGCAGATCCACACCGCGACCGACGGCTGGCCCGCCGCCATCCAGCTGGTGAGCCTGACGCTGCGCGACAGGGCCGATCCGGCGCAGTTGCTGAATTCGCTCGCCGAGGGTGGGCACGGAATGCGGGAGTACCTGGCGGAGAACGTGCTCGACGCGCTCGCGCCGGAACAGCTCGAGTTCCTGATGGCGATCTCGGTGGTCGAGCGGGTGAACGGTTCGCTGGCCGGGACGCTCGCCGATGTCGACGACGGTGCGGCGATGCTGGAGCAGGCCGAGCAGCGCGAGCTCTTCCTGCACCGGATCCAGCACGATCCGGAGTGGTATCGCATGCAGCCGCTGTTCGCCGAGCATCTGCGTGCCCGGCTCGAACGCGAACACCCCGGTCGCGCCAAAGTTCTGCATCGCAAGGCAGCTCGCTGGTATGCCGAGCATCAACTGCTGCGCAAGTCGGTGGACCACGCGCTGGCCGCGACCGATCTCAAACTCGCCGCCGATCTACTCGAAAGCGGCGGCATGGACCTGATCGACGGCTCTCGACTCGCCACCCTGCTCGGCAGCGTCTCGAAACTGCCGATGCAGCAGGTGACTTCGCGGTCGAAGCTGCTGATGGCGGTGGCCAGGGCGAATATGAACATGCAGCAGTCCGGTACCGCGCGTAGCGCGCTGGGCAGGCTGTCGAACATGCTGGCCCGCAGCGCGCCCGGCGAGCCGGAGGCGATCGAGCAGCGCTGTGCGGCAGCAGTGCTGGACGCGGCCGATCGAGTGGTCCACGACAACACCGCCGGGGTGGTCGACAGTTTGACCGCTGTGCTGGAAGAACCCGGTGATCTGCCCGCCTGGGTCGTGTCCACCGCCGCGAACCTGATGTCGTTCGTTCGACTGTGCGAGTTCGACTTCGGCGCGGTCACCGAGCTGCAGGAGTGGGCCGCCGACTATCACACGCAGTCCAAGGACCCACTCGGTCCGGTGTTCGGCCTGTGCGCGCTGGGCGATGCCGCCTACGAACAGCTCGATATCGGTACCGCGACCACCTGTTTCGAGCAGGCGTACCGAACGGCGCGAGACAGGGCGGGCCCACGCTCGGACGCCGCGCGGATCGCGGCCGCTCTGCTGGGTGAACTGGCCTATCGTCGTGGCGATCTGGCGACGGCCGATCGGCTGCTCGACGAGAGCCACGAACTGGTCACCCGGGTCGGTCCTGTCGACTTCCTGATCGCGAGCTTCGTGATCGGAGCAAGGGTGAAAGCCGCACTCGGCGACCAGTACACAGCTTCGGCACGCCTCGACGAAGGCGCGCGAGTGGCTGCGGAGAACGGGTTGGCCCGACTCGATGCCCATGTCCGGGCCGAACGGTCCAGGCTCGGATTCCCCACCGGCGCCGACAACTTCACCCCCGATTCCTCGGGTAACGGCGCACGGAGCAAGAAGGGGCCCGCCGCGCTGATCGCCGAGGCGAGCGCCATCGCCGATATTCGGGTACTGCTGGCCGAACAGCGGCTACGCGCCGACGATCGGGCCGCCCGCCATGCGCGGGTGATCTACGCGCGAACACTCGAACAGTCGCGTCCCCGTGCCGAACTGGAAGCGACCCTGCTGCTCGCGGAGTGCCTGGCCTCGGCGGGGTGGGTCGGGGAAGCGACCGGGCTGGTGCTGCCGGTCCTGCGCACCTGCGCCGAACTCGGCTGGACCAGACCGCTACTGGACGCGGGGCCGGGTGTGGTCGGCTTGTTGCACGTGTTGCGCACGCAATCCCATGACGGGCAGGACCATCCGATCCTGCACGACCTGCCCGGTCACTTCCTCGACGAACTCCTCGGTTGAGCCTGCTGCCCTAGGGCTGCCACCACGGGCGCAATGGCACATCCCAGGTACCGTTGGAATCCAGCTTGACCCCGAGGACGTGGTGGAGCTGAACCACATTGCGCTGGAAGCCGAGTCGGCAGCCCGCCATGTACAGACCCCACACCTTCGCGGTGCCCTCGCCGACCTCGGCGACGCAGGCGTCCCAGTTCTCGACCAGGTTCTTGCACCATTCGTGCAGTGTGAGGGCATAGTGCTCGCGCAGATTCTCCTCGTGCAGCACCTCGAGGCCGACATTCTGCGCCTCGGAGACGATGCGGCCCGAGCCGATCAGTTCCCCGTCGGGGAACACATAGCGGTCGATGAAGTCGCCTGCCCTGGTGGTCCTGGTGTTGTCCGGGCGGGTGATGCAGTGGTTGAGGAACAGACCGCCGTCGCGCAGTTTGTCCTTGATGTAGCCGAAGTAGAACGGGTAATTGTGCACGCCGATGTGCTCGGTGAGGCCGATCGAGGAGACGGCGTCGAACTCGCCCTCTGGAATGTCGCGGTAGTCACTGTGCCTGACCTCGGCGAGTTCGCTGAGACCCTCCTCGGCGATCTTCTGCTGAGCCCAGGCGGCCTGCTCGGCCGACAGCGTCGCCCCGATCACCTTCACGCCACGACCGGCCGCGTAGCGGACCATGCCGCCCCAGCCGCAGCCGATGTCGAGCAGCCGGTCGCCTTCCTTCAGGCGTAGTTTCTCGAAGATCAGGCGGTATTTGTTCTCCTGTGCCTGCTCGAGAGTCCAGTTCTCGTCGCCGTAGACCGCACAGGTGTAGGTCATCGACGGGCCGAGCACGTACTCGTAGAACTTGTTGGAGACGTCGTAGTGATGGTGGATCGCCTCGGCGTCGCGAGTCTTGGAGTGGCGCAGGCCCTCCAGCGCGATCCGGCGCCAGCGCGGCAGCGTCTCCTGCGGCGGGGGTGCGATCGGCTTGAGCCGCTCCCAGCCGAGCGAGCGGGCGATGGTGACCAGTGCCAGTGCCGAAGGACGATGGAACTTCATGTCCTGCATGGCCTTCAAGATGTCGTACGGGTCGCCGGGGTGGACGCCCTTGGCGATCATGTCGCCCGCGATGTAGGCGCGTGCCATCCCCAGGTCGCCGGGGGCACCCGCCAGGTAGTTGATGCCGCGCGGGGTCTTGATCTCGAGAGTGTAGGGCGCGCCCTCCGGGCCGGTCGCGCTGCCGTCGTAGGCGGTGAGGCGGACGGGGATGTCGCCGTCCACGAGGCTGTCGACCACCTCGGCAATGTTGAGCCTGGTTCCCAGCTCGGCCAGTACCTCGGATCGGTCCTTGAATGTCGTCACTTGCGTTGCACCGCCTTCGAATACAGATTCAGCAGTCGTTGGTCCGGGTCGTAACGGGTCTTCAGTTCGGTATAGGTGTCGCCGCCGTAGAGTTCGGCGAACTCGGCCTCGTCGTAGTAGGAGTCCGAATAGAGCGACTTGTGTCCGTCGAACTCGGACACGATCTTCTCGATGGCACGGTTGGCCGCCCCTTCCGGTTGACCTCGCTGGGTCGGCACCGCCGACCAGAATCCGACGTTGACGTAGGTGCGCTGTGGTTCGAGCGGGTACAGCGGCCACGGACGGGCACCGGCGGTGGCCTCGGCGTCATCGGTCGCACGCAAGCGCAATGGGCACAACCAGATCGGCTCGATCGGTATTTCCCGCAGGAACCATTCGACGAAGTCGGCGGTGTGTTGGACCGGTACCTCGATGTCCTGCACGACGCGTTCCTGCGGGGGCTTGCCCTTGCGGGCCTGCCTGCGGTCGTCGAAGTGGTACTTGCGATCGAGCGCGACCAGCTTCCAGTAGAAACTGCTGCGGCGGCGCGACTTCGGCCACAGTCTGCGGATCTTCGGGTTCTGGGCGCCGAACGCGCGTGAGCACCAGAACCAGTCGGTGTCCCAGCGCCACAGGTAGTCGTGGATGGTCAGCCGGTCCCGCTTCACGCCGTCGGCGTGCTGCAGGGAGCGGTAGAAGATGTCCATACCGGTGTAGTCGCTGACCGGCCCCGGCTCGTCGGTTCGGCGGCCCAGAGTGAGGTAGCTCTCGTCGGCGCTGAACACCACGCCGTCGATGTAGTCGACATTCTCGTCGTCGAAGCGGCGTTCGACGACGATCCGATCGAGTTCGGCTTCCAGCGCGCGCAGGTCGTGGAAGCGCACGTGCCGCAGCTCCACGAACGGCAGCACGGGCTCGAGCTCGATCTTCAGCCGGACGGAGTATCCGAGAGTGCCGTAGGAGTTGGGGAAACCGTGGAAAAGGTCGGCGTGCTCGCCGGTCGGGGTCGCGGTGATGATCTCGCCGGACCCGGTCAAAATGTCCATTTCCAGCACGGATTCGTGAGGTAGACCGTTGCGGAACGAAGTCGACTCGATGCCGAGACCGGTGACCGCCCCGCCCAGTGTGATGGTCTTGAGCTGGGGTACCACCAGCGGCGCCAGCCCATAGGGGAGGGTGGCCGCTACCAGCTCCTCGTAGGTGGTCATGCCCGCGACGTCGGCGGTGCGGGCATCCGGGTCTACTGCGATCACCTGCCCGAGCCCGGACACGTCCAGACCGGGCGCGGAGGTTGCCGCCCTGGCCCGGAACAAGTTCGATGTCTTCTTCGCCAGTCGGACGACGGCACCGGGTGGGATGGCGCGATAGCTTGCCAGCAATCGCTCCACACCCGCCCGATGCGCGGCATATCCGGACTCGCGCGTGGCCGGTTCGTGACCAGCCCTACCCAAAAGACTCACTGCCACCCCTTTGACGCTAGTACGAGCCCGACCGCCGAGCCACCGGATACTTGCGCGCCGCGGAAAAATGTCACGCGCATGTTTCCCGCAGGCCCCAACCTGGTCGGGAGATCCGGTCGGGGACAGGGCAGGATGTAACCCGGTCGATATATCGCCACCCCCCAGCAAGGAGTCAACAGTGGGACAGGTCAGCGCCAGCAGTTCGATCGTCGTCGCCGCGGATCCGCAGCGCACGCTCGCAGCGATCGGCGACTACGAGACGGTCCGGCCGCGCATTCTCTCCGCGCATTACCGCGACTACAAGGTCATCGAAGGTGGTCAGGGCGCGGGCACCGTGGCCGAGTGGACGTTGCAGGCCACCGAGAAGCGCTCGCGCAACGTGCGCGCGACCGTGACGGTGGCGGATTCGGTGCTCACCGAACGCGACGCCAACTCCACCATGGTCAACACCTGGACCGTCACCCCCGACGGCGCCGGCTCGAAGGTCACCGTCGAGACCACCTGGAAAGGCGCAGGCGGCATCTCGGGCATCTTCGAGGGCATCTTCGCCCCGCTCGGCCTGAAGAAGATCCAGGCCGAGGTGCTGGGCAACCTCTCACGCGAACTGGCCTGACCCAGGCGCTGTTCCCGCTCAGGCCTTGCCGATGTCGAAGAGGTTTCCTTCGGGGTCGGCGAGGGTTGTCCACTGCATGTCGTACTCGTCGATGTCGGCGATGTGCTGGGCGCCCAAGCTGATCGCGCGCTCGACGTAGTCCCGCCATTCGGCCGAGGCGAGGTCGAGATGGACGGCATTCTTGCCCGGTGTTTTGTCCGGTACCTGCAGAAACATCAGCGTCGGGGTGTGGCCTGCCGATTTGCCGACCGTGGCGAAGAACGGCGAGGCTTCCGGGTCGACCGGCAGGTCGAGCAACCGTGCGTAGAACTCGGCCAGGGTGGCGGCGTTTCGGCAGTCGACGGTCACATTCGCCAGGGCGATGGTCATCAGATCTCTCCTTCGGTGATCGGCCAGCACACTTCGGTGCGGAAGGCGGCCGGGTTGTCGGTGGTCTCCGGTCCGACGAGGTAGCGCTCGCGGACCGGCTCGCCGGGCAGGACGGCGCCGTGCTCGGCGACGTGGCTGCCGAGCGCGCCGTAGGTGCGGTCGAAGTCTTCGAACGGGCCGTCGTGTACGGCAACGGCGAAATGGCGGGCAGGGAAGTCGACGATCGCGAAGCCCCGGGTGGGGGCGAACTCGGCGCCGGGCGGCAACGGCACGTACGCGGTGACCGCGCCGTTGTCCTGGGTGAAGAACTCGTTCGAATAGGTCGCGCCCGCAACACCTCCCGGGTTCACGCCGGCTTCGAGCAGGATCATGTACAGCTGCTCGAACGCGGTACCGCACCAGTTGGAGATGCCGGTGTGTTCGACCTGATCGGTGACCGTGAGCGCGGTGAACGCGGGCTCCATCCGGTAATCGACCTCGATCGGCGGAGGTGGCGCGGTGAGCAGGGCGCGCAGTGAGACCACCACCTCGCGAGTGCGATCCAGGGCTGCCTCCATTCTCGTCAGGTGTGCCCGCAGCGCGGTGTCGCGTACGGCGGGATCGGCCGCGGCGAGCACGGTACGGATCTCGGGAAGCGGCATGTCCAGATCGCGGAGGCGCCGGATCAGATGGGCCCGTTCCACCTGGTCGGTGGAATATCGGCGGTAGCCGGTGCCCGCATCCACCGCGGCGGGCTCGAGCAGCTCGATCTCGTGGTAATACCGCAGCGTCTTGACGCTCAGATGGGTGAGGCGGGCGAATTCGCCGATCGCCACGGTTGCTGTCATAGGAGCCAGCGAACACCCTCCAGCGAGTGGAGGGTCAAGAACCCGGTCAAGCGGGCGTCAACACGAACGCGGCGAGCAGCGGCCACGAGCCCTCGCGCCACCACGAATAGCCGAACCAGACGCCGGGGGTCACCTCACGGATCTCGTCGTAGACCTGCGGGGTGGGCGACGGCGCGTAGTTCAACGCCCAGGTGGGCGCGCCATCGAGGATCGACGGTGCTCGATAGACATCGGCGGGGAAGGCCTCGATCCCGGCGCCGGTGACCCGATTGGTCAGCGACCCGCCATCGGGCCCCGTGCGGAACACCTTGCCGATCCACAGCGCCGGTGCGGCCGCTTCGAGCTGCGGCGGGCGGGTGACCCAGCCGTTGGTGAGGCCCGTCGCGATCGCGCCTGCCTGCGCTTCGCGATAGATCTGGTCCTGCTGGGCGACACTGCACCGCAAGCGCAGGGCATCGACGGTCGCCGCCCGATTGCCCGGATCGAGAGCGCACCCGTTGCCGTAGTCGGCGATCGCGGTCCCGGAATCGGCCGATACGGGGGCCGGTGCGAGCAGGAGCAGGCCGACGACAGCGGCGCACAGAGCGGGCACCGAGCTCGACCGTTTTCGGGATGCATTCATCTGATCTCCTGGAGATTGCTGAATCATTGCCCTGGCGGATCTGATCGTATGCCCGAACCGTCGGCGGAGCCATCCCCCGGGCGAGCCGTGCTCACGACTAAACTGGCGGGCGAACGCGGCCGAAGCCCGCACCCACCGCATCCCACGGGTTCGGCCGCCTCGCCCCAGCGGGCGAGACGGAACCCCGAAGGCGGCAGTATCGTCGCTCGGGTGCGAGGCCCAAGGGGGCCGACAATCTCGCGGCCGCGGCCGCCGATGAACACAGGAGTGTTTGTGCAACCCGGTGATGGTCAGTTCGATATGCAGGCGCTGCTCGCTCAGGCTCAGCAGATGCAGCAGGCAGTGATGCAGGCACAGGCCGAGCTCTCCGAGACCGAGGTGACCGGTCAGGTCGGCGGCGGTCTGGTGCGGGCCACGATCAAGGTCAGCGGCGAGGTGACCGCCCTGACGATCGACCCGAAAGTGGTCGATCCCGACGATGTCGACGGTCTGCAGGACCTGATCATCGGTGCGATCAACGACGCGATGACCAACGCCCAGCAGCTCGCGGCCGAGCGCCTCGGCCCGCTGTCGCAGGGTCTCGGTGGCGGCTCGATGCCCGGTCTGCCCGACTTCTGATGTATGAGGGGCCGGTTCAGGATCTGATCGACGAGCTGGGCAAACTGCCCGGCGTCGGTCCGAAGAGCGCACAGCGCATCGCTTTTCATCTGCTGTCGGTGGAGCCGCCGGATATCGACCGGCTGCAGGCTGCCCTGCAGAAGGTGCGCGACGGCGTGCAGTTCTGCGTGTCGTGCGGCACGGTCGCCGACGGCGAGCTGTGCCGGATCTGTGCCGACCCACGTCGCGACCGCACGATGATCTGTGTGGTCGAGGAGCCCAAGGATGTGCAGGCGATCGAGCGCACCCGCGAGTTCCGTGGTCGCTACCACGTGCTCGGCGGTGCGCTCGATCCGCTCAGCGGAGTCGGGCCCGATCAGTTGCGGATCAGGGAACTGCTGACCCGCATCGGTAATCAAGAAGACGGTATCGACGTGAGCGAGGTGATCATCGCGACCGACCCGAATACCGAGGGCGAGGCGACGGCCACCTACCTGGTGCGGATGCTGCGCGATTTCTCCGGGCTCACCGTCACGCGGTTGGCCTCCGGGCTGCCGATGGGCGGCGACCTGGAATTCGCCGACGAACTGATCCTCGGACGGGCACTGTCGGGCAGGCGGACGCTGTAGGACCACAGCACCGGCGGCTGGTCGCCGCCGGTGCTTTCGGTCGGGAATCAGAGCTCGACGCGGGTCCAGGTGACGCCGTCGCCGGCGGCGGGCTTGCCGTTCGACCAGTCCCAGATGATGCGCGCGACCTGTGCCGGATCGTCGAGAGTGGTGCCGAAATGCCGGTCGGGGGCGCCGTCGCGGTACTCGAGGGTGTACGGGCCGCTCGGGTCGCGGTAGGTCTGGATGTAGCGCTGTTCGCCCTGTTCGACGATGAGGTACGGGTTGGGCGCGGCGAGCTCGGCGACCCACTGGTGCGCCAATTCCTCGGTAAGATAAGGGAATTCGCCCGCACCGCCGTGTGTGACATTGACCGGGATGTGGCCGGCCGGGTCGATGAGCCAGCTCAGCTGCGGATCGTAGACGGCGTAGCCGCGCGGGGTGGCCAGGTCGAAGAGCAGGCTGCGGACGAAACCGACGGCGTCGTAGGGCGAGGGGATGTAGAGCGTGTCACCGCTGGGACCGCCGACGGATTCGACGCTGAGGAACGAGTCGTCCACCGGCAGTTCGGCATTGCGCGCGTTCAGTTCGGCCGCGATCTCGGCGATCGGTTCGGACTCGGTGACGCCTTCCTGGGCGGCCAGGTAAGCGTCGATCTCGTCGACAGAGCTGGCGACGCCGGAGGGCAGCAGAATGTGGTCGTAGCTCACGGACCTCACCTTACGGGGGTCGGCGTCACCGGCGATCGATGCGGGTCCGGCGGTGTCGGGCTGTTACCGCGGCGTTCCGAAAAGGCGGCAGGCAGGCAAACTCGCGTTTCGTCGGCCCGCGCGGTGCCGGGGGTGTGTGGTCAACTTGGTGAATGGGCATCAAGGTGTCACTCGAGCACCGCACCGCGTACTCCTTCGATCGTCTGGTCGAGGTGCATCCACACGAAGTGCGATTGCGTCCGGCGCCGCATTCGCGGACCCCGATCGAGGCATACTCGCTCGAGGTGTCCCCGGCCGAGCACTTCGTCAACTGGCAACAGGACGCGTTCGGTAATTTCGTTGCGCGCCTGGTATTTCCGAATCCGACCAGGGAGTTGTCGATCACTGTTGGCTTGATCGCCGACCTCGAGGTGGTCAACCCGTTCGACTTCTTCATCGAGGACCACGCCGAGTACTTCCCGTTCGAGTACGGCGCTGCGCTCGCCGAGGATCTCGCGCCTTATCTGCGGCGCGTCGACGAGGAGGGGCCGGGCAGCGGGCCGGGGGAATTGCTGCGGGAGTGGGCGCTGGCGCACCGCCCGCACGGCCGGACCCGGGCGATCGACTACCTCGTCGAACTCAACTACGCGCTGCGCAATTCGGTCGACTACACCGTGCGCATGGAGGCGGGCGTGCAGACGCCCGACCACACCTTGCGCACCGCGCTCGGCTCCTGCCGCGACTCGGCGTGGTTGCTGGTCGGCGTGCTGCGTGAGCTGGGGCTGGCCGCGCGCTTCGTTTCCGGATACCTGGTTCAGCTCGCCTCGGATGTGCCGTCGCTGGACGGCCCGTCGGGCCCGGCGGCCGACTTCACCGACCTGCACGCCTGGACCGAGGTGTACCTGCCCGGCGCGGGCTGGGTCGGGATGGATCCCACCTCCGGCTTGTTCGCGGGTGAAGGGCACATCCCGCTCGCCGCCACGCCGCATCCCGGCGCTGCGGCTCCGATCAGCGGCGCGACTGGGATCACCGAGGCCACCCTCGATTTCAGCAATGTGGTTCGGCGTGTCCACGAGGACCCGCGAGTCACGCTGCCCTACACCGATTCCCAATGGGAGCGCATCGTCGCCTCCGGCGCCGCGATCGATGCGCGCACGGCCGCGGCCGACCTGGGCCTCACCATGGGTGGTGAGCCGACCTTCGTCTCCATCGACGACCAGGTCAGCGCCCAGTGGACCACCGACGCCGACGGCGCGCACAAACGTGAGCGCGCGGTCGACCTGGCCGACCGCCTGCGCGCGATCTACGCGCCGACCGGCATCGTGCAGTATCGCCAGGGCAAGTGGTATCCCGGAGAACCGTTGCCCCGCTGGGAGATCGCCATCGCGTGGCGGGCCGATGGCCTGCCGGTCTGGCAGCGTCAGGATCTGCTCACCGATCCGTGGACGCCGATCTCGCAGCACACGCCCGCGCGCCAGCGCGCCGCGAAAAAGGTAGCGGCCGAACGCTCGACCGGACGTGTGCCGGCCGGTGCCGAGGTCGCGTCCGCGGTAGTCGCGCCGGTGCCTGCGGACGAGCCGCAGGGAGCAGGGCTCGAGCCGACGGTCCCGGTGGCCGGTACGCCCGCCGCCGCGGTGGACACGGCCGCGTTCCATCCGGTCGATATGGTCGCGATCTTCGACCCGCGTCGTCGCTTCGGAGGCGACGAGATCGCCGCCGCGGTCGTCGCGCTCGGGCTGGCCGACGACGATGAGCCAGGGGGCGGCGAGTCGAGCATTACCGACATGGCCGAGCCCGGCGAGGTGGTCGAGTTCGGCGGTGTCGATGAGACCCGTTCTCCCGGTGCGCTGTCGGGTACCTCGCCAGCGCCCGAGACGGCCGCCGACGCCGACGCGCCGGGAAGTGCCGGGGAGGAAGCGCTCGACCAGGTCACTTACGAGCAGGACGAGCCCGGCCATCAGCAGCGTCGGCGATCTTCGAACCCGACGGTGGAATTCGACGACGGACCGGTGCTGATCGACGAGCCCGTCGAGATCGTCGCCGCCGAGCATCGTCGTGCGGCGGAGAGCCAGCAGGCCTGCGCCGACCCCGGTGGCAACGTGCGCCCGGCGAGGCAGGCCGAGGCGCCGAAAAAAGCCACGAGGACACCGGCCGAGCCGGAGCGGCCGAATGCCGAGGCCGGCAAGTTCTGGGGGAAGCGGCAATCTCGCGGGAAGAAGGACAAGGCCGCTGCCGGTGCGCCGTACTCGGTCTACCCGCACATCCAGCTGACCCGCTCGCAGCCGAGCAACTCGGCCCCCGGGGCGATCCGCGACCGGGCGCCCGCTGCCGACATCGGTGCGGCGAAGGCATTGATCGCGCAGATCGCGGGCACCCTCGGGCTGCCGGATGGACAGGTGCGGCCCGCGTTCGAGGACCCGCTGGCGCGACTGGCCGCGACCGTGAGCGCGCCGTACGGCGATCCGCCTGCCGATATCGATCCGGCCGAGGACTCGCCCGAGGTGCGCCGGGTATTGCTCGAGAATCTGGAGGAGTCGGTCGACCAGCCGTCGGCGTATGTGCTGCCGATTCATCGGCGGGCCGACGGGGCGGGCTGGGCCAGTGCCGACTGGCAGCTGCGCCGTGGCCGCGCCGTGGACGGTCGCGGCCGGATCGTCTTGGCCGACGGCGATTCGCCTGCCGGGCTGCGCCTTCCGCTCGGTTCGGTGTCCTGGCATGCGTCGCCGATCCTGCACGACAGCGACCCGCTCTATCAGCAACCGTTGCGCGCGGAGCGGATCGAGCCGCCCGCCGAGGTGGAGCCCGCCGATTTCACGCCGACGACCGCGCTGGTCGCCGAGGTGAGGCAGGGGCGTCTGCATGTGTTCCTGCCGCCGGTCGCCGAGCTCGACGACTTCCTCGACCTGATCGCCAAGGTCGAGGCGGCAGCGGTGGCGATCGGGCAGCCGGTGGTGCTGGAGGGCTATGCGCCGCCGAATGACGCACGGCTGCACACTTTTTCGGTGACGCCGGACCCCGGCGTGATCGAGGTGAACATCATGCCGACCAGCTCGTTCGCCGAGCAAGCCGAGGTGTTGAGCACCCTCTACGAGCAGGCCAGGCTCGCCCGGCTGAGCACCGAGTCCTTCGACGTGGACGGCACCCACGGCGGCACCGGCGGCGGCAATCACATCACGCTCGGCGGGGTCACCCCGGCGCGTTCGCCGCTGCTGCGCCGCCCCGACCTGCTGGTCTCCATGCTCACCTACTGGCAGCGCCACCCCGCGCTGTCGTACCTGTTCGCGGGGCGTTTCGTCGGCCCGACCTCGCAGGCGCCGCGTGCGGACGAGGGGCGCGAAGGCGCGCTCTACGAGCTCGAGATCGCCTTCGCCGAGGTCGCCCGGCTCTCCGCCGAACAAGCATCCGGTCCGACACCGTACGAGATCCAGTCGGCCCCTTGGCATATCGACCGCGCGCTGCGGCACCTGCTCACCGATCTCACCGGCAACACCCACCGAGCCGAGTTCTGCATCGACAAGCTGTACAGCCCCGACTCCGCGCGTGGTCGGCTCGGGCTGCTCGAGCTGCGCGGCTTCGAGATGCCACCGCATTTCCAGATGGCGATGGTGCAGTCGTTGCTGGTGCGCGGCCTGGTCGCGATGTTCTGGGACCGGCCGCTGCGCGCGCCGCTGATCCGCCACGGGGCCAACCTGCACGGGCGCTATCTGCTGCCGCACTTCCTGAGCAACGACATCGCCGAAGTAGCCGCCGACCTGCGCGCGGCGGGTGTCGACTTCGATACCGCCTGGCTCGACCCCTTCACCGAATTCCGCTTTCCGCGCATCGGCACGGCCATGATCGGTGAGGCGGAACTGGAGCTGCGCGGCGCGATCGAACCGTGGCTCACGCTCGGCGAACAGACCACCGGCCAGGGCACTGCCCGCTACGTCGACTCCTCGGTGGAACGCCTCCAGGTGCGCCTGGTCGGCGCCGACCGCGGGCGATACGTCCTGACCTGCAACGGTATGCCGGTGCCGCTGCTGGCCACCGACAAATCCGACGTGCAGGTGGCGGGCGTGCGCTATCGGGCCTGGCAGCCGCCGAACTCCCTGCATCCGTCCATCACGGTCGACGCTCCCTTGGTGTTCGATCTGGTGGACCTCGCGACGGGGATTTCCCGGGGCGGCTGCACCTATCACGTGGTGCACCCCGGTGGCCGCGCCTACGACGACGCACCCGTCAACGCCGTCGCCGCCCAGTCGCGCCGCAACCGCCGTTTCGAGGCGGCCGGGCATACGGTGAACCCGATGGACCCCGCCGACCTCCGTGCGAAAATCGCGGCACAGTCGACCGATGTCGGCGCACCAGGCATTCTGGACCTACGCCGCGCGCGAACAGTGTGGGGCCAATAGTCGAAAGGTTCGCCGCGCCACCGAACGCCGGGTCGACCGGCACCCCGATCTGGTCGAGCTGTCGTATGGAAGGCCAGTCGGTCCCCGCGGCGTCGGCCGCGAATAGACACAGGAGGCTCGGTGGCTCAGCGCGATGAGGCGCAAGGGGGCGGGAATCGGCCGGCATCGGGCCTACGCGCTCAGGTTGCCGAGCAGTTCGCGCGGTATCGGGCCGACAGCTCGGCGGGCGCGCGCTTCGACGAGTGCGGCAGGCCCACCACGGGGTATTACGACGAGCTGGTCGACGGCCGTGGGCGGGTACGGGCGATGTGGTCGGAGCTCTCGGCCGACTTCATCGATCAGGGCGTCGGCGGGATCGACCGGATCGATCACCGGGTCCGCAGGCAGATCGAGGACGACGGTGTCACCTACACCGAGGTCGGGCTCGGCGGCGACGACGACACCGCGATCCCGCAACCGTGGCGCCTGGACCCGATTCCGCTGCTGGTCTCCGCCGAGGACTGGACCCGTCTGGAATCCGGGCTGGTCCAGCGCTCGCTCGTCCTCGACGAGTTGCTCACCGATGTGTACGGCCCACGCAGGCTGCTGAGTTCGGGCCTGCTGCCGCCGGAGGTGGTGTTCGGCAATGTCGGCTATGTGCGGGCAGCGCACGGCATCACGATCCCGGGTACTCACCAACTGTTCCTGCACGCTTGCGACATCAGCCGCTGGAGTGACGGGCAGTTCCGGGTGCTCGCCGACTGGGCGCAGGCTCCCTCGGGCGCCGGCTACGCCCTGGCCGACCGCCGGGTGGTGGCCTCGGCGATTCCCGAGGCGTTCGAGCACGCTGGGCCACGCCCACTGAGTCCGTTCGCGCGGGCCATGCGGTTGATGCTCGAGGAGGCGGCTCCCGAGCCGGCGGACGGGCACGAGCCGGTCGTCGTGGTGCTCAGTCCGGGTTCACATTCCGAAACCGCCTTCGACCAGGCCTATCTCGCGCAGATGCTCGGTTTTCCGCTGGTCGAGAGTTCCGACTTGGTGGTGCGCGACGGCGCGCTGTGGATGCGCTCGCTCGGGAGCTTGGAACGGGTCGATGTGGTGCTGCGGCGCGTGGACGCCGAATTCTCCGACCCGCTGGATCTGCGTCCCGATTCGCGGCTCGGCGTGGTCGGGTTGGTCGAGGTGCTGCGCCGCGGCGCGGTGACGGTGGTCAACACTCTCGGCAGCGGGCTGCTCGAATCGCCGGCGCTGAGCGCGTTCCTGCCCCGCATCGCCCGCTCGGTCCTCGGCGGCGACCTGCTGCTCGAGGCCACCCCCACCTACTGGGGCGGTGACGACACCGAGCGCGCGCACCTGGTGTCCCGCGTCGGTGACCTGGTATTCCGCTCCGCGGTCGACGGATCGACGATCTTCGGACCGACCCTGTCGGCGGCCGAACGCGCCGAGCTCGCCGCCCGGATCGAGGTCGAGCGGTGGAAGTGGGTCGGCCAGGAACCCGCCGAGTTCTCGGTCGCGCCCGCGGTCGACGGCCCGGCGGGGCTCACGCCCGCACCGGTAGGGATGCGGTTGTTCTCACTGGCCAGGCGGGGCGGCTACACGGCGATGCCGGGTGGGCTCGGCCAGCAACGCATGCGGCTCGAACCGACTCGCAGCGTGATCAAGGTGGCAGCCAAGGACGTGTGGGTCCGCGCCGCCCCGACCACCGTGCCCGCGATGAGTTCGGAAGCGCCGCACGAGGAACGGCTGCGCAAGGCCGTGCCCGTCGTCGAGGCGATCAGCTCGCCGCGCGTGCTCAACGACCTGTTCTGGATGGGCCGCTACAGCGAACGCGCCGAGTCGGTGGTCCGCTTGCTCGCCGCCACCCACGACGTCTACCAGGACTACCGCTACCGCCCCTGGCTCGACGGCGCCGAAGCGTTGCCGATCCTCATGCGGGCGCTGTCGATCACCACGGGCACCGTCGCCCCACCATCGGTGCTGCCCAACGGGTTCGGTCCGCTGGTGGCGGTCGCCTCGGACGATGTCGAGGTTACCGACAACGAGCAGAGCCCGTCGGCCGATGGTGGTGCGATCACCCGCTCCGCGACTCCGGATCGCTCCGGAGCGGACGAGACGGAGCGCGACAGCGCGGATGCGGAGGAGGCGCCGTGGGAACGGGCGGGGACCAGCGCGCTGGCTCGTGCGCTGCGCACCACCGGCGTCACCCCTGATCGCGGGCCGGAGCCGGTGCCCGAACCGGAAGCTGTTGTCGCGCGGTCGCGCCAGGCGCAAGGCCAGTTCACCCATCGCGCAATGGATTCCAGCGGCCAAGAAGGGGTGGCGGCCCGCCGGGCGGTGGCCGGAGCTTCGTCGGAGGGGTTCCAGTATCTGGCCGCGTTGACGGGCGATCGCGAGTTGGCCGGGTCGCTGTCGTACGCGGTGGACCATTACGGTTCCGCCGCCAGGGCGGTCCGCGATCAGCTGTCGGGTGACACGTGGATGATCGTCGGTGCTGTCGACCGCGCGCTCGCTGAATTCCGCAGTGCCAGCGCGGAACAGGAGACCGCGCTGTCGGCGGTCCATTCGCTGACACTGGCGGCGTTGCTGTCGTTGTCGGGAATCGGCGCGGAGTCGATGGTGCGCGACACCGGCTGGTACGTGACCGACATCGGTAAACGCATCGAGCGTGGCCTCGCCGTCACGTCGCTGATCAATGCCGCACTGGGTCGACGCAGCGCTCCGGAGGTGCAAGGGGTGGTCGCCGAGGCCGTACTCACCGCCACCGAGTCGGCGGTGAGCTATCGCCGCCGCCACCGTGGTTCGGCCCGGGTGGCCGCGCTGGCCGGGCTGCTGCTGTTCGATCCGGGTAATCCGCGTTCGCTGATCTATCAGCTCGACCGCCTCGAGACCGACTTCCAGGCGCTGCCCGGCGGTGCGGGCGCGTCGCGTTCGCAGCGACTGCTGGCCGATGCCCAGCGCATGCTGCGCCGCGTCGACCCGGCCGATCTGGAGCACACCGACGACGACGGCGTACGGACGGAGCTGGTGGAACTGCTGGAAGGGGTGCACTTGCGACTGCGCAAGCTGGCCGAATCGTTCGAATCCACCAAACTCACCGTCCCGCTCGGCATCCAGCCCCTCTGGGGCAATACCAGGCGAGTCGGATGACCAGGCGATACATGGTGGTGCACCGCACCACCTACAGCTACTCCGACGAGGTGACCAGCTCGTACGGTCGTGCGTACCTCACCCCGCGCGAATACCCCGGCCAGCGCCTGCTCGAGCACGAGATCTACATCGACCCGGTGCCCTCGGACCGCTCGGTGGGCACCGACGTCTACGGCAACACCACGACCTATTTCCACGTGACCGCCGAGCATCGAAACCTCGAGGTCACCGGCGAGTCGCTGGTCGACGTAGACGGCGAACAACCGGAGACGATGCCGGGCTCGGACATGGCATGGGAGGCAGCGCGTCCCACGAGCGCCACCGGCCCACTCGCGGTCGAGTTCACCCTCGATCTGCGCCCACCCGAGATCACCGCCGACGTCATCGACTATGCCGCGCAGAGTTTCGCGCCGGGCAGGCCGCTGCTCGAGGCCGTCACCGAGCTCAACACCCGCATCCACGACGATTTCGAGTACCGCTCCGGGTCCACCACGGTGAGCACCAGCGTGGCCGATGTGTTCGCCGCCCGCGAAGGCGTCTGCCAGGACTTCGCCCGGATCGGCGCGGCCTGCCTGCGTTCGCAGGGGCTGGCCGCTCGCTACGTCTCCGGCTACCTCGCCACCGATCCGCCGCCGGGCAAGGAACGCATGGTCGGCGTCGACGCCACCCACGCCTGGGCCGCTGTGTGGCTGCCCGGCCTCGACGGCGCGGGCACCGGCCGCTGGATCGCCTTCGACCCCACCAACGACCAGTTCGCCGACGAGCGCTACGTGACGGTGGCGTGGGGCCGCGACTACCAGGATGTGCCGCCGCTGCGTGGCATCATCTACACCGACGCGAAGCAGTCCACAATCAAGGTATCGGTCGATGTAGCCCCGGTGGAGGTGTAGTCCGTGCGTGATTTCGTCTGTCCGAATTGTGGTCAGCAGCTGGCCTTCGAGAACTCTGTCTGCCTGTCCTGCCGCAGCGCACTGGGTTTCAGCCTGACCGAACGGGCACTGGTGGTCATCGGCGATCCACCGGGCGACGCGGCGGTCGATCACGCGGCGGGCGTCGTCGACGCCGACCGCTTTCGGCTGTGTGACAACCTCCATGTGGCGCAATGCAATTGGCTGGTCGACCGTGATGCCTCGGGCCCCGCGCTGTGTGTGTCGTGCAAGCTGACCCGGACCAGGCCCCATGATTCCGACACCGACGGACTCGCCGCGTTCGCCGAGGCGGAGACGGCCAAACGGCGGTTGATCTTCGAACTCGTCGAACTCGGCCTGCCGATCGTCGGCCGCGACGAAGACCCCGAACACGGTCTTGCCTTCGACCTGCTGTCCAGCCGCACCAAAGGCGTGCTCACCGGGCATATGGACGGTGTGGTGACCCTCGATCTGGCCGAAGCCGACGACCCGCACCGCGAGCAATTACGCAAAGAGATGGCCGAGCCCTACCGCACGCTGCTCGGCCATTTCCGGCACGAGACCGGGCACTATTACTTCCAGGTGCTGGTCGCCGACGACCCCGCGCTGCAACGCTTCCGCGAGCTGTTCGGCGACCCGTTCGCCGATTACCAGGCGGCTCTGGACCGCCACTATTCCCAGGGTGCGCCCAGCGGCTGGAAACGCGACTTCGTCTCCTCCTACGCCACCATGCACGCCGCCGAGGACTGGGCCGAAACCTTCGCCCACTACCTGCACATCCGCGACACTCTCGATACCGCCGCGGCCTTCGGTCTGGCCCCTGCCGGCGCCACCCTCGACCGCCCCCAGATCGGCCGGGCGGGATTCGACAGGATCATCGAGCTCTGGCTGCCGCTCACCTGGTCGCTGAACATGGTGAACCGCTCGATGGGCCACGACGACCTCTACCCCTTCGTCTTGCCCGAGCGGGTGCTGGAGAAGATGCGCTTCGTCCACGACCTGTGCGCGGGCAGTCACGCCGCCACGCCGGAGGCCGCCGCGTCGGTGCGCTGATTCCGCTGCGACGGGCGTCACAGCTCGCTACTCTTCGAAGATTGAGACCAGCGCGTCTCACTCCGGGTCGAGAGACCTCGACCCGGAATGCTCGACGAGAAGTGTGTGGCTATGAACTCTCCACTGGTGTCAGTCGGTCTGCCCTTGGCGCTGGCGGTGATCATGTTCGGGCTCGGCCTCTCGCTGACCGGCGCCGACTTCGCGCGCATCGCGAAAACGCCGCGCATCGTCGCCATCGCGCTGGCCTGCCAGTTGCTGGTGCTGCCCGTGGTCGCGTTCGGCCTGGTGCTGCTGTTCGACCTGTCGCCGATTCTGGCGGTCGGCATGATGTTGCTCGCCGCCTCGCCCGGCGGGACCACCGCGAACCTGTTCAGCCACCTCTTCCGTGGTGACGTGGCCCTGAATGTGTCACTCACCGCGGTCAATTCGGTCATCGCGGTCGTCACCGTGCCGCTGGTGACGAACTTCGCCATCGGCTACTTCGAGCCCGCCGGTGAGGACGGTTCCGTCGGATTGCAGCTGAGCAAGGTGCTCCAGGTATTCGCCATCGTGTTGATTCCCGTCGGCCTCGGCATGCTGGTGCGCCGCTGGTCGACAGCATTCGCGGACCGGATGGACAAGCCGGTGCGGATCGGCTCGGCGATCACGCTGCTGCTGGTGATCGTGGGCACCATCGTCAGCGAGCGCGACACGCTGGCCGACTCACTCGCCGACGTCGGCGCCATCACCGTCGTGTTCTGCCTGATCAGCCTGTCTGTCGGCTACTACCTGCCGCGCCTGCTCGGCGTGGCCGACCGCCAGGCCATCGCCTGCTCGTTCGAGGTCGGCATCCACAACAGCACCATCGCCATCACCATCGCGATCAGCGTGCTCGACAGCACCGAGATGGCCGTCCCCGCAGCGGTGTACGGCGTGCTGATGTTCCCGCTCGCCGCCCTCGTCGGGTGGCTCGTGACCCGCCGGGTGCGTGCCGAAGTCGCCGTCGAGTGAGCCGGGGCGGGTCCGCAGGCCGTAGGCGAGTACGAAGTCGATTCGCCGCGGACTCAGGCCCGCAGGCGTTCCTTGCGAAGGCGGTCGACCTCGGGCAGTTCGAGGGGCGCCAGCTCGGCGGCGGGAATGCCGAGTGCCGCGGCGATGAGGAGGTCGGCCAGTTCGGGATTGCGGGCCAGGGCGGGGCCGTGCAGGTAGGTGCCGAAGACCGAGCCCTGGACCACGCCCTCCGTGCCGTCGCCCACGCCGTTGCCGACACCACGGGTGACGCGGGCCAGCGCAGAGGCGTCGGGACCCAGAGTCGTACCGCCCCGATGGTTTTCGAAGCCGGTGAGGGGAGCTTTGAGGCCGGGGACCAGCGGGGTGGTGGTCACCTCGCCGATGGCGCGAACCTTCTGGGGCGAGGTGGTGACGTCGAAAAGGCTTACGCCCTCGACCTTCTCGCCCGCCGAGGTCTCGTACCAGTTGCCGAGCACCTGGATGGCGGCACAGATGGCGAGCACGGGGGCCCCCTTCGCGGCGGCCTGCTGGAGCCCGGGGTACTTCTGGAGGTGCCGGGTGGCAAGGCGCTGCGCGGAATCCTCGGCGCCGCCGAGGGTGTAGATGTCGAAGGAATCCGGGACCGGATCGGCGAGGGTGATGTCGATGATCTCCGCGTCGTAGCCCCGCATCCGCAGGCGCTGGCGCAACACGAGCGCGTTGCCGCCGTCGCCGTAGGTGCCCATCACGTCGGGCAACACGAGGCCGATACGAATGGTTGACTCGCTCATGCTGTGACCTCTCGGCATGTTCGGGCGCGCTCCGTGGTTACGCGGGCTGCCTCCTGCGCGCGCTGACCGATCATGCTGTGACCTTTTCGGCATGCTCGGGCGCGCTCCGTGGTTACGCGGGCTGCCTCCTGCGCGCGCTGACCGATCATGCCATGGCCTCCAGCTCGCGGTTGAGATCGCGGAACGCGGTGTAGTTGGCCAGCACCTCGACGTGGCCGGCCGGGCACGACGCGATGGCGCGCACGGGATCCGGGACGAGAGTGTGTTCGACGCCCGCGTAGGTCAGGCGCACCGCGAGGTCGGTGGCGCGCTCGCCCGAGGCGACCACCTGCACGCCTTCGAAGTGTTCGAAACGCACATCCCACAGCCAGGAGAGGTCTTCGCCGTCGGGTACCTGCCCGTTCACCGCGATCACCAGGCCGGCCGAGGACGGCTCGATCATCGACAGCGCTTCCTGCCAGCCCGCAGGGTTCTTGGCCAGCAGCAGTCGCGCGTCGTGCGCACCGACGGTGACGGTGCGGTAGCGGCCCGCGATCTCGCGCACGGTACCGGTGGCATCGGTCGCCTTCGCCGGTTCGGCGCCCATCGCGACGGCGGCCGCCACGGCTTGGGCCGCGTTGCCACGGTTCGCGCGACCCGGCAGTGCCAGGTGCAGCGGGGCGCGGAAACCGTCAGGGCCGCACAGGTCTTCGCCGTCGAGCCACCACACCGGTTCCGGGCGATGGAAATCGGCGCCGGTCGAGCGCCAGTTCTCGCCCTCCCAGACGATCGGCTCGCCGCTGCGCGGGCAGCTCGTCGCGTCGACGGCCCAGCCGCTGCCCGCCGACACCCACACCACGTTCGGGTGGTCGTAGGCGATGGAGGCCACCAGCACGTCGTCGCAGTTGGCGATGACGACGGTGCCGGGGTGGCGCGCGAGCCCGGCCCGCAGCTTGCGTTCGATCATGTTGATCTCGCCGACCCGGTCGAGCTGGTCGCGGCTGAGGTTGAGCAGGACAACGGCGGCGGGGTCGAGCGCGTCGCTCACGTGCGGCAGATGCAGCTCGTCGACCTCGATCGCGGCCAGCGTCACACCCTGATGCAGGCTGAGCGCGGCCACGATGCCCGCGTCCATGTTGGCGCCGTCGGCCTGGGTGGCGACATCGCCGAGCGTGCCCAGCGCTGCCGTCGCCATCCGGGTGGTGGTCGATTTACCGTTCGTGCCGGTGATCAGCACGGTTCGCCGACCGTGCCCGAGCTGCGTCATGATCGACGGATCGATCTTCAACGCGATCAGGCCGCCGATCATCGAACCCTTGCCGCGACCCGCCTTCTGCGAAGCCCACGACGCTGCCGCCGCTGCTCGCAAGGCCAAGCGCCCACGCACCGAAATGTCTGCCACGCCGCGAGTCTATGTTGCGCGGTGTTACGCAGTGTTACGCGCCGCATGCGGGAGGATGTCACGCGGTGTTACGCGCGGCGTGCGGGACGGGTGTGACGTGCGGTTCGGTGGTCGCAGGTCAGCTCGGATCGTCGAAAATGTTGGGCAGACCCTTGGCGTAGCGGTCGGCGTCGATGATCCGCAGGGGCTCGAGTTCGGGGGTGCGGCGCAGGCGGAAACCGTGGCATCGCGGCGCCGACGAGCCCGCCACGTCGAGCAGCGCGTTCACCGCCGCCCGAGCCGACTCGTTGGCGCCCTCCATGGTCGCCAGGTCGACATCGGTGCGCACGTAATCCCCGGCGAGGAACAGGTTCTCGATCGAGCCGTGCGGCTCCGGCCTGGCATCCCACGAGCCCGCGGTGTTGATGAGCAACGGATCGGCGTTCGCGTTGTGACTGCCCTGCCAGGTGATGCCGGGATCGAGAAACCAGGAATGCAGATCGGCCGGTCGGAGCAACTGTTCGCGATCGTTGAGATGGCTGGCCAACTGCGCCCAGACCTCGCGGAAGATCTCCTCGTGGGTGCACGCGGTGGCGGGCTTGCCGTAGAGCATGCCGGGCGAGTTCCAGTCGGAGATGTCGACCGAGAGGCAATCGGCCACCGAACCGTCGCCGAAGGACGGCAGTTTGTCGGTCCACAACTGATTCTGGCTGATCGAGGTGAGCGACCACGGTGAATCCACATAGGCCGTGTGGCCGCGCGAAATGTGCAGTGGCGTGCGGAAATAGAGCTGGATTCCGTTCATCCAGTCGACGAAGAGCCGGTCCGTCGCGGCGAGTTCCGGCGCCACGGCGAGCACCTGTGACGACCACAGTTTCCTGGCCTGTTCGACGGCCAGCGCCACCACGAAATAGTCGGCCTCGACGGTGCGGGCGCCCGTGGGATCGGTGATCCGCGCAGCGCGGATCCGGCGGTCACGCACATCGAGTTCGCTCACCCGGGCGCCGAGTTCGAAGCGAACGCCGAGGTCGCGCAGGTGGCGTACCCACGGGTCGATCCAGGCGGCGTTGGTGGGGTTGTCGAGTACGCGATCGAGGGGGCCGTCGTTGCCGAGGCCGAGCGGGTTACCGAGGAACTGCTCGCCCATGCTGCCGATGGTGCGGGTGCTGGCCAGGTTCTCCTTGGCCGCGACCATGATCGACGTCAGCGATCTGGACACGATCGCGCGGAACTCGTGTGAACGCTCGTGCCCGCGCACGAACTCGTGCCACGAGGTGTGCTCCCACTGGCCGAAGCGGCGGACATCGCAACTGGAGTTGAACACCATCAGCCGATTGGCGAAGAACATGCCCTCCTCGGCGGACATCTTGGCTGTCGTGGTGATCGTGGCGGCGAGGGTTTCCCTGATCGAATCCGGTGTGACCCGTGCCGCGGTGATGCTGTCGGGCAGGGCGAGCAGGATGTCGTCGGCGTCGCGACGGGAGAACCTGGCCTCCGGTACGGCGACGAGGTTGTTCCACACGCCCTCGGGATTGCCGGCGAACGGGATTCGGCGCATCGTGTCGGGCAGGTTCTGATAGAAGCCGGGGAAGAAACGAAACCCGTGCTCACCGGGCAGATCCGGTCTGCCGTCGCGACCGGTGCCCGGCACGCCGACGCTGCGCGCCTTGCCGCCGAGAGCCCGTGCCTCGTACACGGTGACCTCGAACCCGCGCTCGGCCAATTCGTGTGCGGCGGTGAGTCCGGCGACGCCGCCGCCCAGCACGGCGACCCGGCGACCGGGTGGCGCGGCGAAACCTGGCGCTCCCGCTACGGCCCCCACCGATATCGCCCCCGCTGCGACCGTGCCACGAAGAAGTGTTCTTCGCGAAACGGGCAACCGATGTTCCGCCATACGCTGTTCAGCTGCCTTGCTCGAGTATTGCCTCAGATTTGCTATCACTCTAGAGCGCGGCGAAGACCTGGCTGTATCGACCTGTGCGTCGTTCGCGAGCTCGAAACCGACCGGTCGCGCGGAAACGCATCGAGCGACCGGTCAACATGCTAGCCAGAGTGCGGGCGATCGTGGGCTGAATTCGAACTCACGCTCGGGCCAATTCGGGTGTGGGGGCGGGCGCGAGCGCCTTCCGGCTGCCCCGAGTGGTTGTCGCCGCGAACGCGCCCGCGATCACGACCGCTCCGCCGATCAGCGCGGCCACCGAGGGCTGTTCGTCGAGGACCGCCCAGGCCGCGGCGATGCCGACGACCGGCACGAGCAGCGACAACGGCGCCACCGTGCCCGCGGGATAGCGGCTCATCAGATAGGTCCACAGACCGGATCCGCAGACCGTCGCGAGCACGGCGATGTAGGCGAGCGCGGCCAATGCGGGCAGGCCGTCGGCGGAGAAGGCGGTACCGATCGCGCGCCAACCGGTTCCAGGCCCCTCGACAGCCATCGACAGCGCCAGCATCGGCAGAACCGGCACCACCGACATCCACAGCGTCAGATGCATCGGGTTGTAGCCGGGGGAGTCGGTGCCTGCCTGGCGTGCGCCGATATTGCCGAACGCCCAGCCGAGGCCACCGGCCAGCGTCAGCAGGACCGGGAGCAGGGCGGCGCCGGCCATACGGTCGGCGCCGATGATGACCATGCCGAACGCCGCGACCGCGAGCCCGGCGACCTGCACCGGCCGCAACCGCTCGCGCAGCAGCACCGCGCCGAGCACCACCGTGAACGGCGCCGAGGATTGCAGCACGAGTGAAGCCAGACCGGTCGGCATGCCGGTGCGCATCGCCGTGAACAGGAACGCGAACTGCAGGATGCCGAAGCCGGTCCCGTAGAGCAGCAGCCAGCGGGTTCGCACCGCAGGGCGCGGGATGAACAGCAGCACGGGAATCGCGATCACGGCGAAGCGCAGTGCGACGAAGAAGAAGGGCGGGAAGTGGTCCAGACCGATACGGATGGCCAGGAAGTTCAAGCCCCAGAGCACGACGACGGTCAGTCCGAGCAGGCGGTCGCGGGAGGTCACGCCCTCATCGTGCGGTCCGCTAACGATCAGCACAATCGAATAAATATGGATGGATAACGTAGTTTTACTTCATGTTCTCGATCGAGCGATTGCGAATTCTGCGGGAGCTGGCCGACCGTGGCACGGTCGCCGCCGTGGCCGGGGTGCTGTCGATGACGCCGTCGGCGGTGTCGCAGCAGTTGAAGGTGCTGGCCAGAGAAGCCGGGGTCGCGTTGCTCGAACCGGACGGCCGGCGGGTTCGGCTCACCGACGCGGGACAGGCGCTCGTACTGCGCGCCGACGATGTGCTCGCCGCGATGGAGCGGGCCACCGCCGAGATGGCCCAGTATCGCGGGTCGCCGCGCGGGCAGGTGCGAGTGGCGTCGTTCCCGTCCGGGGCCGCGCTGCTGCTGCCGCCCGTGCTGGCCGCACTGGCGGGTAGCGGGGTCGAGCTGGTCGCCGGTGACGAGGATCTGCCGCCGAGTGAGGCCTCGAAACTGCTGGCCGATTACGACATCGTGCTCACTCATCGCGACGAACGCGCGCCGTCGCTGTCCGGGCCGCGGTTGTCGGCCCGGGTGCTGATGCGTGAACCGATCGATGTCGTTGTCGCGCCGGATCATCGGCTGGCCGGGCGAACCTCGGTGCGTCCGGAGGAACTCGCCGAGGAGACCTGGGTCAGCGTGCGCGGCGGGTTCCCGGTCGACGACGTCCTCGAGTCCATCGCCACCGTGACCGGCGTGCGGCCACGGATCGCGCAGCGGCTCAACGAGTTCCGGGTGATCGAAACTCTCGTGGTGTCCGGCTACGGCGTCGCGCTGATGCCGCGCTACGCCGTCGCTCACCCCGACCTCTCGGTGCTACCGCTGGCCGGGGTCCGCGCCGCCAGGGTCTACGAGATCATCTCCCGCCCGCAAGCACGTCGCAGCCCGGCTGTCGCGACGGTGCTCGACGCCTTCGAGGTCGCGGCGCGCGAGGTCATCGCGCGCTGACGGACCCGGCGCCGAAGGGTGACCAGCGCCGGGCCGCAGCGGAATTCGGTGTCAGAACTGGCCCGGCTGGTACTGCTGACCGGGGTAGGGCTGTCCGGGCTGATACGGCTGCTGGAGTTGCTGTTGCTGGCCGTGGTAGCCGAAGTCGTCGGCGACCATCGCGGCCAGTTCGAGCAGGGCCCGCCTGGTCGGCTTGCTCACCAGTTCCAGGTCGATCTCGGCGCCCTCGGCCAGGTGATCGTCGAACGGGACGATCTGCACGGCGCGGGTGCGGTCGAGGAACAGCTTGCGCAACTGGTCAAGGTCGACCGTGGAAGCGCCACGGCGAGAGGCGTTCACGACGACCACGGTGCGTTCGACCAGCTTGCTGTAGCCGTGGTGGTCCAGCCAGTCCAGCGTCGCCGACGCGCTGCGCGCACCGTCGATCGCGGGGGAGGTGACCAGCACCAGCGAACTCGCCATATCCAGCACACCCGACATCGCCGAGTGCATCAGGCCGGTACCGCAGTCGGTGAGGATGATGTTGTAGAACGACTGCAGGATGCCGATGGCCTTGCGGTAGTCGGCCTCGCTGAAGGCTTCCGACACGGCCGGATCTTGTTCGGAGGCAAGCACTTCCAGCCGGCTCGGCGCCTGTGAGGTGTGTGCGCGCACATCCGAGTAGCGGGTGATCTGCTGGTCTTCGAGCAGGTTGCGCACCGTCGAGCGGGTCTGGCGCGGCACCCGGTGGGCGAGCGTGCCCAGGTCGGGGTTGGCGTCGATGGCGATGACCCGGTCGCCACGCTGGGAGGCGAAAGTGGAGCCGAGACCGACCGTGGTGGTGGTCTTGCCGACGCCGCCCTTGAGCGAGAGGATCGCGATCCGGTAATCGCCGCGCACGGGCTGGTTGACCCGCTCGCCGAGATCGCGGAACACGACATCGGCCGCCGACTCACCAGGGTTGATCACGCCGCCGGACACCTTGTGCACGGCCTTGCGCCAGCCGCTGCGCGGCGACTTGCGAGCGCGCTTGAGCAGGTTCAGATCGTTGACCGAGTGGCCCGGCTGATTGGGCGCCTGCATGTGCTGCGGCTGGAACGGCTGCTGCTGAGCCGGGCCGCCCGCCCACTGCTGACCGGGCGGCAGACCTGCCGGACCCTGCTGGCCGGGAAACTGTCCCTGCTGGCCCGGAAACTGTCCGAGCTGCTCGGGCTGCTGGCCGGGAAACTGTCCCGGCTGCTCCGGCTGCTGGCCCGGCGGCATCCCGCCCGGCATCGGCTGCTGGTACATCGGCGGCGGCGGAGGCGCCCAGCTGTAGATGGGCTCGGACTGCGGGCCCTGCTCCTGAGGCGGGAACTGCTGCTGCTCGGCACCGGGATACTGCTGCTGCTGATCCGGACCGGGGTACGGCTGACCCTCGGCGCCCGGATACTGCGGCTGTCCGTCGGGACCGGGGTACTGGGGCGGCATACCGGGTTGCGGCTGCTCACCGGTCGCGTGCGGACCCGGGTAGGGCTGCTCGGCGCCCGGCTGGCCAGGCAGCCACGGCTGCTCGCCCGCCTGGCCCGGCCACGGCTGCTGCTCGGGGCCGTTCGCCATCGGCTGCCCACCGTTGCTCTGGTACGGATCCGGCACCGAGTACGGAGCACCCTGCGCGAACTGACCCGGCGGTGCGAATCCGGGGGGCTGGTACACGGTCTGGTCGGCGGGTCCGGCGTGGCCGGGCTCGGCGACAGGCTGATCACCGGTCGGCGAATCGACGGTGTCAGCGGCAGGCTCAACGCCTGCGTTGGCGGGCTCGATGTCGTCCTCGGTCGCGGTCTGCACACCGGAGGGACCGGACGCAGCTTCGGACGCGTCAGCCGACGGACTCTGCAGCCACGGCGGCGAGGTCGGATTATGGTCGTTGTTGGTCACAGTTCCCCCACTTGCTCGCTGAACGAGCAGGAAAGCTCGGCGCTGAATATGCCCTAAAACGCTAACACGGGGCCAAAATTCGCGCGTCGGGGGCAGGCGGCTCACGGGGGTGGGTGGAAGGCGAATGCGCGCAGCTCAACCGGTATATCCGGGGGTGGGTCGACTGGTCTGCGCGAAGTTGTCCACAGGGTTGAAAGGCTTGACGCTGTGTTTGTTGGAGCGCTGGCGCGCTCGGGTCGCGGCCCCGAGGGGCCGCCGGTTAGCCACCGGGGCTTGCTCCTTCGTCGCCTACGCCCCGGCGGCTAACC
>JACIXH010000300.1 GCA_014360565.1 Nocardia sp.
TGTAGTTCTCCGGTAGCTGCGCACCCTTGCGGCCGCCGGCGACGTAGATGCAGTTGCCGGGATGGAAATCCGCCCCCGAATAGCCCATGTCGCGGACGATCGCGGCCACCTGATACAGCATGTTCCACATGCCCGAGATATAGAGCTTCTCGTCGCGATATCCGGTCAGTGCCTCGGCACCGACGACCAGCGCCTTGTCCAATGCTGCCTGGCGCTGCTGGGAGGTCCGCTCGTACGTTGCGAGTTCCTCAGGCGACGCGGCACCGTCGGCAACCTTCTTACGCAGGACCACCATCGCGGTCAGTGTGCCTACCGTGATCGGCAAAATCGGGAGTCCGAAGCGCTCCTTCTCCGGATCGCTGAACGCTGCCTGCTGTGCCGCGCCGACCGCCGAGTTCCGCGGGGTGACCGCGGACGAGGCGAGACCGACCATGCGCCGATCGCGGGTGGGCTCGATACCGGACCCCCAGGTGAAAACGTTGACGGTATCTCGCGCAGCCCAGTCGATGTCGGCATCGGAGCCGATGAGCATCGCCGATTTTCCGGTGGTGCCGCTGGTGCAGGACACGTGGTGGCCGGCCGCGGCAAGGCGCTCGATCCAGTCGTCGATGCCGTCGATTCCCGCGGTCTCGACCGGGTCGATCGGATGCGAGGACAGACTGTTCAGCCAGGTGGCCAGCCGGTCCCATTGTTGCTCGGCCAGGAAGCGTTCCGGATAGCTCTTGTAGACCGAATGGGGGAAGAGCAGTGGCACCGCGTCGGCCAACGTCCGGATCGCCGTCGTCTCGGTCTCGTCGATGCGGTGACGTAGCAGCTTGATCCGCTCGCGGCGGTCTTGGAAGCGCTCGTCGAGCGCCGCCAGCTGGGTCGGATACAGATCGTCGTGGGAGTAGCCGAAGCGATCGCTCGCGGTGGCCAGATCGGTCAGTTCCGTGATCGCTGAACTCATATACGTGTCCTTCCCGCCTCACAGCTTAATGCTAGAATAGCACCCAGCTAGTTTCATTATCCTCGAGTTGCGCTGTTCGGCAACAGAAACGGAGCACCGGAGCGAAGTGACCCTGAAGAAGAACAGCCTCCCGCGCAGCGGCGCGGGCCGCCCGACTCCGGCCCGAGCCCGAGCCCGGCGGGAGGAGCTACTCGACACGGCCCTCGACCTTTTTTTGGAACACGGCTTCGAGCTCGCGACGATCGACATGATCGCGAGCAGCGTCCACATGACCAAACGCACGGTCTATGCCCGCTATCCGGACAAGGCAGCACTGTTCCTCGCGGCAGTGCGGCGGGCGATCGACCGGGAGGCAGTCGGTCCCGAGGTGCTCGCCGACCTCGACAACGGGAACCTGGCCGAGACCCTGGCCGCGGTCGCGCGGCTCCGGATCGGCCAGGTGATGACACCGCACGGCCTGAAACTCCAACGCATCATCAACACTGAGGGATACCGGTTCCCGGAGATCTTCGTGGCGCACAACCAGGTGAGCACGGGACCGGTGGTCACCTTCGTCGCCAGCGTCCTCGACCGGGCCCGCGCGGCCGGACAGATCACAGATATCGACACCGACCAGGCGGCACGGGCATTCATGAGCATGGCAGTCGGCGGCCAGGTGCGCGCCATCGTGGCGGGTCGACCACCGACCGCCGCGCAGCTCGAGGAACGAGTTCGGTTCACTGTGCACCTGCTTCTGCACGGACTCCGGCCACGCCGATCCGAGGAACAGCAACCCAGATGAGGAGCACCATGCTCGACACCCACCGACCCGTCGCGATCATCACCGGTACGAGCTCCGGAATCGGTAAAGAGACCGCCCGCAGATTCGTGCACGCCGGTTGGCAGGTGGTGGGCACAGGCCGCGACCCCCACCGGTGCGCGAGCGCCACCACAGAAATCGCGGCGGCCGCACGCGACGGTGGGGCCTTCACGATGTTGCGTGCCGACTTCACGTCGATGCCGCAGGTCCAGCGGACAGCGCAGCGCGTTCGACAACTGACCTCCCGCATCGACGTCCTGATCAACAACGCGGGCGGAGTGCGCGATCGCCGAGTTGTCGGCACCGACGGCACGGAGGCGACCTTCGCCGTCAACTGCCTCGCCCCGTACCTGCTGACTTGCGCACTTCTGCCGGTATTGAGGTCGACCGCGGCGCACCGGACGCGCGAATCTGTGCGGATCCTCACCGTCTCCTCGACCGCGCACCGCGCGACGGCCGGACTCGACTGGGATGACCTGCAGAGCATTCACGACTTTCAAGCCGGTTCCGCCTATTGCCGAGCGAAACTGGCGAGCATTCTGTTCACCCGAGAACTGGCCCGGCGGGTCGAACCCGACGGAATCGTGGCCCACGCGATGCACCCCGGCGTAGTGGATACGAATTTCGCCACACACGGCGACCGGGCAATGCAGGCCTATTTGGCGAACGCCGAGACGGTGGCGCCGGACGAGCCCGCACAGACGTTGGTCTGGCTGGCCACGGATCCCGCGGCAGGCGGCCCGAGCGGACGATACTTCCACCGGAACGCCGAAGAGACGCCCAGCGCGGCGGCCCGGGATCAGGCAGCTGCCCGCCGCCTCTGGGACCAATGCGCCAGGATCCTGGCCACGTCGAGCTATCGGCCCCGCGCTACTGGATCACGCTCCCTCAACAGAGCAACTGATGTTCAAGGGCAGCCCTCAGGCGGTTAACGAAAACCATAGAGACACCCCCACAACTTCGCCGATGCGCCCAGCGAGGTCGACGACTTCACCGACATCCCCGGCGACCCAACACGCTGAAGTCGTGTCGAAAGCGTGCCGGACGTGGAATTCCGGCGCTCGAGGAAGGGCTACTCACACCTATTCCGTCGGGCTCTCAGGGCCGATCAGACCGCGCGAACCGATGCGGGACAATGGTGTGGTGAGCACCGATGACGTCCTCGATAAAGCCTCTGAACTGCGGGTATTACCGCAGGTCGAGTGGCGTGCGCGGGCGGATGCGCATCGGGAGCGGCTCGATCAGCTGGTCGGTCCGTACCTCGAGCGCCGGGCGGCGGGGACCACCCATCCCGTTGTGGATTTTCTGTTCACCTACTACGGCAACAAGCCCGCACAGCTGCGGCGCTGGCATCCCGGGTTCGGGATCGGATTGCAGGCAGCGCACGAGTACGCGGGGGCTCGGGGGTATCACCGGGTGGTCGGCGAGTCACCCGAGGAGACGGTATACACCGCCGACCCGGTGTATCTGGCCAAGCGGCGGGACACGATCGAGTTCGTCGATCGGCTGCTCACCGCGACCGCGCGGCGGCCGGCGCAGCTGTCGTGCTTCGGGTTGCACGAGTGGGCGATGGTCTATCGGACCGACGAGGTACGCCACCAGCAGGTCCCCTTGCGGCTGGGGCGCGCGGGGACCGACGCGGTGGTGGAGTCGATGTCGTTGCGGTGCACGCATTTCGACGCGTTCCGGTTCTTCACTCCCGATGCGGTGGGCCGCAATGCCGAACCGCTCACCCGCGAGGGGCAGGTCGATCGGGAGCAGCCGGGTTGTCTGCACGCGAACATGGACCTGTACAAGTGGGGATTCAAGCTCGCGCCGTTGATTTCCTCGGCCCTGCTGCTGGATTGTTTCGAACTCGCCTGCACCGCACGCGAACTCGACATGCGAGCCAGCCCGTACGACCTGAGCGACTACGGGTACGAGCCGGTGCGCATCGAAACGCCCGGTGGGCGCGCCGAATACGTTCGCGCGCAGGCCGCCGTAGCCGAGGACGCCGAAGCGTTGCGGGTTCGGCTACGGCGGGCTTGCGCCGAGTTGTCAGCGGCGCTGCGTCGAGTCGAGTCGAGTCACCGCTGCCGCGGTGGACGATCCGACCGGTAGCGCAGCCGAACCGGACGCGGGTCCGCGATCAGCCCCCTCGGTGCTCGTCGACCTGGCCCGACGCTCGCGTGCCTGCACCGGTGACTCCGTCCACGGCCGGGTCGGTCACCAGGAGGAATTCGCCCTCGCGCTTCCCGCCGTTCAGGTCGACCGCGATCCCGTCTCCGGCCGGTTCGGTCACCAGGGTGAAATCGCCCTCGTGCTGCTCGGTGCCCATGTCGACGGCGATCCCGACGAGCTCGGCGCCACGGTCGGCCCGCAGGATCAGCGGGTCCTCGCGCAGATCCTTGTACAGCGAGATACACATCGCCGCCATCACCACCAGGAACGGCAGAGACACCACAGTGGTGAGTGCCTGTAGACCCGTCAACCCGCCGCCGAGATTGTCGGAATCGGCGATCACCAGCATGATCGCCGCCACGGCGCCGGTGGCTGCGCCCCAGAAGACGACGACCAGCTTCGACGGTTCGATGCTGCCGCGTTCGGACAGCGCGCCCATCACGATGGCCGCCGCGTCCGCGCCGGAGACGAAGAAGATGCCGACCAGGATCATCACCAGCACTGTGGCCGCCGCGGTCATCGGGTACTGGTCGAGCAGGTGGAACAGCGCGAAGTTCGAGTCGACCGTGCCATCGTCCTCGGTGAGCGAGCCGTTGGCGGTCTGCTCGAAGATGCCCGCCCCACCGAAGATCGCGAACCACAGCAGGCTGACCACGCTGGGCACCAGCAGCACACCGGTGACGAACTGCCGGATGGTGCGGCCGCGGCTGATCCGGGCGATGAACATGCCGACGAACGGGGTCCACGAGATCCACCACGCCCAGTAGAAGATGGTCCAGCTCGACAGCCACGCCTGCATCGCCTCGTCGCCCGCGCCGGTGCGCGAGGCCATCGTCGGCAGGTACTCGGCGTAGTCGCCGATCGAGGTCGGCAGGATGTTGAGGATGAACAGCGTGGGCCCGGCGATGAAGACGAACGCCGCGATCACCAGCGCCAACACCATGTTGATGTTGGACAGCCATTGGATGCCGCGCTCGATGCCCGACACCGCCGACACGACGAAGGCGACGGTCAGGCCGGAGATGATGGCGACCAGGCCGACTTTGCCGATCCCGTCGATCCAGCCGTTGAACTCCATGCCCGCGCCGATCTGCAGGGCGCCGAGGCCCAGCGAGGCCGCCGAACCGAACAGGGTCGCGAAGATCGCCATCATGTCGATGGCGCGGCCGCCGAGACCGTCGGCGTGGCGGCCGAGCAGCGGACGGAACACCGCGGAGATCAACTGCGAGCGGCCTTTTCGGAACGTGCCATAGGCGATGGCCAAACCGGCGACGGCGTAGATCGCCCACGGGTGCAGTGTCCAGTGGAACAGGGTGGTCGCCATCGCGGCCTCGGCGGCGGCGGGGCTGCCGGGTTCGGCGGTGTGTGGCGGCGGATTCACGAAGTGCGACAGCGGTTCGGCCACGCCCCAGAACATCAGGCCGATGCCCATGCCGGCGCTGAACATCATCGCGATCCAGGAGACCGTGCGGAATTCGGGCTTCTCGTCATCGGCGCCGAGCGGGATCCGCCCGTAGCGACTCACCGCCAGCCAGATCACGAACACCACGAACGCGGTGGCGACCAACACGAACAGCCAACCGGTGTTCGTGATGACCCACTTCTGCGCGGAATTGGCGGCCGAGGCGAGGCCCTCGTCGTCGAGCGCGCCCCAGGCGACGAAGGCCAGTGCACCGATCGCGGTGGCGCTGAACACCAGCCAGTCGATCCGGGGCCTGCCCAGCGATCGTCCGGCAACCGCGGGCAAGCCCGAGCTGCCGGACTTGCCTTCGACATCGTTCGACATGAAATCCGAGTCCTTTCCGGTCGCGGGGACAGGTCGGTACTCCAGCCCGCTGTTCGGTCAGAGCAACCGTACAGCGTGGTGGCCATGACCTGAGGTATTGCGCGACCCAGCTCTGACCTTGTTCCCCGAAACCACCCTCGGCAACCATGCGATCGACCTATCATTCGTGACGCGGCACAACTGTCTCAGCCAGTTGCGTTGTCCAGCATCATCGAAACGGGAGGCAATGATGCACCCAGACACCCGCACGGCCGAGGCGATGTCGACGCCGCGCCAGTGGTGGCGGCGCTCCGCGCGGCGTGGCACGGCACTGGCGGCCGTCGCCGCGCTCGTGGCGATCGGCCTGCCGTCGAGCGCGGCCGCGGACCCGGTCGCCGAGCTGTCCGGCATGGTGCGAGAGTTCCTCGATGTCGGGCGCACGGCGGTACCGCGCGCGGACTGCGGACCGGGCTCGCTGCCGGAAACCGGATTGCAGGGCGACGTTCCCGCAGGTGACCGAGACAGTGGCCGCAGCACCCAGGGGTATCGCTGCAACATGTCGCTGGTGGGCGGCTACACCGGGCGCGGGGCCGGGATCACCTCGACCAGTTTCGAGCACTGCGCCTACGTCGGCTCGTTCTTCCCCGGCACGCTGCTCAGCGAGCATCCGGGCGTGCAGGTGATCGACGCGTCCGATCCAGCGAATCCCCGGCTGACCGCGACACTCACCGAACCGGCCATGCTGGCGGGGACCTGGGAGACACTGAAGGTCAACACCGCCCGCAAACTGCTCGTCGGCACGGGAGTGCCGGTGGGCCTGGGCGCGGGGTACCTGTCGGTCTACGACGTCTCCGATTGCGCGCATCCGCGGCTGCTCAATCCGGGCACCGGCACCAATCCGCTGATGCCACTGCCGATCACCACGCACGAGGGCGGCTTCTCCCCCGACGGGCGCACCTACTGGGCCTCGGGTTTGGTCCCGGGGTTCCTCAGCGCGATCGATCTCACCGATCCGTCGAATCCACGCGTCATCTGGCAGGGCCTGACCGGC
>JACIXH010000301.1 GCA_014360565.1 Nocardia sp.
TCTTCCGGCTTTGTGGTCGAAGACGTTGTGGTGGGTGTAGGCGGTTTGGGTGAGGTAGCCGCCGGTGGTGTGCAGGATGCCCTTGGGCTTTCCGGTGGTGCCGGAGGTGTAGAGGATGAACAGCGGGTGCTCGGCGGGGAAGGCCTGTGCCTCGTGCGAAGGCGAAGCGGCAGCGACCGTTTCGTGCCACCAGAGGTCGCGTCCGTCGGTCCACGGCACCTCGGTGCCCACCCGGCGCACGACGAGCACATGCTCCACCGACGACGGCACGTCGCCCTTGGCGGCCAGTGCCTCGTCGACGGCTTCCTTGAGCGGGGCGGGCTTGCCGCGGCGCCACTGTCCGTCGGTGGTGATGATCAGTCTGGCCTCGGCGTCGTCGACCCGCTGACGCAGCGCGGTGGGCGAGAATCCCGCGAACACCACCGAGTGCGTGAGCCCGAGCCGCGCACACGCGAGCATCGACACGATCGCCTCGGGGACCATCGGCATGTAGACGGCGACGCGATCGCCCGCCTCCAGCCCGAGCTCGGTCAGGTAGTTCGCCGCCCGTGAGACTTCTTGCAGCAGTTCGCGGTAGGTGATGTCGCGTGAGTCGCCCGGTTCGCCTTCCCAGTGGATGGCCACCTGATCGCCGTGTCCGTCGAGCACGTGCCGGTCGAGGCAGTTGTAGGCGACGTTGAGTTCGCCGTCGCCGAACCAGCGCGCGACCGGCGCTTCGGTCCAGTCGAGTACCTCGGTGAAGGGTTTGTGCCAGTGCAGCCGGTTGGCCTGTTCGGCCCAGAAGCCGTCGCGGTCGGTCTCGCCACGGTCGTAGAGCGTGGCGTCCGCGTTGGCGGCGGCGGCGAATTCCGCACTAGGCGGAAACGAGTCCTGGTGTCCTGCAGCGGTTTCGGTCACGTCGGTTCAGCCTCACATGCCTGGTGCGGTCGGGTCGGTCGCCGGGGTGCGGCCCGGCTGTCTCGACAGTAGTCAACAGACCCGCGCGAGGGTGGCTGCTTGTCCCGGCGAAGTTTCGCGGCGCTCGGCACAGGTCAATAGGGCTAGTTCATCCGATGACTTCGCGGACAGACCGGGCGGTCGCGAGCTATCGTTTTTACTCAACGGTTCAGCTGAAGGTTCCCGATATTTGTTCATATTTTTCTGCCGAGCGTGAGGGGCTCGGCATTTTTTCCTGCGTTTCCAGCGAGTAACCGTATTGATACATGTGACGTGAAAATGGCCCGGATCGCTGAAAGATCCAGCCGGAGCCGCTAACCTCCGACCGTTAGCCACGGAATTGAACCGGGAGAGAGCGTTGAGATTCATCAAAGCGACCGCGCTGGTCGCGGCGGGACTGGTGGCCACAAGCCTCAGTCTCACCGCGTGCTCGTCCGACGACAGTGCTGATTCGAGCATCGTCACCACCAATGCGGGCGAGCCGCAGAATCCATTGGTGCCCAGCAATACCAACGAGAACATGGGCGGGCGCGTCGTCGACCGTTTGTTCGCCGGGCTGAAGTACTACGACGCCAACGGCGAGGCCCACAACGAGATGGCCGAGAAGATCGAGACGACCGATCGCAAGTCGTACCGGATCACCATCAAGCCGGACTGGAAGTTCACCGACGGCACCACGGTGACCGCGAAGTCCTTCGTCGACGCGTGGAACTACGGCGCACTCGCCGACAACGCACAGCTGCAGAGTTATGTGTACAGCCCGATCGCCGGGTTCGACGAGGTGAGTGCTGAGAATCCGACCGTCAAGACGATGTCGGGTTTGAAGGTCGTCGACGACCGTACCTTCACCGTGGAATTGAAGTCGCCCTCGATCGACTTCGAGAGCGCACTGGGCTACGCGCCCTTCTATCCGCTGCCCGATGCCGCTTTCAAGGATATGAAAGCGTTCGGTGAGATGCCGATCGGCAACGGTCCCTACGCGTTCGGTTCGTGGGAACACAACGTCAAAATCGATCTGACGCCCAACCTGGACTACCCCGGTGGCCGGCCGGCCAAGAACAAGGGCCTGCGGTTCGTGATGTACCAGTCCTACGACACCGCCTACGCGGATCTGCAGGCGGGCAACCTCGACACGCTCGACACCATTCCCGACAGCGCGATCACCACGTACCAAAGCGATCTCGGCGACCGCGCGATCACCAAGCCGACCGCGCAGAACCAGCACATCGGCATCCAGACCACGGTGCCGCATTTCGGTGGCGAGGAAGGCGTTCTGCGGCGCAAGGCGATCTCGATGGCGATCAACCGCCCGCAGATCATCGACAAGATCTTCAACGGCACGCGCACTCCCTCGCGTGACTTCACCGCTGCGACCCTGCCCGGCTACGACGCGAACCTGCCGGGCGCGGAAGTGTTCGATTACAACCCCGATGAGGCGAAGAAGCTGTGGGCGCAGGCCGACGCGATGTCGCCGTGGTCGGGTCAGTACCAGATCACCTACAACAGCGACGGCGGCCACCAGGCCTGGATCGAGGCCGTCGCCAACAGTGTGAAGAACACCCTCGGCATCGACGCGGTCGCCAACCCGATGCCGACGTTCAAGAACATCCGTGACGCGGTGAACGCCAAGACCATCGGCACCGCCTTCCGCTACGGCTGGCAGGGTGACTACCCGACGATGATGCAGTTCCTCGGTTCGCAGTACTACAGCTTCTCCGAGACCAACAACGTCGACTACAACAATCCCGAGGTAGACCGTCTGTTCGACGCCGCCCTCGCCGCCCCGACGCAGGCGGATTCCTACAAGCTGATCGCGCAGGCACAGGCGATCATGATCAAGGACATGGCCGACATCCCGGTGTTCGACTATGTCGCCAATGCTGGCCGCTCCGAAAATGTCAGCAAGGCCGAGCTCGCCTGGAACGGCCTGTTCGACTTCGAGAACATCGAGAAATAGCACTCGACAGCTGGGCCGGGTCACTGCGAAGTGGCTCGGCCCCAGTCGTTTTCGGAGGAAACGATGGCTTGGTATGTACTTCGGCGTCTGCTCCAGATGATCCCGGTATTCCTGGGCGCGACGCTGCTCATCTACGCAATGGTCTTTCTGATTCCGGGCGACCCGATCAAAGCGCTGGCAGGCGAGAAGCAGTTGACGCCGGCCGCCGAGGCAGTACTACGCGCTCGATATCACCTCGACCAGCCTTTCATCATGCAGTACCTGCATTACTTGAAGGGGATAGTCACCCTCGACTTCGGCACCTCGTTCTCGGGCCGGCCGGTGCGCGAGGAGCTCGAACGCGCCTTCCCGATCACCATCAAATTGGCATTTCTCGCGGTGCTGATCGAAGGCTTCTTCGGTATTGTGTTCGGGCTGATCGCCGGATTGCGCAAGGGCAAGTTGTTCGATTCGACGATGCTCATCGCGAGTCTGGTCATCATCGCGCTTCCGGTGTTCGTCGTCGGGTATCTCGCACAATTCCTGCTCGGCGTGAAGTGGGGAATCGCCCCGGTTACCGTGACGGGTAAAGCGAGCCTGAGCGAGTTGATCGTGCCCGCGTTCGTGCTCGGGTCGCTCTCGTTCGCCTATGTGCTGCGGCTGACCCGGAACTCGGTGGCGGAGAACAAGTCCGCCGATTTCGTTCGCACGGCAACGGCGAAGGGCCTGGGGCGCCGTCGGGTGGTGACGGTACACATTCTGCGCAATTCGATGATCCCGGTCGTCACCTTTCTCGGCGCCGATTTCGGTGCGCTGATGGCAGGCGCGATCGTCACCGAGGGCATCTTCAACATCCCCGGCGTCGGCGGCACCATGTACCAGGCGATCATCCGCGGCGAACCGCCGACGGTGGTGTCGTTCGTGACGGTGCTGGTGGTGTTGTTCCTGCTCGTCAACCTCGTGATCGACCTGCTCTACGCCGCACTGGACCCGAGGATCCGCTATGCATGACAAGCAACAGCATTTCGTGGCCCCCGCCGACGATGTCGAGGTGCTGGCCACCGACCATGTCCTGGACAAAGGCACTCCCACCAGCATCTGGGGCGACGCGTGGCGACGGCTGCGCCGCAATCCGGTGTTCGGCGTCTCGGTGGTGCTGATCGTGTTCGTCATGCTCGTGGTGGTGTGGCCTTCGCTGTTCACCAGCCAGGACCCGCGGCTGTGCCTGGGCGAATTCGGCATGGACGGCCCGCGCGAGGGTCACCCGTTCGGCTTCGACAAGCAGGGCTGTGATGTCTACGCGCGCACCATCTACGGAGCGCGTGCGTCGGTGACCGTCGGCATCGCATCGGCGGCACTGTTCCTGCTGGTAGGCGGCATCCTCGGCGCGATCGCAGGCTTCTACGGCGGCCTGCTCGACACGATCGTCTCGCGCATCGCCGAGATCTTCTTCGCCATTCCGATGGTGCTTGCCGCGATCGTGCTGCTGCAGCTGCTGCGGCCCGCAGGGATCATGACGGTCGTCGTGATCCTGGTCGCCTTCACCTGGCCACAGGCCGCGCGCATCACCCGTGGCGCGGTGATCGAAGCCAAGAACAGCGAATACGTCACCGCTGCCAAGGCATTGGGCGTCTCGCGGATCGGCACGCTGATGAAGCACGTGCTGCCCAACTCGGCGAGTCCGCTGATCGTGGTCGCCACGATCTGGCTCGGCGTCTTCATCGTCACCGAAGCCACGCTGTCCTACCTCGGCGTGGGTCTGCCGCCGAGCATCGTGTCGTGGGGTGCCGATATCGACCGGGCCAAGACCGAGATCCGTACCTCGCCGATCCTGTTCTACCCGGCGACCGCGCTGGCCATCACGGTGCTGAGCTTCATCATGCTCGGTGACGCGGTGCGCGACGCGCTCGACCCGAAGGAGCGCACCCGATGAACCTCGGCAAATCCGCACCTGAGCCGCTGCTCGAAATCCGCGACCTGGACGTCTGTTTCACCTCCGACGGCAACCAGGTGCCCGCCGTGCGCGGGGTGAACCTCACCGTCTATCCCGGCCAAACCGTCGCGATCGTCGGCGAATCCGGTTCGGGCAAGTCCACCACCGCGCACGCCATCATCGACCTGCTGCCCGGCACCGGAAAAGTGACCGGCGGTTCGATCGTGTTCGACGGCAAGGACCTGACCACAGCGTCGGAGAAGGAGATCGTCGCCATCCGCGGCAACGGTATCGGCCTGGTCCCACAGGACCCGATGTCGAACCTGAACCCGGTATGGAAGATCGGCTTCCAGATCCGGGAAACCCTGGTAGCCAACGGTATCGCCACCGGTAACGCTGCCCGCCAACGCTCGGTGGAGCTGCTCACCGAGGCGGGCATGTCCGATGCCGAACGCCGGGTGAACCAGTACCCACACGAGTTCTCCGGCGGCATGCGTCAGCGCGCGCTCATCGCGATCGGCCTGTCGTGCAGGCCGAAACTGCTGATCGCCGACGAACCGACCTCGGCGCTCGACGTGACGGTCCAGCGCCAGATTCTCGGACACCTCGAACAGCTCACCACCGAGCTGGGCACAGCGGTGCTGCTGATCACCCACGACCTCGGCCTCGCCGCGGAACGGGCCGAGCACCTGGTGGTGATGTATCGCGGCAAGGTGGTGGAATCCGGTCCTGCGCTGCAGATTCTGCGCGACCCGCAGCACGCCTACACCAAGAAGCTGGTGAGCTCGGCGCCCTCGTTAGCGGCATCACGGATGTCGTCGTCGCGGCAGCGGGCGCAAGTGCGGGCCAAGGCCGTCGAAGCCGCGGTCGCGGAGAAGGAATCCGACGCGCTACCCGACACGGTGCTCGATGTGCGGAACCTGTCCAAGGCGTTCAAGATTCGCGGCAAGCGACCGTGGCAATCGGCAGATTTCGTTGCCGTCGACGATGTGAGTTTCACTGTCTGTCGCGGTACCACTACCGCGATCGTCGGCGAGTCGGGCTCGGGCAAATCGACCATCGCGCAGATGGTGCTCGGGCTGCTCGAACCGACCTCGGGCACGGTGGCTTTCGACGGCAAAGACGTCGCGCGACTGGACCGCAAGGGCGCGTTCGCGTTCCGGCGCCGAGTGCAGCCGATCTTTCAGAATCCCTACGGCTCGCTCGATCCGATGTACTCGATCTTCCGCACGATCGAAGAACCGTTGCGGGTGCACAAGATCGGTACCGCAGCCGAGCGCGAAGCGGTGGTCCGTGACCTGCTCGACAAGGTGTCGCTGCCGACTTCGGTGCTGCGGCGCTATCCGAACGAGCTGTCGGGCGGGCAACGTCAGCGGGTGGCGATCGCCCGGGCTCTGGCTCTGTCGCCGGAGATGGTGGTCTGTGATGAGGCGGTTTCCGCGCTGGACGTGCTGGTGCAAGCGCAGATCCTCACGCTGCTCAATGATCTGCAGGCTGAGTTGGGGCTGACGTATCTGTTCATCACTCATGATCTGGCTGTTGTTCGGCAGATTGCGGACAATGTGTTGGTCATGCGCGAGGGCAAGGTGGTGGAAGCGGCTACTACTGATGAGGTGTTTGCGTCGCCGCGGGAGGAGTACACGCGGGCGCTGCTGGAGGCGATTCCGGGGCGGGAGTTGCTTACTGGTTAGGGGGTTATCCGGTGCTGCCTGGGGAGTTTGGTGCGGCTTCGGGGCTTCAGGGGCTGCGGGGTGCGGCTGGTGGGGGCGAGGCTTCGGGGCTGCGGCTGGCTGCGGCTGGCTGCGGCTGGCGGGTGCGGGGCTGCGGCTGGCGGGGGCGAGGCTGCGGGGTTTGAGTAGTCCCAGGCAGGTTTGACGCTGTGTTTATTGGAGCGCTGGCGCGCTCGAGTCGCG
>JACIXH010000302.1 GCA_014360565.1 Nocardia sp.
TGGTCACTGACGGTTCGTCGGCGCCAGCGCCGGTCCGTCGGCCCCCGCACAGTGCGGTACACAATCCACCCGATCAGGCGCGGCGGCCTGGCGCGGCACTCGCAGCGACACCGCGGCGATGCCGGCGCCGAGCAGAAGCAGGAGCGCGCACCAGCGCATCGCGGTGTCGAAGCCCGCGCCGAAGGCGACCGGGTCGGCGAACGCCCCGGAGAGCCCGGCCAGTCCGGGCAGCGCGGCCACGGCCAGGAGCTGGGCGGTTCGCGCGACGGCGTTGTTCACCCCCGAGGCGATGCCGGCCTCGGCGACGGGCACCGCCGCGAGGACCGCGCCGGTCAGTGGCGCGACCAGTGCCGACAGGCCGAGGCCGAAGAGCAACACGCCCGGCAGCACATCGGTCAGATAGTTCGCGCCGGGTCCGATCCGTTGCAGCGCGAAGACACCGCCCGCGGCCAACAGCGGACCGACGGTCAGCGGAATGCGCGGACCGTGCCGCTGCGCCCAGCGTCCCGCCGGGGCCGAGAGCACCAGCATCAGCACCGTCACCGGCAGGCTCGCCGCGCCCGAGGCCATCGGCGAATATCCCGAGACCAACTGCAATTGCAGGACCAGCAGGAAGAAGACGCCGCCCAGCGCGGCGTAGACGAGCAGCGTCACCAGGTTCGCGACGGTGAACACGCGCGAGCTGAACAGCGCGGGCGGCACCAGCGGATGCGGGCTGCGCAGCTCGACCAGCACGAAGCCGCCGAGCGCGAGCGCGCCGAACACCACCAGCAGCGGATGGGCGTCGATCAGGCCCAGGGTGAGCGCACCGAGGGCGAGCGCCACGATCACCGCGCCGGGAATGTCGACGCGAGTAGGCGCGTCCGGATCACGACTCTCCGGCACCGACCGGATCGCGACGACGCCGACGACCAGAGCCAACGGCACATTGAGCAGGAAGATGGCACGCCAGCCGACGAGATCGATCAGCCCGCCGCCGAGCAGCGGGCCGAACGCTCCGGCGACCCCGCCCAGGCCCGACCACAGGCCGATCGCGCTGCCCTGATCACTGCGATCGATCGAGGCCGAGATCAGCGCCAGGCTTCCCGGCGTGAGCAGCGCACCGGCGACGCCCTGCAGCAACCGCGCGGCGACCAGCATCTCGATGTTCACCGCCAGCGCGCACAGCAGCGAGGTGATCGCGAATCCGACGATCCCCCAGACGAACACGCGCCGACGGCCGAGCCGGTCGCCGAGCGAGCCGCCGAGCAGGATGAACGAGGCGAGGGTGAGGGTGTAGCCGTTGACCGTCCACTGCAGTCCGGCGACATCGGTGTTCAGTGACTCGCCAATGCGCGGCAGCGCGACCGAGACGACGGTGGCGTCCAGCGACGCCATCGAGGAACCGAGGACGGTGGCGAGCATGATCCACCGGCCGGTGGCCGATTTCAGCGGAACCGTCTGGGTGACCGGCACCCGTCCGAAACTACAGGCTCTCCACGCAGACCACGATGCGCCGCTCGGCGTACTTGAAGCCGGAATCGGCGATGTCGGGGCAGGAATCGACGCTGTCGGAATCGTTCAGGATCGTGATCACCTTGACCGGCTCGGAGCCGGACTCCGCGCAGTCGATGCGCGAGGGTTCCTCACCGCCGACGTCCATGCAGCCGCCGACCACCCAGTCGATGTCGAGGCACAGGGCGCCGGTCTCGATCCCGTTGAGAGTCTCGGCGTAGAAGTTGTCGCGGTCGCTGACGCAGTCGCCGCTGGTCCTGGCCTTGCCGATGACCTTGTAATTGGAGGATCGGCTGCCGCAGGACGCCTTCTCGATGGTGGCGTCGTCGACGGTGCCGCCCAGCGCGACGCAATCGCCGACGCGGGCCTGGAAGTCGGTGTCGCCGCCGCGGCTCGAGGTCGGCGCGGGTTTGCCGGTGGTCGTCGTGCTCGACTCGGTGGTCGGCGCGGCGCTGCTGGTGGCCGGGACGACGTCGATCGCCGGTTGGGCGTTGCCGTCGATGGTGCCACCGCAGCCGGCCGAGACGAACGCGGTCACCGTGAGGGCGACAGCGCCGACGAACCGGCCCGGGGACAGATCTGCAAACACCTACTGTGAATACACCACCGGAGCCACCTGCGTCGACTCCGTCCCGGTGTCCGGACACTGCGTTACCCTTGGGATTCCGGCCTCCCGGGTCGGCCTGCATCAGGAGGTGAACCCGATGGTGGCAGCAACGGCGGGAGATTTCGGCCCACTGACCAGACCAGGTCACAGCGCGCTCGCGGCGCCGCGACAAATGCTCGTAGATCCTCGCTTCATCCGCTTGGCCGACCATTTCTTCGGCATGTTCCCGCAGCCGAGTCGTGGTGGGGGAGCGCTGGCGGTCTATCTCGACGGCCGACCGGTCGTGGATGTCTGGGCCGGTTGGGCGGCCAAGGATCAACGCTGGCACGGCGACCACGTCGCGCTCACCTTCTCCACCGGCAAGGGTGTGGCCGCCACGGTGCTGCACCGGCTGGCCGAACGCGGCCTCATCGACTACGAGGCGCCGGTAGCCGAGTATTGGCCGGAGTTCGCCGCGCACGGCAAGGCCGACATCACGGTGCGCGATGTGCTCTCGCACCGGGCCGGACTGCATCGGGTGCGCGGGCTGGTCCCGGGGCGCGAGGGCATTCTCGACTACGGCGCGGTGGTGAACGCGTTGGCCGAGAGCCCCGCCGACCCCCGCCGCATCCGCACCTCCGGCTATCACGCGATCACCTTCGGCTGGCTGGTCGCCGAGATCGTGCAGCGGGTGACCGGTGACCCGTTCACCGAGGTGCTGCGCCGAGAAGTGGCGCAGCCGTTGGGAATCGACGAGTTCTGGTTCCAGGTACCGGCCGGGCAGCGGCACCGGATCGCCAAGATCTTCCCGCACCTCGCCCCGCCGGGGATTCGCTGGAACACCGCGTCCTCGGTGCTGTCGTGGGTGCGGCCGGTGCGCGGGCTCGCCGAGGCGGGCATGCCGGAGAGTTTCGACGAACTGGTCCGCGACCCGCGGGTGCACGACGCGGTGATGCCGGGGTGGAACGGCGTGTTCTCGGCGCGGGCGCTGGCCAGGATGTACGGCGCGCTCGCGAACGAGGGCGTGGTGTACGGCGGTGACGGCGAGCATCGTCCGAAGTCGGGGAACCCGGCGGTGTCGCTGCTGCGCCCGGAGACGGTCGAGACGATCAACCGGACCCAGCAGACCGAGAGCCGCGATTACGTCCTCGGCCTGCCGCTGCGGTTCACCCTCGGCTATCACCGGCCGGTGCTGATGACCAAGCAGCAGCCGCGAAACGCGTTCGGCCACTACGGGGTCGGTGGTTCCGGTGCCTACGCCGACCCCGACCTGCGGATGTCGATCGCGTTCGTCACCAACCGGCTCGGCAATGCCGTCACCGCCCTCGGCGACGCCCGCCTGGCCAAACTCGCCGCGCTCGCCCAGAACACCGTGCGTCGAACCGGTGGCTCTGGTCGGCCGTAGTACCGGTATGAGCGCGCAGAGGCCGACACCGCCACGCTGGTCGTTGCTGCACGGTGTGGCCGCTGGGCGCGATTTCGAGGGCTATCTGCGGCGACGGGCAGCGCACGGCGATCCGTTCGCGGTCGGTTTCCCCGGGTTTCCGCCGGTGCTGTTCACCGCGACCGCCGAGGGCGCGCGGGAACTGTTCCGGCTGCCGGTCGAGTTGCTGGAACCGCCACGGCCCAACCCGATCGAACCGATGGTCGGCGCCGCCTCGCTCATCCTGAGTTCCGGTCCGCGTCACCGGGCAGATCGCGCCCTGCTCGCCCCCGCGCTGCACGGTGGCCGGGTACGGCAGCTGGGCGAAGTCATCCGCGCCGCGACGCTGCGGGAGGTCGAAAGCGGCTGCGGCACTGCGAGTTCCTGGCAGCTCGGCGGGCGAATCGACGCGCTCGCCGCGGCCCGCGCGATCACCCTGCGGGTCATCCTCACCGCGGCGTTCGGGACCGACGGGGATCGCGGCGACGAATACGCCGGTGTGGTCGCCGATTTCCTCGCCGCGTTCACCACGCCGCTGCTGGTCGCGCCCGTATTGCGGCGCGGCGTCGGCGGTTTCGGACCATGGGCGCGATTCGTCGCGACCCGCGAGCGCTTGGACGCGCTCATCCTCGCCGAGGTCGCGCGACGTCGACTCGCTCGCCCCGGCGCAGGCGACAGCACCGGTTCCGGCGACAGCGTTGGTGGCGGCGACTTGCTCGACCTGCTGCTCGACACCCGCTATGACGACGGTTCCGCGCTCACCGATACCGAGTTGTGCGAGCACCTACGCACCCTGTTGGTTGCCGGGCACGAGACGACCGCGACCACGCTGACCTGGGCGCTTTACCACCTGCACCGGGAGCGTGGCTTGCTCGACCGGGTCGTCGCCGAACTACAGAGCGCGGCCGGTGATCCCGGCGAGCAGGCTCGACTGCCGCTGCTCGACGCGGTGTGTCAGGAGACCCTGCGCCTGCATCCGCCTGTGCCCATCGTGCTGCGCAGGATCCGGCAATCCTGGCGATGGCGGGGGCTCGACCTCGCGGCAGGTCAGACGATCGGGTTGGCGGTCGGCGTGCTGCACAGTCAGCCCTCGACCTGGCCCGCGCCGCGGCTGTTCCATCCCGACCGCTTCCTCGATCGCAAAGTCTCGCCGTTCGAGTTCGCGCCCTTCGGCGGCGGGCATCGCCGCTGCATCGGCGCCACGCTGGCCGAATACGAACTCCGCGTCGTGCTGGCAACCCTGCTGACCGAGGTCCGGTTGCGCCTCGAACCCGGGCTCGCCCTCGGTGCCCGGCCACGAACCGTGCCGCGAAATCTGGCCACCGCGCCGAATCGAGCGATCCACTTCACACGAGCGCAGTGATCTCGCTCACTACGGGTTTGAAGCTCACACCGATGTGTTTCCGCCCTGCTCGCCGACCCCGGATCCAACTCGCCGTCGTGAGCGCGGCGTTTGCCGAAAGCCGATGGATAACAAGACGTTATGTGATCCACGGCACATAGTTGCCGGCCTGTTATCGCCGGGCCGCGCGGCTGGCACGTTGTCACCTCGGGCGGGTAGGAATGAGCGGTCAGGGTCGGGGCGTCGTTACCCCGTGGAGACCCGTTGCGGCCTCCGCGTCACTTACGAAGATCTCGCGCCGCCGCACGCGGAACGAGAGATGGAATGGACGAGATACCTATGCACCACGAGGCAAATACGCGGCAATCGCACTGGCTGCGCCGGGGTCTGCTGCTGTCGGCGGCGTTCGCCGCGACCGGCGCCCTGGTCGTCGTGCCCGCGCAGGCCGAGCCGACCCTGCCGGGCTTCGGCTCCGGCTCCAGCCAGCCCGCGGTCGACCAGCCGGCGCAGGCGCCGTTCGCGCCGCCGAACATCAACATCGCCGACGGCGAGACCGTCGGTGTCGCGCAGCCGATCATCATCACCTTCAAGGAGCCGGTCGAAGACCGCGCCGCCGCCGAGCGGGCCATCAAGGTCACCTCGAGCGCGAACGTGCCGGGGAACTTCTACTGGACCGGCACCAAGCAGGTGCGCTGGAAGCCCACCGAGTTCTGGCCCGCCAACACCGACGTCACCGTCGTCGCGGGCGGCACCTCCAGCTCGTTCCACATCGGTGACGCGTTCATCGCCAGCGTGGACGACAACACCAAGATGATCACCGTGACCGTCAACGGTGAGGTCGTCAAACAGATGCCGACCTCGCTGGGCAAGCCCGGCTACGAGACCCCCAACGGCACCTACATCGTCGGCGAGCGGCGCGAGAAGATGACCATGGACTCCTCCACCTACGGCGTCCCGGTCACCGATCCCGAGGGCTACAAGATCGACGTGGAGTACGCGACGCGGCTGTCCAACAGCGGCATCTTCCTGCACGCGGCGCCGTGGTCGGTGGGTCAGCAGGGCTACTCCAACGCCAGCCACGGCTGCCTGAACGTGAGCACCGAGAACGCCAAGTGGTTCCTGGAGAACGCGCGCCGCGGCGATGCCGTGATCGTCACCAACACCCAGGGCGGCACGCTCAGCGCCGGTGACGGCCTGGGAGACTGGAACTAACCTTTTCGGACGAGAGCCGAACAATACGATCTTTCCGGTCGGATTGTTCGGCTCTTTGCTGTACTCGGCCTGTGCGCCCGATGTTCAGCAGGTCGGCGGTCCAGGTTAACCAGACGTTCGCCGTGCGCCGTAAAGCTGCCGCGGTGCGTAGCAGTCCAGAGCGGGTCCTCCCCGCCCCGAGTGGCCGCGGGCTGAGAAATCGCCCGTGGCAAGACTATGCGCTGTTCGGAGTGCTGGTCGTGCCGAACCTGGCGCTGTTGACGCTGTTCGTCTACCGGCCACTGGCCGATAACATCCGGCTCTCTTTCACCGACTGGAACATCGCCGACCCCATTGCGAAACCAATTGGTTTCGCAAATTACGTCGAGTGGTGGCAGCGCGCCGATTCCTGGAAAGTCGTCAGCAATACGGTGATATTCACCGTCGCCGCGGTCGTGGTGAGCATGGCGCTCGGTCTCGCGCTCGCGCTACTGTTGGATCGGAAATTGTTCGGGCGCAATGTTGTTCGCTCCGCCATCTTCGCACCGTTCGTGATTTCGGGCGCGGCGATCGGGGTGGCTTTCCAATTCATCTTCGATCCGAGTTTCGGTCTGGTACAGGACGTCTTGCACCG
>JACIXH010000303.1 GCA_014360565.1 Nocardia sp.
TGGTCTCCCGAGACCAGACCGACCTCGCGGTCGCGTTCGCCATCGATGGGTATCACCGCCAGATCCGGGTTCGCGACTTCGGCCGCGGGCAGCAGCGCGACGCCCTGCCCCAGCGCCACCAGTGCGCGCAAAGTCTCGAACTCGGTGATCTCGAATACCACGCGTGGCGTGAAACCCGCTGCGGCACACCAGGTATTGAGCAGGGTACGCAGCTGATAGCTGGGCGGGTTCGCGATGAACGATTCGCCGGCCAACTCCGCGAGATCGATGCGGGTGCGCCCGGCCAGCGCGTGAGTGCGCGCCACGTGCAGATCGATGCGCTGACGTCCGAGGGCGACGGTGGGCAGATCCGGTGGGGGCGGGATCATCACCGCCAGGTCGAGCCTGCCCTCGCGCACCTGCTCGGCCAGCGCCTCGCCGTGTGCCTGCACCAGGTGTAGCCGGATTCGTGGCGCTTTGGTGTGGAACTGCGCGAGCAGCGAGGGGATGCTGACCGGGCCCAGCGTGAGCGGGAAGCCGAAACGCACCAGCCCGCTGTCGGGGTCGGCGTCGGCGCGGACGCGCCCGATCGCGTCGTCGAGGACGGCGACCAGTCCGCGCGTGTGTTCGTAGAGGTCACGACCCTGCGGGGTGAGCGCGACGCCACGCCCCACCGGCTGGAACAAGGCGACCCCGAGCAGGTGCTCCATCGTCTTGATGCGGCGGCTGAGCGAGGACTGCGGCACGCCGAGTCGCTGCGCGGCCCGGGTGAAGTGGCCCTCTTCGGCGGCCGCGTCGAAGGCCGCCAGCAGCGGAGCCACCGCCTGCGCGCCCGACTGCACCGAATCATCCATATCCGGATCATATCTTCGGCGTTTCCGTGTTGGACGGATCACTGCTGTCGGCATGACGATGGCGGTACACAGCTCACGGGAGGTTCGACCATGAACGAGACCACACCCATCCGGCCCGGATCCGGTCCCGGTGACGACATTCTCGACGCGGTGCTGATCGGCGGCGGCATCATGTCGGCCACGCTCGGGGCCCTGCTGAGCACGCTCGCCCCGGACTGGTCCATCGCGCTGTTCGAGCGACTCGGCGAACCAGCGGCCGAGAGCAGTCATCCGTGGAACAACGCGGGCACCGGACACTCCGGCCTGTGCGAACTCAATTACATGCCCGACCCCGACGACGGAGCCAAGGCCGCCGAGATCGCCGATCAGTTCGCGCTCTCGCGCCGGTTCTGGTCCGCGCTGGCACACCGTGGCGAGCTCGACCCCGCCACGTTCCTCACCCCGGCGCCGCACGTCACCGCGGTGTTCGGCGAGCCTGATATCGCCTACCTGCGGCAGCGGTACGCGACACTGCGGGAACTGCCCGCCTTCACCGGCATGGAATTCACCGAGGACCGTGCGGTCATCGCGCAGTGGGCGCCGTTGCTCGTGCGCGGGCGGGCCGACGGCGAAGCCATGGCAGCCACCCGGCACACCGCGGGCACCGATATCGACTTCGGTGCGCTGACCAGGTCGTTGCTGGCGACGATGAAGCGTGCGGGCAACGCGGTCCGGATGCATCGCGAGATCACCGGCCTCTCGCGCGGCAAGGACGGACTGTGGACCGTGCGCGGGCGCGACCTCGACAGTGGGCGAGGATTCGTCGTGCGGACCCGCTTCGTGTTCGTCGGTGCGGGTGGCTATGCCCTGCGCCTGTTGCAGCGGGCAGGCGTGCCCGAGGTGCGCGGGTACGCGGTGTTCCCGCTCGGTGCGCAGTTCCTGCGCACCGACAACCCCGAGGTCGTCGCCGAGCACCACGCCAAGGTCTACAGCCGCGCCGCCCTCGGCGCCCCACCCATGTCTGTCCCGCACCTGGATCGCCGCGAGGTCGACGGGGCGGGCGCGCTGATGTTCGGCCCCTACGCCACCTTCAGCACCCGCCTGCTCCGCCACGGCAAACTCACCGACCTGTTCACCACCCTGCGCCCACACAACATCGTCCCGCTGCTGGCGGTCGGCCTGCGCAATCTCGACCTGGTCCGCTACCTGGTCACCGAACTCCTGGCCTCACCCCGGCGCAAGTTCGCCCAACTCCAGCGCTTCTACCCGACCGCCGACCCCACCGACTGGACCTTGATCCAAGCCGGACAGCGCGCCCAACTGGTCAAGCCCGATCGCAAGCGCGGCGGAACCCTCGAATTCGGCACCGAACTGGTGACCGGCGCCGACGGCACCATCGCCGGCCTGCTCGGTGCCTCCCCCGGCGCCTCCATCGCACCGTCGATCATGCGCGATCTGCTCGACCGCTGCTTTCCCGAGCGGCGCCACGAGTGGGCTCGTGCGCTCACCGAACTCCTACCCGAGGCCGGCGAACAACGTTCGGTCACCGATTACGCGCCACGCTGATACACCGCGCTCGTCAGCGGTCGAGACGACCGACCGGTCGACGGCCTCACGAAGGCGAAGCCGACGGACCTGGCCAGTTCGACGGATGCTGTTGCGGTACAGCTGTTCACGAGCGCGGAGCCGCGAGGACGGCGGCGATGAGGCGATGGGTGCGGGCGGTCATCTGGGTGCTGGTCTGGTCGGGATGGCGTAGCCACCACAGGACCAGGGAGGTGACCGCGCCCATCCAGATGTCGGTCAGGGCGGACAGGTCGGCCGGGTCGCTGAGGTCGACGGGAGTGATGGCGTCGGCGACCCCGCGGGCGGCCTGGGCGGCGATGCGGCGGCGAGCGGCGCGGACGGCGTCGGCGGCAGGGCCGTCGTCGGGGTGGGAGCGGTCGAACAGGACGGTCCAGTCGTGTGGGCGCGGTTCCAGCGCGGCGAAGATCGCCGCGAGGGTCCGTTCGGCCTTGCTGAGCCCACCCCCGCCCGCGATGGCGGTTTCGATCGCACCGAAAAGAACCGTGGCCGCGCGGTCCACGCAGGCGATGTAGAGGCCGTCCTTGGACTGGAAGTAGGTGTAGACCAGCGGTTTGGACACACCGGCGCGGTGCGCGACATCGGCGAGCGAGAGACCGGCGTAACCGACGCGGCCGATCTCGGCGACAGCCGCGTCGAGGATCTGCTGTTCGCGCTCGGGCCGCGGGACACCTTTCGTACCGGCTGTGCTCACCGGTTCATCCAACCATCGCCCCGCTGACGGCCCCAACCGAACCCAGGTAATTTACTATTAAGTAAATTACCTGTTCGTCCCCACTGTTCGACTCGACAGGAGTCCCCGTGTTCGCCGAAATCGCACAATCGGTGCTGCTCAACCCACCCGCGCTGCCCCGCGTACTCACCCGGTTGACCCGGGGTGAGCAGCACGAGATAGCGGGCAAGACCGTGGTGTTGACGGGCGCCTCCTCGGGCGTCGGCAAAGCCGCGGCGCACGCACTCGCCCGCGAGGGAGCGCGGGTGATCCTGGTCGCCCGCACTGCCGAGCCGCTGGCTGCGGTGCGCGACGCGGTACGCGCCGAAGGCGGCGATGCCGAGATGATCACCTGCGACCTCGCCGACGCCGAGCAGAACGACGCACTGGCAAAAGCTCTGCTGGAGCAGTTCGGAACCGTCGATGTGCTGGTGAACAACGCGGGCCGGTCGATCCGGCGCGGCGCCGCCGACACCACCGACCGGTTCCATGATTACGAGCGCACCATGGCGCTGAACTACTTCGGCGCCACCCGGCTCACGATGGGGCTGCTGCCATCGATGCTCGACGCGGGTACCGGCCACATCGTCAATATCGCGACATGGGGCGTGGCCGCCGGATCGATGCCGCTGTTCACCGCCTACCACGCCTCGAAGGCGGCGCTCGGCGCCTTCGGGCGCAGCCTCGGTGCGGAGACGCGGCGTCGCGGCGTGCACGTCACGACGGTCGGCTACCCGCTGGTGCGCACCGAGATGATCGCGCCCACCGGCAAATACGACGATGCGCCCGCGCTGTCGTCCGAGGATGCCGCCGACTGGATCATCACCGCGATCCGGACCCGACCGCTAGAGCTGTACCCGACCTACACGCGCCTGCTGCAGGCACTCGCGATCGTCTCGCCCCGCGCGGTCGACGCGGCGATCTGGCGCATGGGGATCTGAGAAAACCCCTAGAACTCGGGTAGGCCGACCCGTACCCCGGTATCGGTTTCGAACCGTTCTACAGCGGGACGTGGTGTGGTGCACCGGATTTCTACCTTCGGGGTATGGCGACGATCGACCTCACCCACACGCTGTCCCGCATCGGTGTGCGCACCACGACCGATGTCACCGACCGGGCGCCCTGGCACGGGCCACTACTGGTGAATTCCGCGCTGATGGCCGTGCTGGTCGTGGTGTCGACCGTCGCAGCGGTGGTCGACGATCGACTGCTGCTCGGCGAATCCGTGTGGCTCAAGCCGGCCAAGTTCGGCCTCGCCTTCGCCCTCTACGGTATGACGCTGGCCTGGATTCTGCGGCTACCGCATCGTGGGCGGCGGGCCACCTGGTGGCTCGGCACCGTCTTCGCGATCACGGGGATCGCCGACGTGGGGTTCATCGCGGTGCAGGCGGCGCGCGGGACGTTCAGCCATTTCAACGACTCCACCGACCCGGTCAACGAGATCGGGCAGCAGGTGTTCGCCTCCGGCGTGCCCGGCTTGTTCTTCGCCAATCTTGCCCTGGCGGTGATCATTTCGTGGCAGAAGCTGGCGGATCGGCCGACCAGGATCGCCCTGAGAGCGGGCTTGTGGCTGGCCGTGACCGGGATGGCGCTGGGCTATCTGATGGGGTTCACCGGGCCGCAGCTGGTTCGTCAGTCCGACGGCACTGTCGTGGGGTTGGTCGCCGGGCACACGGTGCGCCCCGGCGATACCGCACGCGACAGTGCCGCGGGCATGCCGATCACGCATTGGAGCACCGTGGGCGGTGACCTGCGCATCCCGCACTTCGTGGGTCTGCACGGGATCCAGGTGCTGCTGCTGCTCGCCGTCGCCCTGGTCGCGCTCGCGCCGCGGTATTCCTGGCTGCGGACCGAAGCGGCCCGCGCCGCCCTGCTCGCGGTCGCCGCAGGCGGCTACTTCGGCCTGCTCACCCTCGTGTTCTGGCAAGCCCTGCGTGGCCAGGCACTGACCGACCCCGACCTCGCGACCGCCGGCGCCGCGGCTGTGCTGGTGGTCTTGGTAGCCGGCGGCGTGACGGCTGTGTACCGGCGGGTCAGAGAATGGGAAACGGAGTAGGCCGAACCACGGCGCGGCCGTACCGCGACCCCGGATCGCCCACTGCCAGTGGGTTGTCCGGGGTGCAGTGCGTTCAGCGCAGCCGTTCGGCGTCGCGAGCCAACTGCACCAACGTCGCGCTCAGTTGCGCCAGCTCGGCGGGCTCGGCTCCCTCCCCCACCGCCGTCGCCACATCCTCGGCGGCACACCGCGCCGCGAACCACCGATCGGCCAGATCCGCGGCCTCCTGCGCGGTCAGCACCACAGCGTCCTCGGGAATCCCGGTTCCCTTGAGACTGCTGCGGTGTTCATAGGCACGTTGGCGGCACGACTGGCGACAGTAGCGACGACGCCGTCCCGACTCCGAATCCACGATCTCCCGCCCGCACCAGAGGCAGGACAGCAGGCGACTGCGCGACATGATCAGAAACCCTATCGGCCCGGGAATCGATTCGCCGGTTCAGGTCTCGCTGAGCGGGCAACGGCGGCGACACCGGCCGACCGCCGGCGCAGATTCGGGGGTCGCTCACCCGAGAAGTCTCTGCGACTACAATGGAACAGTTCAGACTTCCCGTGCGTTGAGCTAGTACTACGCCGAGAACCGCGGCGCAAGCCGCCGACAGGCACAGGGAAACCGCGGCCCCGGCCGCCGAAATTACAGGAGCACACATGGCAGATCGCGTACTCCGGGGCAGTCGGCTCGGAGCGGTGAGCTACGAGACCGATCGCGACCACGACCTGGCCCCGCGCCGGATCGCCCGCTACCGCACCGACAACGGTGAGGAGTTCGACGTCCCGTTCGCCGACGACGCGGAGATCCCGCCCACCTGGTTGTGCCGTAACGGCCAGGAGGGCCAGCTCATGGAGGGCACCTCCGTGGAGACCAAGAAGGTCAAGCCGCCGCGTACCCACTGGGACATGCTGCTGGAGCGCCGCAGCAAGGAGGAACTCGAGGAGCTGCTCAAGGAGCGCCTCGACCTCCTCAAGGCGCGCCGCCGCGGATAATTCAGTGTGAACGCCGAAGGCCGCCTACCCGATTCGGGAAGGCGGCCTTCGGCGTTTCGCGGCGGGCTCCCTGTTCTCGGCGCGCCTCCGCCGATGGACTGACCGAAGGGTGCGACGAAGGAGTACCCGTAGGGAGGGAAGAGGTGGAGTCAAGCGCCGAGAACCGCGGCCCCAGCCGCCGACAACTCAGTGGCTGGCTACTTTGCGGTACTGCAACAGGGCTGCGGGCATCGCGATGGCGAGGATGACCAGGGAGCAGATGATCGCGTAGAGGATGCAGTTCTCCGCGGCCCAGCCCGTCGCGGGGACGAAACTCGGGGGTGAGTCGTTCTCGAAGAGCTTGCGGCCCGCTACCGAGACCGCGGTGATCGGATTCCATTCGGCGATGGCGCGCAAGGGCCCCGGCAGGGTTTCGGCGGAGATGAACGCCGAGGAGATGAACGTCAGCGGGAACAGCCAGATCAGGCCCGCGCTCTGCGCCACTTCCACCGTCGGGGAGA
>JACIXH010000304.1 GCA_014360565.1 Nocardia sp.
GCGCCGATGCCCAGCTTCGGCACCGGACCGGCGATCCCGACGAATTCCGGTGCGGGCCTGCATATCCTGTCCGACGATCCCGCGAAGCAGCGGGCCGCGTGGGAGCTGATCAAGCACCTCACCAGCGAAGATTCCTACACGAAGATCGCGCAGAACATCGGTTACCTGCCGCTGCGCACCGGTCTGCTCGAGGAAGCGGGCGGGCTGAAGGAATGGGCCGACCAGAATCCGCTGCTGCGTCCGAACGTCGCGCAGTTGGCGACCATGGAGCCGTGGGTGTCGATGCCGGGCAACAACTATCTGCAGATGCGCGACGGGATGATGGACGCCGTGGAAGCGGTGGTGTTCCAGGGCGCCGACCCGCAGTCGACCCTGGCCGCCGCCCGTGCCGCGGGCACCGAACTCATGCCCGCGTCATGACCGGCCTGACGATCGTCCAGATCACCGACACCCATCTGCGGCCCGAGGGCGAACTGCTCCACGGCGTCGACACTGCCGCCAACCTGACCGCGGTGCTCGAGCGGCTGCGCGAGTTCGGGCAACGCATCGATGTGCTGATCTTCTCCGGCGACCTCAGCGACAACGGTTCACCGGCGGCCTACCGGCGATTGCGCGCCGCCGTCGAGCCCGTCGCTGCCGACCTCGGTGCCGAAATCGTCTATGCCATGGGCAATCACGACGAGCGCACGGCCTTCGGCATCGAACTGCTCGGGCGCGACACCGTGGATCCCGACCTGCCGCACGACCACAGCGTGCAGGTCGCGGGAGTGCGGATCATCGTGCTCGACAGCACCACGCCGTTTCAGCACGACGGCAAGCTCGAGCCGCAACAGCTGGCCTGGCTGGCTGGCGAACTGCGCACTGCGGCTCCGCACGGCACCGTGCTGGTGGTGCACCATCCACCCCTGCGCTCGCCCCTGGCCACCCTCGACTTCCTCCGGCTCAAGGATGCCGAGCAGCTGGCACAGGTCGTGGCGGGCACCGACGTGCGGATGATTCTGTGCGGACACAATCATCTCACCGGCGCGTCGGCGCTGGCCGGGATTCCGGTGTGGATCGGTCCTGCGATGGCCTACCGGGTGGACGCGATGGCACCGGCGGGCAGACATCGCGGATTCGCCGGTTTCGGGTACAGCCGCATCGACGTGATGGAGTCGACGGTGCTGGCCACCGCGATCGACGCCGCACCGGCGCCGAAGGTCTATGACCGGCCGGAGTCGGAGATGCTCGAGCAGATCGCCGCGATCACCGCCGCCAGGGCGACGGTGAGGTAGATGTGGGTCATCGAAGCGCCCGCTTCGCCCGAACCGCACGCCGAGACGGCAGCGGCCGTCCCCGACCCGAAACCGGTGCGGCGGCGGCTCACCCGCCGCCGGGTGGCGCGCTTCGCCGCGCCCTACCTGTACCTGAGTCCGGCATTGGTGCTGCTGGTGGTGTGGACCTATCAACCCCTGGTGCAGGCGTTGCAACTGTCCACCTACTCGTGGAACCTGCTGCCGACCGCTCCGATGACACCGGTCGGCACTGCGAATTACGAACGGCTGCTCGATCTTCCGGCATTCTGGGGCGCCCTGGGGCGTACCGGGACACTGATTCTGGGTCTGCTGCCGTTCACGGTGGCGCTACCGGTCGTCATCGCGATGGCGAGCAGACGGGTCACCGGCCGGGCGCGCACGGTCTATCAGGCACTGGTGTTCGCGCCGTTCCTGGTGGCGCCGGTCGCGGCAGCGGCCGTCTGGCGCTGGTTGCTGCATCCGGGGACGGGCTTTCTCGCCCAGGTGACCGGTTCCGACCGCAACTGGGCCTACGACAGCGAGACCGCGCAGGGCGTGATCATCGCGATCACCGCCTGGCACCTGATCGGTTTCGCGGTGCTCGTGGTGTGGGCGGGTCTGGCCGGAATCAACGGCGACTACGACGAAGCCGCCCGGGTCGACGGCGCCTCACCCGGCCAGATCCGGCGCTGGATCACCCTGCCGCTGCTCTCGCCCACAGTGCTGTTTCTCATCCTCACCACCGTGTTGCTCAGCCCCACACTGACGTTCCCGCTCATCGACTCGATGACCCAGGGCGGTCCCGCGCAGGCCACCACCAATATCTACTACCTGCTCTGGGACTACGCGTTCCACAGTTTCGACGCCGGTCTGAGCGCCGCGGCCGGTGTGCTGCTGTTCGCCGGCTTCGGCCTGGTAGCCGCACTGCTGGTCTGGATCTCGGAAAAGGTTGCCGTCCATGATGATTGAACGCCTGCGTGGGGTGGGCAGCCATCTGCTGCTCGCCGCTACGGCACTGGTGTGCGTGTTCCCGATCTACTGGCTGTTCGCGACGTCGCTGCGCAGACCCGAAGACGTCACCGCGCTCTCCCCGATCCCGTGGCCGCTCTCGACAGCCAACTACCTCGACGCGGCGGACAAGGTCGACATCGCGGGGCTGATCGCCAATACGTTCTTCGTCGCGGTGCTCTCGGCAGCGGGCCAGCTCCTCATCGCCTTGCTGGCCTCCTACGCGTTCGCCGTCTACACCTTCCCGCTGCAAAACCTGCTGTATCTGGCTTTCGTCGGGGTGTGGCTGGTGCCGTTCCAGGTGACCATGCTGCCCAACTACATCCTGCTCAACCAGCTCGGCCTGATCAACACCCTGATCGGGGTCGTCCTGCCGACGCTGTGCTCGGCACTGGGGGTACTGCTGTTGCGCCAGCACATGTCGGCGTTCCCCAAGGAACTCATCGCCGCAGCGAAGATCGACGGACGCTCGTCGTGGTCGATCCTGTGGACGGTGGTGGTGCCGAATTTGCGGCCCGCACTCGCCGCGCTGGGCATCCTGCTGTTCATCAACGCGTGGAACGAATACTTCTGGCCCGCGGTCGTACTCCGTCAGTCCAACGCGGTGCTCCAGCTCGGGCTGCGCAGTTTCATGGGTAGCGAAGGCGATCAGTGGGGACCGATGATGGCGCTGGCCGGACTCGCCTGCCTGCCGGTACTGCTGCTGTATCTGGTCTTGCAGCGTCACATCGTCAATGCGTTCGTGCGGTCGGGGTTGAAGTGAACGACGCCGTCACGCCGTCAGCGCCCGATCGTCGGCCACGGTGTCGGCGAGGCAATCGAGAAACAGCGCCACGGCAGGATTCTGTTCGTCGGCCCGCCACACCACGTGCAGATCCAGGGTCGGCACGGGATCGACCAGCTTCACCGCGACCGGATCGGTGCCCGAGGACCCCATCCCCGCCGACACCGCCCGTGGCAGCGAGGCGAATCCGACCAGCGGTCGCACCGAGACAATGTGGGCGGTGGCGCCGGGGTCGTCGGCGATATGGGTGATGTTCAACGAGATTCGCGTCTGCGCGGCCGAACGCAGGATCGTGTCGTACATCGCCGGGCACTGATCACGGGCGAACAGGACGCAGTCCTGATCGCGCAGTTCGGCGAACGGCACGTGCGAGCGGTGGGCCCAGCGGTGCTGACGCCCGACTACCGCGACCAGTGGAATCCGGTGCAGCAGACGGCGATACCGGAAATCGGCCGTGCTGGGATGGCCGTAGACCATGGCCAGGTCGAGCGATCCCTCGGCCAGCGCGGCCAGCTGCGGCCCGGTCCGCTTCTCCCACAGCGACACCGAGATGCCAGGGTGGCGGTCGGTCAGCTGGGCGAGCGCATCGGGCAGCACGTGCCTGCTGGCAGGCAGGTTGTAGCCGATGTTCAGGCTGCCCGCGCGACCGGCGGCGGTCGCCTTGGCCGCCTCGGCCGCACGGTCGAGCTGGGCGATGATCTGGCGGGCCTGTAGTTCGAACTCCCGGCCCGCCGGGGTCAGGCGCACCTCGTGCGACGTGCGCGCGACCAGCTGCACCTGCAGCGACTTCTCCAGCTTCTGCAACTGGGCACTGAGGCTCGGCTGCGTCAGATGCAGACGGTGCGCCGCGCGTCCGAAGTGCAATTCCTCGGCGAGCGCGATGAACGAGACGAGATGGCGGAATTCCATGATGGCGGCTCCTTCGGCGAACACTCCCACGCTAGCGGCGCCGGATAACCCTCGATGAATCTCGCATGCCCGGCAGTGGCCATCCGCATTGCCGGGCCGTGAAGGTCAGGAATTCGGCCCGTTGACGACGGCGTAGGCGAACCCGTCCCAGCCTTTGGCACCGACGGTCTGGATCACGGTGGCATCGACACTGGGCTCGGCGGCCAGCAGTTCGATCAGGTCCCGGCTGGCCTTGGCGCTGGGATCCTCGGTCTGCTCGTCGGCCACCGCGCCCGCGCGCACCACATTGTCGACGATGATCACCGAGCCCGGATGGGTCAGGCGCAGCGCCCACTGCACGTAATGGGAGTTGTTGACCTTGTCGGCGTCGATGAAGACCAGGTCGAACGGTTCGGTCAGGTCTTCGGCGACACCGGGCAAGGTGTCCAGCGCCGCGCCGACCAGGATCTCCACCCGGTCCCCCACCCCGGCGCGGTCCAGGTTCTCGCGCGCGACCCTGGCGTGGCGGGGTTCGAATTCGAGGGTGACGACCAGGCCGCCGTCGCCGACCGCGCGTGCCAGCCACTCGGTGCTGTAGCCGCCGAGGGTGCCGATCTCGAGCACCCGGCGCGCTTTCGCGGTACGCGCCAACAGATTCAGCAGTTTGCCCTGGGGCGGGGAGACGTCGATGGCGGGCAGTCCCGCGTCGGCGTTGGCGGTCAGCGCGGGTACGCCCTCCTCACCCACGAGGGTGGTGACGAGGTAGTTGTCGACATCGGCCCAATCGTTGGTGGTCATAGTCGCAGTCTGCCACCGCGCACCGGCTCACGCGGTGAGCCGGTACTTCGCCGTTTCGACCTCGATGATCTCCACCGCGCTCTGAGAGTGCCGAACAGCGGCACGGCTACCTCGACCCGCCGCTGTGCACCGGTTCAGAACAGGAAGTAGCGCTGGGCCATCGGGAGTTCGGTAGCGGGTTCTTCGGCCCAGACCTCGCCGTCGATCCGGACGGTGAAGGTGTCGGGATCGACATCGATGCGTGGCATGGCGTCGTTGTGGGGCAGGTCGGCCTTGGTGACGCCACGAGCGTTCTTGACCGGCACCAGCTTTCGGCGCACGTTCAGGCGGTTCGCGAGGCCGTCGTCGATGGCCTGCTCGGAGACGAAGTGCAAGGAGGTGGCCGCGGCGGCGGGGGCCGCCGCACCGAACATCGGCCGGGGCAGGACCGGCTGTGGGGTGGGGATCGAGGCGTTGGCGTCGCCCATCGCGGCCCAGGCGATCATGCCGCCCTTGAGGACGGCGTGTGGGCGGACGCCGAAGAACGCGGGCTCCCACAGCACCAGGTCGGCGAGTTTGCCGACCTCGATCGAACCGATCTCGTCGTCGAGGCCGTGCGAGATCGCCGGGCAGATGGTGTATTTGGCGATGTAGCGCCGCACGCGGGCGTTGTCGGCCGCACCGTCGCCTGCCAGGGGGCCCCGGCGGCGTTTCATCACGTGCGCGGTCTGCCAGGTGCGCATCACCACTTCGCCGATGCGGCCCATCGCCTGGGAATCCGAACCGATCATGGAGATGGCGCCGAGGTCGTGCAGGAGGTCTTCGGCGGCGATGGTCGACGGGCGGATCCGCGATTCGGCGAAGGCCAGGTCCTCCGGGATCGACGGGCTCAGGTGATGACAGACCATCAGCATGTCGAGATGCTCGTCGAGGGTGTTGACGGTGTGCGGCCGGGTGGGGTTGGTGGAACTGGGCAGCACGTTCAGATGTGAAGCGACAGTGATGATGTCGGGTGCGTGGCCGCCGCCCGCACCCTCGGTGTGGTAGGCGTGGATGCCGCGACCCGCGATGGCGGCGAGGGTGTCCTCGACGAATCCGGCCTCGTTGAGCGTGTCCGAGTGCAGCGCCACCTGCACGCCCGCCGCATCGGCGACGGTGAGGCAGGCATCGATGGCGGCCGGGGTGGAACCCCAGTCCTCGTGCAGCTTGAAACCCGATGCGCCGCCGCGCAATTGCTCCCACATCGATTCCTGGCTGACCGTGTTGCCCTTACCGAGCAGCACGATGTTCATCGGCCAGTGGTCCAGGGCTTCCAGCATCCGCGCCAGATGCCAGGAGCCGGGAGTCACGGTGGTGGCTTTGGAGCCCTCGGCGGGCCCGGTGCCGCCGCCGATCAGGGTCGTGATGCCGCCGCCGAGCGCCTCGTCCATCAGCTGCGGGCAGATGAAATGGACATGGCAGTCGATCGCGCCCGCCGTGAGAATGCGCCCGTTACCCGCGATGATCTCTGTCGACGGGCCGACCACCAGTGCCGGGTGCACGCCCGACATGGTGTCGGGATTACCGGCCTTGCCGATGCCGCAGATGCGGCCGTCGCGGATGCCGACATCGGCCTTGATGATGCCCCAGTGGTCGATGATGACAACACCGGTGATGACCGTGTCCGGGGCACCGTCGGCGCGGGTGGCGCGCGACTGACCCATCGACTCGCGCAGCACCTTGCCGCCGCCGAAGACCGCTTCCTCACCGGCGAGACCCGGTCCGCCGCTGCGGTCTTCGGTGATCTCGATGAACAGGTCGGTGTCGGCCAGGCGGATACGATCGCCGGTGGTGGGCCCGAACAGTTCGGCGTAGCGGGCACGGCTCAGTTCGGTCATCGGCTCTCTCCCGGACGTCGCGGTGAACTTTCTCGGTC
>JACIXH010000305.1 GCA_014360565.1 Nocardia sp.
CGGATTCGTAGTCCAGGTGCATGCCGAGCTCGCGCTGGATCAGGGCGGCGTTCGACGGCTCAACGACATTGCCGTCGCGGTAGATGCCGATATTGATGAGCACGTCGATATCGGTGGCACCGAGACCCGCGCCCGCCAGGCAGGCCCGCGCGGCACCGACCGCGAGATCGATAGACCCCAGCGCGCGATCGGCTGTCACCGCCGAATGGAGAACAATCGTTGACATTATGCCTTCACCAATTCACCGATGGTCGCCGAAAGAACACCGAAAACCATGCCGGAAGCGGTGGGGACGAAACACACCTTCGACCCGGCAGGCACCAACCCACGTTTCAGGTAGTCGTAGAGGACCAAGAAATGCGTGCTCGATCCGGTATTACCGTATTTCTCGACACGAGCCAGCCGCGGCGGCATTTCCGTCCCGTGAATTCCGGCACCCGACGCCGCCAATTTCTCGGTGAATCCGACGCCGAGTTGGTGGAAGATGATGAAATCGAATTCCTCGGCCGCGAAATCGGTGCCGCGCTTTTCCAGCAGATCGCGATGGAATCGGGCCCACGTTTCGCGTCGCGGCGCCGCCTGCATCGTGAGGTTGTCGGTGAGCATGATCATGTTCTCGGAGGCGTCGCTCGGCTTGGCGATACACAGCGGCGAGTACTCGGCGCAGGTGATCAGGTCCACGTAGTGCACCGCTTCGGCGTCGTCGACCGCGGGGTCGAGCACCACCGCGACGGCGGCGTCGGCCAGCGTCAGCGCGGCGAACTGAGGGTCGCGGGCGTCGACCGCCTCGGCCAGCGCGCCCGCGGTCACCGGGGAGATCACCTCGGGGGTCACCACCATGCCGGTGCGGACGACACCCGCTCTGATCAGGTTGTCCAGCAGGTAAACACCGGTCATGGTGCCACCGCAGGCATTGGCCACGTCGTAGCCGGTGGCGTTGACCGCGCCGATCCGGCGCGCGATCTCCTTGGCGGCGGACGGCTCGAAGACCATGTCGTAGCCATCGTGGACGGTGGTGGCACCGCAGATGACGATGTCGAGATCGACGGGGTCGATACCGGAGTCGGCGAGGCAGTCCAGCGCGGCCGCGACCCCGAGGGTCAGCGTGTCCTCGGTGTCGCGGTCGACGAGGTGACGGTGCGCGATTCCGGTGATGCGCTCCACAGCGAATTCGCCACCGCTCGACATTCGCGCGAGCACATCGTCGGTGGAGTACTCCTGCGCCGGGAGCGCAGCACCCAATGCTCGTATACGAGTTTTGATCAAAACTGACTCTCCTGGACCGATCGGCCGAGCGAAATTGTCGAAGCGAATCCGCGAAATCTAGGCGGGATTCGCACGGTTCGGACATTACGACCGGCAGCACATCCCGTGCAAGCCGGAACCCACCCCGAACCCCTGTTCGTGAGACAGCTCACGAACGCGCGGATTCCGAATTCTGCTTGCGTGTAAAAAAGCGGGTATCGCATTAGTCACCGGAAACAAACAGCGCTGCGGCACTGCGGAATCGGCAGCCACATCCGTTAATGTCGGCGCGTGTCCGCACCTGTTAAAGCATCCACCACGATCGCAGCGCTACCCGGTCCGTCCGGTCTGCCGTTGATCGGGAATCTCCTTCAATTGACACCGACGAAGCTGCACCGCCAGCTCGACGCCTGGTGCGACCAGTACGGCGCGCTCTACCGGTTGTCCATGCCGGGCAGACAGATCGTGGTCGTCGGCGACCCGGATCTGAGCCGAGACGTACTCCGCAGACGGCCCTCGGCCTTCCGCAGGCAGTCCACCATCGAGTCGATCATGCGGGAGATGGGGTCCAACGGGCTGTTCTCCTCCGAAGGCGAGGCATGGCGCCGACGGCGCAGGCTGGCGATGCCCGCTTTCAACGCCACCCAGCTGACTCATTTCGCGCCGACGCTCGAACAGATCACCGAGCGGCTGCGACGGCGTTGGTCGGCTGCCTCGTCCCACGATGTGCGCGACGATCTGGCCCGCTTCACCGTCGATGTCACCGCCAAACTGACCTTCGACTACGACATCAACACCCTCGAACAGTCCGGCGATGTGATCCAACGCCATCTCGAGCACATCTTCCCGATGCTCAACCGGCGGTTGAACATTCCGTTCCCCTACTGGCGTTATGTGCGGTTGCCCGCCGATCGTGAGCTCGACCGCGCGCTGGCGGCACTACGATCCGAGGTCGACACCGTGATCGCCAGGGCCCGTGCCGATGTGCCCGCGGAGCCGACGAACTTCATCGAAGCGTTCCTGCTCGCCGGTGCGGACGGCGAGAAATTCAGCGACGAAGAGCTTTTCGCCGAGGCGCTGACCATCCTCCTCGCGGGCCAGGACACCACCAGCAACGCCACCGCGTGGTTGCTGCACCATGTGGCGTCGCAACCTGTTGTGCAACAACGGATTCGCGAAGAGGTCGCGCACTCGCCGAACCCACTGAGCAGTCAGCCCTATCTCGAGGCCGTGATCGCGGAATCGATGCGTTTACAGCCGACGACCCCGCTGCTGCTGATGGAGGCTGTCGAAGACACCGTCCTCGGCGCGCTGGCCCTGCCCGCGGGCACCTGGGTGGTCGTCAACGTGAGCCACGCGAGCAAACAGCCGTCCGCGTTCGCCGAACCGGCGGCATTCGACCCGCGACGCTGGCTGGAGCCCGATGGGCGCACCCACCGCGCCGAGGTGTCGATTCCGTTCGGTTCGGGCCCTCGGTTCTGCCCGGGGCGCGGGTTGGCGATGCTCGAGATCAAGAGCGTCGTCGCCATGGCCTGCCGGGATTTCGACATCGTGGTGCCCGAGTCGGCACCGCCGCCCGACGATCGATTCCACTTCGCGGTCATTCCGGTCGGGCTCCAACTCGCCCTGATTCCCCGACTCGCCGCCTCCCACTGACCCACCGGAAGGACCCTCACCGATGTCTCTGGAACGACTTTCTGCCACCGATGCGACCTGGCTGTCGCTCGAATCGCCCGATATGCCCATGCATGTCGCCTACCTGATGGAATTCGAGTCACCCGACGGTGACGCCGAGCAGTTCGTGACGCGCTGGCTATCGACCCATGTCGGGCCGGTGACCGCGGCGCGACCGTGGTATCTGGTTCCGGTCGAAGGGCGACTGGCCGGAGCACTCGCCCTGGTGCGCGAGGCGGAGGAGATATTTCCCGCCGAGCACGTTCGGCACTGGCAGCTGCCCGCCGACGCCGACGCCGACGCGCTCACCCGGCTGGTGACCCGGATCCACACGGCCCAACTCGATCTGACCCGCCCGCCGTGGGAACTCCATTTCGTCACCGGACTCGGCGCGGGCCGATTCGCGGTGATCTTCAAGGCCCATCACAGTCTGGTCGACGGTGTGTCGATGGTCAGGGTCATCAGCTCCACGCTGTCAACCGACCCCGAAAGCCGTTCCACACCACCGTTCTACCTGGTCGGACCGCAGGCCGACGCAGCACCGAAACGTTCATCGCTCGCCGCGATCGGCACATTCTTCGCGATCCTGTTCGGCGTGGTCCTCGCGGCCTTGGACGCAGTCCGCCGCATCGCGGGGCTGCCCGCGCACGGCCAGCACACCTACCGCCAGCCACCCTCGATCCTCGACGGCCCGATCACCGGCGCCCGTGGACTCGCTCTGCGAAGCTTCGACCTCACCGAGTTCAAGTCCGTGGCAAGGTCGGCGCAGTGCACGGTCAACGACCTGTTGCTGTTCCTGGTCAGCACGGCACTGCGCGATTATCTCGGCGCGCACGACCAACTGCCAGTGCGCTCGCTCACCACGGGCGTACCCACAGATCTACGCGGCGGTGGCGATCAGCGTGCGGGCACCAGGGCCGGACTGATGTTCACCACGCTCGGCACCGACGTGGCCGACCCCGCTGCCCGGTTGACCGCGGTGAAGAATGCTGTCGACGCCGCCAAGCACCACTTCGACCGGCTCCCCGCCGACGCTGTGATCGGCTATGGATTGGCCACCACGCTGCCCTGGATCATCGGGCTGCGGAGGGGACGCACCGGCACCTCGGCCTCGCATCCGATGGGCATCTCGAATCTGCCCGGTCCCGATCGGCCACTGTATTGGGACGGCGCGCGCATGACCTCGATGTACCCGATTTCGCTACTGATGCACGGCAATTCGTTCAATGTCACCTGCACCGGCTATGACGGACGGCTCTACCTGGGAATCCTCACTGCCGCCGACAAGCTCCCGCCGGTGGAAGAATTCGCGGACGCGTTCGAGCGCGCCCTCGCGGCGACCACCACGACCAGCGCCGCGCGATGACCACTCATCCGACCCAGGCGCAGCCGGTCGCCGACCCCGCACCGCCACCACCCCCATCGTCGCGTCTGAGCAGGTGGGGGCTACGGATGGCCCGCCACCGCCGCATCGTGCTCGCGTTCTGGGTGCTGATCCTGCTCGGCGGCGCGTTGGCCCAGCCCCAGCTCGACCAACGGTTGCTCGCACCCGATCTGAGCGTCGACCACAGCGAATCGGCGACCGCCGCCGAGCTCGTCTCCGAGCGCTTCCCCACCCTGGGTGACGAACAGCATGTCATCGTGTTCGACTCGGCCACAGTCGATGTCGACAGTGGCGCCTACCGCACGGTGATCACCGACGCACTGGCCGCCGCCGCGTCCACCTCGGGTGTCCGGGTGCTGATCGGGCCGTGGGACCGACCCGACCGCCAGATCTCGGCCGACCGGCACGCCGCGTACGCCGTGATCGGCCTCGACGGTGACATGCCTGCCCGGTCCGAGGTGGCCGGCCGTCTCGCCCACGCGCTCGACGCGCACTCCACCGCACAGGTCACCGTCGCCGCGACCGGCAACTCGGCGATCATGAACGATGTCATCGAGGTGGAGAAGGCCGACACGGTGGTGGCCGAAATGATCGGCATGCCCATCGCTTTCGCGCTACTGGCGATCGCGCTGGGCGGGCTCGTCGCCGCGTTCGTCCCGATCGGCGTCGCGCTGGCCGCGATCCTGTTGTGCGTCGGGGTGCTGTTCGGCCTGTCGACGATGATGCCGGTGAATCCGCTGATGCTGTCGATGTCGACCATGATCGGCACCGGCGTCGGCATCGACTACGCGCTGATCGTGGTGAGCAGGTTCCGGGAAGCGTTGCGCCGCAACCTCGCAGATGACGTCGACCCGGCAGACGCGGTCGACGCGGCGGTGGCCGAATCGTCGGGCGCGGCCGGGCGAACCGTGCTCGCCTCCGGTGTGATCGTCATGGTGTCGATGTGCGCGCTGGCGATCGTGCCGGTCCAGCTGTTCCGTGGCGTCGCGCTGAGTGTGAGCGCCGCGGTGCTCGGGACGCTGCTGGTGTCGGTCACCCTGCTGCCCGCCGTGCTGGCCGTGCTGGGCAGGCGGATCGAACGCGGTGCGCTGCCGTCCTGGTTGGGCACCGCGGTGCACGCCGACCCCACCGCCAACCGCTCGGCCCGATGGGCCCGCACCGTGATGCGCAGGCCACTGGCGTTCGGGCTGACCGCCGTGGCGGTGCTCGCCGCGCTGGCCTGGCCGATCTCGGCGATCAGCTACGGCAACGACATCGGCGTGTCCCAGATCCCGGACTCCTCGGCGGGGCGGGCCGCCTCGGTGCTGTCGCGCGAGTTCGGGCCCGGCATGCTCGCACCGATCCAGTTGGTCGTGGCCGGTGCGCCCGGGTCGCCTTCGGTCGCGACCACGACCGATCGACTCATCGCCGAATTCACCGGTGACCCACGGATCGTGGGGTTCGACCGGATCCCTGGCGACGGCGCGGTCCTGCTGTCGGTGGTTCCGGCCGTGCCGGTGGACTCACCCGAGAGCGCCGCGCTGGTGCGCGACCTGCGCGCGCACGCGCGCGTGATCGGTGCCGAATCCGACGCCGCGATCGCCCTCGGCGGCACCACCGCGGCGTTTGTCGAGCTGGCCGAGGTGGTCACCGACCGCATGGCGTGGGTAGTCGCCGCGGTACTGACCTGTTCGCTGCTGTTACTGGTGATCATGCTGCGCAGCATCGTGTTGCCGATCAAGGCGATCGCGATGAATCTGCTGGCCACCGCCGCCGCTCTCGGCATCACCGTGATGGTTTTCCAGTGGGGCTGGGGCGAGCAGGTACTCGACTTCACCAGCCGTGGCTTCCTGCAGGCGTTCCTGCCGATCACCGTGTTCGTCGTCCTGTTCGGGCTCTCGATGGACTACGAGGTCTTCCTCATCCATCGCATCCGCGAATTCTGGGATCGCGCCGCCACCGGGGATGCGCAGGCCAACATCGACTCGGTGGCCGACGGTATCGGCCACACCGCCCGCTATATCACCACCGCCGCGGCGATCATGGTCGTGGTGTTCGGCTCGTTCGTCACCGCCCAGGTCACCGAGATCAAACAGATCGGCTTCACGCTGGCCGTGGCGATCCTGTTGGACGCCTTCGTGATCCGCATGATCCTGGTGCCCGCGTTCATGCGATTGATGGGTCGGTGGAACTGGTGGCTGCCGCGGCGGACCGGACCCGGTCCGGTCGGCGCGCAGCGGGCAGCCGACGCGGATCGTTGATATCGGGCAGACCGGTGCCGCCCGCTCAGATCGAGCGGG
>JACIXH010000306.1 GCA_014360565.1 Nocardia sp.
ATCGCCTACGTGCCGCAGGAACCGATGACCAATCTCGATCCCTCGGTCACAGTGGGCGCCCAGCTCGTCGAAGGCGTTCGCGCAGCGACCCCGATGTCACGGCGTGAGGCGCGCGAGCGGGTGATCGCGCTGCTCGGCAAGGTCGGCATCGCCGACCCACGCCGCACGTTCTCGGCCTATCCGCATCAGATCTCCGGCGGCATGGCCCAACGTGTGCTCATCGCCGGTGCGGTCGCCTCCCGGCCGCGGGTACTCATCGCCGACGAACCGACCACCGCCCTCGATGTCACCGTCCAGGCCGAGATCCTCGACCTGCTGCGCGACCTGCAACAGGAGCTGGACATGGCCGTGCTGCTGGTCACCCACAACTTCGGGGTGGTCGCCGACCTGTGCGACCGCGTCGCGGTCATGCGGAGTGGAGAGATCGTCGAAACAGGCAGTACTACGGGCCTTTTCGAGGCCCCCCGCCACGAGTACACGCGGATGCTGCTGAACTCCATCCTCGATCACGATGTGGTGCGCACCGATCCGCCCGGTGGCGAGGACACCGAAGACCACGCCCCGACCGCCACCGTTGTGGAGAAGGTGTCATGACCCCATTGCTCGACGCGCACGATCTGCGCGTCACCTTTCCCGGGCGCGGTTTCCGGGCCCGTCCCACCGAGGTGCTCCACGGTGTATCGCTGAACGTCGCCGCGGGCGAAACCCTCGGCCTCGTCGGCGAATCCGGATCGGGCAAGACCACCATCGGCCGCGCGGTGCTGGGCCTGGTCGCGCCGAGCGGTGGCCGAATCAGCTTCGACGGCAAGGACATCACCCACCTGCGGGGTGCGGCGCGCCGGGCGCTCGCGCGCGACATCCAGGTGGTGTTCCAAGACCCCTACGGCTCGCTCAACCCGTCGCTGACCATCGGCGACATCCTCAGCGAACCGCTGATCGTGCAGGGCACCGGAGCGGTGGCCGCGCGCGCCCGCATCGCCGAACTGCTCGACCAGGTCGGCCTCCCGCGCGACGCCGCCGCCCGCCTGCCCCGGGAATTCAGCGGCGGCCAGCGCCAGCGCGTCGCCATCGCCCGCGCGCTGGCACCAGAGCCGAAGCTCGTCGTCTGCGACGAGCCCGTCTCCGCGCTCGACCTGTCCACCCAGGCCAGGGTGCTCGATCTGTTCATCGATATCCAGCGTCGGACCGGGGTGGCGTATCTGTTCATCTCGCACGACCTCGCGGTGATCCGGCATGTCAGCCATCGCGTCACGGTGCTGTACCGCGGCGACATCGTCGAGACCGGTCCCGCCGACACCGTCACCAGTACCCCCGGCCACAGCTATACCCAGCGGCTGCTGCTGGCGGCACCTGTCAGTGATCCGATGGAGCAGCGGCGCCGCCGCGCCGAGCGTCACCGCCTCGCCGCACAGGCCGAAACCGCGTGAGCGCCACGATCACCCTCGGAGTTCTCGGCGCGGCCCGCGTCGTGCCGGGGGCGCTGCTCACGCCCGCGACGGGACTCGACGGCATCGAGGTCACCGCCATCGCCGCCCGGGATCCCCAGCGCACCACCGCTTTCGCGGCCCAGCACGCGATTGCCCGCGTGTTGGGCAGCTACGCCGAGGTGCTGGCCGACCCGGCGATCAGCGCCGTCTACATTCCCACCCCGGCTGCCCTGCACGGGCATTGGGTGCGTCGTGCGCTGGCCGAGGGCAAACATGTGCTGTGTGAGAAGCCGTTCACCGCGAACGCCGACGAGGCCGCCGATATCGCGCAGCGATCCGCGGGCGGCCGGCTGGTGGTGATGGAGGCGTTCCACTCGGTGTATCACCCGGCCTGGGCCGGCCTGGCCGAGCAGCTGGCGGGTGGGGCGATCGGCAAGGTGCTCTCCGCCGAAGCCGGTTTCGTGGTGCCGCACACCGATCGAACCGACATCCGATGGCAGTCCGCCCTCGGGGGCGGCGCGCTGATGGATCTGGGGGTGTACCCGGTCCGGCTGCTGCGCTACCTGTTCGGCTCCCCCGAAGTCACCGCCGCGCGCGCCGAGCACAGCGACGGTGTCGATGCCGCGATGACCGCGGAATTCGTGTTCCCCGGCGCGATCACCGCGGTAGCGGTGGCGAGCATGCGGTCGACGGATACGCCGGGCGCCTACCTGCGGGTCACCGGCTCGGCGGGGACGATGCACGTGCGCTCGCCCTACCACCCGCACATCTACGGGCAGATCACCACCGTCACCGCCACCGGAACCAACGTCGAAGCCTGCGGCGGCAGCTCGTCGTATCACTATCAGCTGCAGGCGTTCCGGGACGCCGTGCGCGAGGGCGCCCCGATCTCGACCGGCGCGGCCGAGGCGACCGCGGCCATGCGGGTGATCGACCAGATCTACCTGGCCGCGGGCATGCGGCCGCGCATGCCGCTCGCGCAGTAGCGGCCGCTGCCCCGGCTATTTGTCGCGATCTTTCATCTCGTCCAAGCCGACCAGGGCCGGATACCCGTTGACGCTCAACGCGTTTCCGTGCCCGGTCTGGTGGATGTCGAACACCGACTGGAGCGCGGCGTAGAAGCCCTGTACGTCGAGGGTCTGGTTGACTGCGCGCTTGGCCTGGCGCAGACCGAAGGGCGGCATCGTCGCGATCCGCCGCGCCAGGCGCAGGGTCTGCTCGTCGAGTTCCTCGCGAGGCACGACCATGTTCACCATGCCGGTACGTTCGGCCTCCGCGGCGGTCAGCGCGCGGCCGGTGAACAAGATCTCCTTGGCCTTGCGGGCACCGAGTTCCCAAGTGTGCCCATGGTATTCGACGCCGCCGATCCCCATGAGCACGACCGGATCGGAGAATCGGGCGTCCTCGGCGGCGACGATGAGGTCACACGGCCAGCACAGCAGCAGCCCACCGGCGATGCAGTGGCCCTGCACCGCCGCGATGGACGGCTTGGGCGCATTGCGCCAGCGCAACGAATACTCCAGGTACCGGCGGCTTTCCGCAGCGTAGAGCTGTGCGAGGGTCAGTTTCTCCGGCAGCGGGATACTGCCCTTCAGATCGTGGCCCGCCGAGAAGTGTTTGCCCTCGGCGCGCAGCACGATCACCGCGACAGCGTCGTCGGCGACCGCCGCGGTCCAGGCCGCGTCGAGTTCGTCGAGCAGTGCCGCGTTCTGGACATTGGCGGCCTCGGGACGGTCGAGGGTGATGGTCGCGATCTTGTCCGCGACCTCGTAGCGGATATACACCGTTACCGTCCTCTCGGCATGCCGAGGACGCGCTCGGCGATGATGTTGCGCTGGATCTCGGAGGTGCCGCCGGCGATGGTGCCGGCGAAGCTACGCGCGTACCGTTCGAACCAGCTCGCCGAGAAGTGATCGTTGTTGAGCGGCATATAGGGCCCGGTCATGGCCGGATGGACCAGCCCGTCCGCGCCCGCCGCGAGCAGCGCGTGCTCCGAAGCCCGTTGCACCGCTTCGGATCCGAGCAGTTTCAGCACCGACAACGCGGGCACGTCCTGTTCCCCGCGCGCCTCACGCCCCAGCGCGGCGGAGCCGAGCAGGCGCAGGGCGTGTGCGTCCATCACCAGGGTGGCGTAGCGGTCGCGGTCGATGACGTCGCGCGGGTGGAAGTCTTCGAGCAGATCCTCGAGCCGGTCGGCGAAACTGAGCCACAGCAGCGTGCGTTCGTGTCCCAGCGATCCGGTCGCCACCCGCCAGCCACCGTGCAGCTCACCGACCAGGTTCTCGGCAGGGACCACCACATCGTCGAAGAAGACTTCGTTGAAGTCGAGATCCTGCGCCGAGCACACCGACGCGAAGGGCCTGCGCCGCACGCCGGGGGTGTCGGTGGGGATGATCAGCACGCTGATGCCGCGGTGCTTGGGCGCGTCGGGATCGGTACGCACGAAGGTCAGCAGGAAGTCGGCGTGGTGGGCCCCGGAGGTCCACACCTTCTGCCCGTTCACCACGAAGTGGTCGCCGTCGAGGACCGCCCTGGTCCGCAGCGACGCCAGATCCGAACCGGCCCCCGGCTCGCTCATCCCCAATGCCGCGGTGATCTCGCCGCGCAGAATCGGTGCGGCCCAGCGCTTGCGCTGATCATCGGTGCCGAACGACAGCAGCGAGGCGGCGATGATGCCCAGGCCCTGCGGGTTGAAGCTGTGATAGATCCGGCGCTTGGACAGTTCCTCCAGATGCACGTACTGCTGCAGCAGCGTGGCGTTGCGTCCGCCGAACTGCGGCGGATTGCCCGGGAGCAGCCAGCCGTGGTCGAACAGCAGACGCTGGAACTTACGCGCCCATTCGGGGACGTCGGCGCTGGAACGCGCCCGCTGGGCCGTGTCGGCTTCGGCGGGCAGGTGCTGATCGAGGAAGGCGACGAATTCCTCGCGGAAGGCCTCGACCTCGGCATCAAACGTGAGCTGCACGGTACTCCTCGGCGATCAGCGCCCGATGCTCGGCCGCGCCGCCGAGCATCAGCTCGCCCGCACTGGCCCGCTTGAGCGCGAACTGTATGTCGTTTTCCCAGGTGAATCCCATCGCCCCGAACAGCTGCAGGCCGTGCCGGAAGACCAGGGACTGGCACTCCCCCGCCGCGGCCTTGGCCATCGACGCGGCGAGACGACGACGCGGGTCGTCGGCGGCGATGGCCAGCGCCGCGAAATAGGAGAGGGCACGCGCCCTTTCGATGGCCACATGCATGTCCGCGGCCTTGTGCTGGACGGCTTGGAACGTGCCGATCACCGTGTCGAACTGGCGACGGGCACCCACGTGCTCGAGGGCCAGCTCGAGCACGCGCTGACAGGCACCGACCATGGTGAGCGCCATCCCGGTGCTCGCAAGCTCCCTCGCGCGTCCGACGTGGACGGTACTGCGCTCGTCGTTGCCCACCCGCACCCCGGTGAAGGACACCTCCGCCACATGCAGAACCGGGTCGAGCACCGGTGTGCGCGTAACGGCCGCCGCCGCGGCGGGTACCACGAACACACCCGCGTCGGTCACCACGGCGAAGTGCTCGGCGCGATCACCGTCGAGGACGAAGCGACCGGTGCCGTGCAGCGACCAGCCGAGGCCGTCGCGGGTCGCGCTCACCCCGCTGAACACCGCCGCGCCCGCGACGTCGTGTCTGGCGAGATGCGGTGCCAGTGGCGCGAATTGAGTCATGGTCGCCAGGTAGGGCGTCGGATCGGTCGCCCGGCCGAGCTCCTCGAGAACAATGGCCAGTTCGACCGCCTCGGCCGGATCGGTGAGTTCGGTCCAGCCGAGCTCACGATAGGTCTGCCACAGCGGGGCCGGGTCCGTGCCCTCGTCCACTACGGACCGGATCACCGCCGGGGGACAGTGTTTGGCTGTCACGTCACGGACCGTGTCGCGCCACAGTCGTTGATCAGAATCGAACTCGAAGAGCACGTGGCCCGCCTCCTATGCCGCCAACCTTGCACGATTATGCGAGAATAGCATTCTCGGCTCAGGAAAGTAATAATCTCACATCGGTCGAGGTGACACACCCCCGCGTGAGATGGCAGGACCGTACTCTCCGGTAAGGTGCAACCATGTTCTCCCCACACGCCAGAGGACTGATCACTCAGTGAGCAACCCCAGCGAAGAGCCGGCCTGGAAACAGCGCGCGGTCGAACGATCCCTCAAGACCGCGAAGTTGCGCGCCGAACAGCGCGTACAGCGGTTCCTCGATGCCGCCCAGGCGATCATCACCGAGAAGGGCACCACGGACTTCACGGTCCAGGAGATCGTCGACCGCTCCAAGCAGTCGCTACGCAGCTTCTACCTACAGTTCGACGGCAAGCACGAGCTACTGCTCGCGCTGTTCGAAGACGCGCTCGGCCGCGCCTCCGAACAGATTCGCGCGGCCGCGACGGGCCAGTCGGACCCGGTCGAGCAGTTGCGGGTCGCCGTCGAACTGCTCTACGAGCTGTCCCGGCCCGACCCGAGCGCCCGGCGGCCACTGTTCACCGACTTCGCACCGCAGTTGCTGATCTCCCACCCCGCGGAGGTCAAGATCGCGCACGCCCCGTTGCTCGCCCTGTTCGAGGAACTGATGGACAAAGCAGCAGCCGAGGGCAAGCTGCGGGCAGGCGTCAACAGCCGCCGGATCGCGGCCATGACCATGCAGACGGTCATGTTCATCGCCCAGTCGGCCGGTCCCGACGACGCTACTACTAAACCGATCACCGCCGAGGAAGTCTGGCTGTTCTGCTCGCAGGGGTTCGCCGCCGACTGAGCAGCGGTCTCCGCGCTCGGCTGACAAGGGCACGAAACACGAAGTGGGGCCGGATCTTTCGATCCTGCCCCACTTCCGTGTCCGGGGTCAGCTGTTGCGTGCCGCGTACAGGGCGGCATATTCCTTACGCGAGGTGGTCGAGGTATCGACGTCCTTCGCGCGGGCGCGCAGCGCGCCCACCGTCGCCTGTTCGCGCGGCGTATGAGAGAAGGGGTCGACCCCGAAGAACCGGCAGGCGTTCTGCCAGGTGATCTTGTTGAAGTCGGTGTCGTCGGCGCCCGCCGCGGTGAGCTCGGCGTGCACGAATTCAGGGGCGTCGGGCCACAGCGAATCCGAGTGCGGGTAGTCGCACTCCCAGGCGATCATGTCGATG
>JACIXH010000307.1 GCA_014360565.1 Nocardia sp.
TCCCGCGGACACCGGCGACACCGAGGCCACTTCGACTGATGACCAGTCGGCTTCAGAGGGTTCGGATTCCGGTGACAGCAACGACGCCGATGCCAATGAAGATCAGGACGGCGGCGCGACCGACCCGGCGAGTACCAATCCGGCGAGCACCAACCCGGCTGCTACCGCCCCTGGAGCGACTACGCCAGGGGGCAATCCCTCCGGGGGCTCGGGATCGGCGGGAGGAGGGTCTGGTGCGGGCGCAGGTGCTGGGTCGCTGGGAGGTTCCGGCGCGGGTGGTGTCCCTGGTGCCGCGGTTCCAGGCCGTCCAGGTGCGGGAGTCGGCGTAACTCCCACGGCCGCAGGTCTTTCCGGTACATCGGGTGCCGCAGGCCGGGGAATGGGTTCGCCCGGCATGATGTCGCCGGGAGCTCGCGGCGGCAAAGGCGAGGACGACGAGCACAAGTCGGCCCCCGACTATTTGCGGGGGATTCAGCCTGAGCTCCTCGGGCCTGAACAGGCCGCGGTGCCGGAGGGGATCGGTGCGGACGCACCTTCTACGCGGCTCGCCGGCGCGGACACCGATGACAGTGCGCAGAACTCATGAGCTGGACATTCACCGCAGACGAGTTCGCATATGTGTGGCGGTCCGAGACAGGTGAGGATCGTTGCCCTTTTCCGATCACCACACGGTCTGCCGCTCGGGATGAAGCCGACTACGACTCGCTCGCCGCGGCCGCCGCTCGCCGCTGGCCCACCGGCGCAGACCCAGACCTGACCGCCGTGTTGCGACATGCGGCGCGACCCGCCACCGCGCTGGCCCTGTTCGACAGCGCTGGGCCGTCTCAGCGCGCTTTCGGGGCGCGCACCGGGGAACGCGGGGTGGTGCTGCGTCAGCACGACGATGGCAGTGTCGAAGTGTTCTCGGGCGCGTCGACGATGGTGGCTCGCGCATTCGCCTCCTTTCTCGGTGATCAGCCGGCAGGGAGCGCGGGGCACCTCGTCGAAGACGTCGATCGGCTGACCGCGCACTTCGAATCATGGCAGCGGCCCGCGGAGTCCGTCGCCGCACGAATGCACAAGCTCGCCGGTGCGGGCCGCGCCGCCGCTGGATACCTCGAGGTCACCACAGGTGCGGGGCCCGCGCGGTATCTGACCTGGTTCGACGTGAAAGATGACGGGCGTTATCTCACCTACCGCCGGTTTCGGGATCTTCATATCGAACCGGCAGACAAAGACCGCCTGATCGGCGCGATCAACGATCTCTGCGCACCTGTCGAGGCTGACTACTGACCCTTTGGCCGAGGTGGGTCGGACCGCCTCTTCAGAAAGAACGCGCTGGTCCGCTAGACGAGGTCGCTGGGGTCGGTGTTGGCCCCGCACAGGACCACGCACACCCGTTCGCCGGGTTCGGGTCGGTAGGCGGGGCCCGATCCGGTGTCGAGCAGGGCCGCGAGGGCGGTGGCGGCGCCGTATTCGACGGCGATCCGGTGAGAGTCCCACAACTGCCGCCGGGCCGCCCGGATCGCGTCGTCGGGCACCAGCAACGAACGCACGCTCGGGTGCTGGGCGGCCGCCAGGGCCATCGAGGACACATTCGGTGCGCCGAGGGAGTCGGCGGCGATCGAGTCGACGGTGACGTCCACCGGATGCCCGGCCGCCAGGGCGGCGTGCAGCGATCGCGAGCCCTGCGGTTCGACCGCGACGGTGCGGATGCCGAAATGCTGTGCGGCGACGGCGGTTCCGGTGAACAACCCGCCGCCGCCGACCGCGACGAGAACGGTGTCGATATCGGGTAGCCGCGCGTTGAGCTCCCACATCAGCGTGCCTGCGCCTGCGGCGATGAGCGTATCGTCGTAGGCATGGGCGGCCAGCGCACCACTGGTCTCGGCGAACTCCCGGCAAGCGGCCAACGCCTGCTTGTATTCCGGACCGATCAGTCGCACCTGCGCACCGTAGTCACGAAGCCGTCCGATTTTGACCGCGGGCGCGGTTTCGGGCAGGAACACTGTCGCGGGCACCCCCGCCGCGCGTGCCGCCCACGCGCACGCCAACCCGGCATTGCCGCCCGAGGCGATCGTCACACCCGCGTCCGGCAACGTTTCCGCGGCCGCGTGCGCGCGGACGAAATTCTGCGCGCCTCGTGCCTTGAAGGAGCCGGTGAACTGCAAGAACTCCAGCGCGAACCAGAGCGGATCGTGTCCTGGACCGGCGGGCGCGACGGCGATCGGGCGAACCAGTCCGTCGACGCGCGCCGCGGCGGCTTCGATGTCAGCGAAAGTCGGGGTCACGCCCACGACTATGCCACCGGATCGGGGCCGCCGGACCGCCTCTTGACCGGCTGAATTGTTACGACGGGTTTACGCCGGGGCAAGTCTGGGTACATAACAGATCGGTAACAAGCTCAAGGCGGGATGTCGTGTCGGTCTGGGGACGCGAATCCCCAGTGCAACCGGCACACGCCCGGCGTGTCAGCAAAGGATGTGCACAATGAGCGAACGTAGCGTGTGGGCGAACCCGGAAAATCGGGGTAACCCGAAGATCGCGGTGGTGTCCGAGCTCGGCGTCAGCGAGGCGCGAGCATGAGCGCGAACCTGATGATCGTCGACGACGATGTCCAGATGCGCGGCGACCTTCGTCGCGCGATGGAAGACGAAGGGTATGCCGTCGCCGAGGCCGGCGTACCGTCCGACGCGCTCGATCGGCTGCGCAGCGACGGGCCCCCCGATCTGATGATCGTCGACCTGATGCGCGGCGAGGCCGACGGCTTCGACTGCATCAGGGAGATCCGGCGCGATCACGACGTGCCGATCATCGTGATCAGTACCCGTTATGACACCCACGACGTGGTCGCGGCCCTGGAGGCGGGGGCCGACGACTTCGTGAGCAAGCCGTTCGAGATCAAAGAGATCACTGCCAGGATGCGCGCGCTCCGCCGTCGCGCCCGCATCACCGCCGACCGTGACACCACCCCGGAGGCCGTGCTCGACGCCGATCCGGTCGCGCCGCTGGTGCTCGCCGCCGACGCGGGCGCGGTGCGACGCGGTACCGAGGAGATCCATCTCACGGTCACCGAGTTCCGGTTGCTGTGCGAGCTGGCGGAGACCCCCGGCCGGGTGCTCAGTCGTGCCGTGCTGCTCGAAAGAGTCTGGGACCAGGGCTTTTTCGGTGACGAGCGGATCGTCGATGTCCACGTGCGGCGACTGCGCACCAAGATCGAACGCGACCCGTCCGATCCGAGCATCGTGGTTACGGTGCGTGGTCTCGGGTATCGCCTCGATGTGCAGACGCAGTAAACGATTCGTCATACAACCGCAAAGAGCTCGACACAAAGACCGCAAAGTCGGCTGGGCACGTTAGATGTATGACAACGTCCACCATGTCCATCGAGCCGGCCGCCAGCGCGGCGGCTCCTGGTTCGGAACCGAGATTGCGTCATCCACGGCTGGGGGACGGTGCTCAGCTGTGGCGTATCGCCCGCGATTCGCAGGTGCTCGACGTCAATTCCAGCTATGCGTACCTGCTGTGGTGCCGCGATTTCGCCGCGACCTCGCTGGTCGCCGAGGTTGACGGTCAGCCCGTCGGGTTCGTCATCGGGTATGTGCGCCCGGAAGCTCCGGACACCCTGTTCGTCTGGCAGATCGCCGTCGACGCGCAATGCCGTGGTCGCGGCCTGGCCGCCACGATCCTGCACGCACTGCTCGACTCGGTAGCCGACGCGGGCATCACCACCTTGGAAACCACGATCTCGCCCGGAAACACCGCCTCGCAGGCGCTGTTCTCCGCGGTGGCCCGGGAACGCGGTGCCGATTTGCGCACCGTCGACCTGTTCGAAGAAAACGATTTCCCCGATTCACACGAGGCCGAGCTGCTGTATGTGATTTCACCGGCTCAGCGCCAGGAGGAACAACGATGATCACGACCACCGACACCAGCATTTTCGAGGCTATGGAATCGAATGTGCGCGGATACTGCCGTGACTGGCCGGCCATCTTCAGCACCGCCGAAGGCGCCTGGTTGCGCGACGAGCAGGGCCGCGAATACCTCGACTTCTTCGCGGGCGCCGGCGCGCTGAACTACGGACACAACAACCCGATTCTGAAGAAGGCGCTGCTGGAGTACATCGGCAGCAACGGCATCACCCACGGTCTGGACATGTCGACCGTGGCCAAGCGTGAACTGCTCGAGACCATCCGCGACAATCTGCTCTCGCCGCGCGGCCTCGACTACAAGGTGCAGTTCCCTGGGCCGACCGGCGCGAACGCTGTCGAAGCCGCGCTCAAGCTGGCCCGCAAGGTCACCGGCCGCAAGACCATCCTGAGCTTCACCAACGCCTTCCACGGCATGACGCTGGGTGCGCTGTCGGTCACCGGCAACGCCGCCAAGCGGGCCGGCGCCGGGGTGCCGCTCGAACACTCCACCCCGATGCCGTATGACGGCTACTTCGACAACACCATCGAGGACTTCGGCTGGATGCAGCGCGTCCTCGACGACAGCTCCTCGGGCTTCGATCGTCCCGCCGCGGTGATCGTGGAGACCGTGCAGGGCGAGGGTGGCGTCAACCTGGCCCGCGCCGAATGGCTGCGTCACCTGGCCGGCCTGTGCGCCGCGCGCGACATCCTGCTCATCGTCGACGACGTGCAGATGGGCTGCGGGCGCACCGGCCCGTTCTTCTCCTTCGAGATCGCCGGTATCACCCCCGACATCGTGACGCTGTCCAAGTCGATCGGTGGCTACGGCCTGCCGATGGCGCTGGTGCTGCTCAAGCCCGAGCACGACCAGTGGGCGCCCGGTGAGCACAACGGCACCTTCCGCGGCAACAACCCCGCCTTCGTCACCGCGACCGCCGCCCTGCGCGAGTACTGGTCCGACGACAAGCTCGCGCAGCGCACCGCCGAGAACGGCGCCTATGTGGGCCGCACGCTCGGCGCGGTCGCCGAACGCCACGCCGGGGTGTCCACTCGCGGTCGCGGCATGGTGCACGGCATCGTCTTCGACGACCCGTCGCAGGCAGGCAAGGTGTGCCGTACCGCGTTCGAGCAGGGGCTGCTGGTGGAGACCTCGGGTTCGATGGACGAGGTCGTCAAACTGCTGCCCCCGTTGACCCTCGGGAGCGACGAGCTCGATCAGGGCCTGTCGGTGCTGGTCTCCTCGATCGACACCGTGTGCGGCGGTGCCGCATGATCGTGCGCACCACCGAAGAGATCACCGGCACCGAACGCGATGTGGCGGGTCCGGGCTGGCGCAGCAAGCGCATCGTGCTCGGCGGTGATCGGGTGGGCTTCTCCTTCCACGAGACTACAATCGAGGCAGGTAGCGTCCACGAGTTCCACTACCAGAACCACGTGGAGGCGGTGTGGTTGGTCGAGGGCGAGGGCGAGCTGCGCGATCTCGACAATCAGACCGTCTACCCGCTGGGTCCCGGCTCGATGTACCTGCTCGACGGGCACGAACGTCACCAGGTCACCGCGCGCACCCAGCTGCGGATGTTGTGTGTTTTCAACCCGCCGGTGACCGGCCGCGAGGTACACGACGAGAACGGGGTGTATCCGCTGATTATCGAGGAGGATGGCGCCAGTGTCTGATCAGCTCGACCGCTACCCGACGCGGTTGTCCGAACCGGCGCCGCACGTCGAGCGCACCGATCCGACGGTCTGGGGAACGATCGCTTCGCCGGAGCTGGCCGGGTTCGACGCGAACGGGTTCGCGACGATTCCCGACCTGCTCACCCCCGACGAAGTGGCCGCGTTCGGCGCCGAGATCGGTCACTTGGCCGCCGACCCCGTGCTCTACGGGGACGAACGTGTGATCGTGGATCCGGTGGCGGGACAGGTGCGCTCGGTGTTCCAGGTGCATCAGCTCAGCAACCCGGTCGCCGAGTTGGTAGCGGAATCGCGGATTGCCGGTCTCGCCGAGCAGATCCTCGGTTCGCCGGTGTATCTGCACCAGACGCGGGTGAACTACATGCCCGGTTTCGGTGGTAGCGGTTTCGGGTGGCATTCCGATTTCGAGACCTGGCACGCCGAGGACGGCATGCCGACCCCGCGTGCGGTGAGCCTGTCGATCGCGTTGACCGACAACTACCCGTTCAACGGCAGCCTGATGATGATGCCCGGCTCGCACCGCACTTTCGTGCCGTGCCTGGGTGAAACGCCGGCCGGGCACTATCGGGAGTCGTTGCGCGAGCAGCGGATCGGGATTCCGACCACCGACGACATCACCTTCCTCGCTGCCCGCTACGGCATCACCCAGTTCACCGGGCGCGCCGGTTCGGCGCTGCTGTTCGACTCCAACCTGATGCACGGATCGTCGAACAACATCACGCCGTTTCCCCGCTCGAACATCTTCCTGGTGTTCAACAGCGTGGAAAATGCCCTGGTGGAGCCCTTCGCGGCCCCCCAGCGCCGTCCGCAACACATCGCCGCCCGCGATTTCACGCCGCTGCGTGACTTCGCACAGGAAACTGTCGGCACACTGGCGGATCAGTCGCTCTAGGGGAGCTCGGACAGCACTGTGAGGCAGGCCGCCGCCCGCGGATCGTCGTGGGCGGCGGCCTGCCACCATCGTTCGGCCG
>JACIXH010000308.1 GCA_014360565.1 Nocardia sp.
TTTCGGCCGCTGTGTTTTTGGCGGCTGGCGCCGCGGGTTTTCGGCCTCGTTACCCCGGATCCGAGGGGCGATACTGCGCCTTCGGCGTTACGTCTCGCCCCTCGGATCCGGGGCGGCCGAAAACGTGGTGGTTGGGGTGGGAGTTCGTAGGTGGTTGCTGAGGTGCGTGGCGATTCACTCGTGAGGGTGGTTGTCGGGATGTAGTCGCTGCGGCTTGGTCGTTGCGGCTTGGTCGCCGGGGTGTAGCTGGTCGGGTGTGTGGGTGGGGGCTTTCGACGCGGTTGCGTTGAGGTGAACCATTGGGGTGTGGCGCTTGCTACCGTTGAAGTCCGGGATCGTGTGGTCCCGGACTTTTCTGTTTCCCCGTCTAGCGTCGAAGGGGCCCTGCCTCGTGCCTGTTGCCGTGTCCGCATCCATCGCCACCGACCACCTCATGCGCTTTCCCGGCCGGTTCGCCGATGCGCTGCTCGCCGATCAACTCGATCATGTGTCCCTGAGCTTTCTCGTCGACGATCTGCAGATCCGCCGTGGCGGGGTGGCGGGCAACATCGCCTATGCGATGGGTCTGCTGAAGCAGCGTCCGGTGCTCGTCGGTGCTGTGGGCGCCGATTTCGCCGAATACCGGCAATGGCTCGAGGCCAGCGGTGTCGACTGCTCGTCGGTGCACGTCTCCGCGACTTCGCACACCGCGCGGTTCGTGTGCACCACCGATGAGACGATGGCGCAGATCGCCTCGTTCTATCCGGGTGCGATGAGCGAGGCGCGCGATATCGACATCGCCGCGATCGCGGCCGCGCACGATGTCGACCTGGTGCTCGTCGGGGCCAACGATCCCGAGGCGATGGTCGCGCACACCCGCCAGGCCAAGGCTCAGGGCATCGCCTACGCGGCCGATCCGTCCCAGCAGCTGGCCCGCCTCGACGGCGAGCAGGCCAGTGAACTGGTCGACGGCGCGGCCTACCTGTTCACCAACAAGTACGAGTGGGCGCTGCTGCAGCAGAAGACCGGTCTGAGCGAGGCGGAGATCACCGCCAAGGTCGGCATCCGGGTCACCACGCTGGGCTCCGAAGGGGTGCTCGTCGTCGACGCCGACGGCACCGAGGTCCGTGTCGGCGTGGTGCCCGAGGTGGCCAAGGTCGACCCGACCGGTGTCGGCGACGGCTTCCGTGCGGGCTTCCTCACCGCCCACCGCGCCGGCCTGAGCCTGGAACGCGCCGCCCAGCTCGGCTCTCTGATCGCCGTCCTCATCCTGGAAACCACCGGCACCCAGGAATGGACTCTCAACACCGAAGACGCCCTCGAGCGCCTCACCAAGGCCTACGGCTCCGACGCCGCCGACGACCTGGCCGCCCTGCTCTAGTTGGACGGCCGATCACCAGGCCATCCGGGAGGCATCGCGCGAGAGGCGATCTACACCATGGCCTGATGATCTTGAAGTCGATACACGAACGCCCCCTGGATCTTTCGCGGATCCAGGGGGCGTTGCTGTGTGCTTACAGGGAGACCGGGTAGGTCGGTTCTTGGATCTCGGGCTTGATGCGGTCTTCGACGAAGATGCCGTGCCAGACCATGAAGACCAGGACGGTCCACAGGCGGCGGCTGTGGTCGGAGACCCCTGCTTTGTGGTCGCGCAGCATCTGGAGGATGGCCGGCTTGTGCAGCAGGTGGTCGGTCTGGGACTCGGCGATCTGGGTTTCGGCCCAGTCGTAGAGTTCGGTGCCGCGCAGCCAGTGGCGCAAGGGGACCGGGAAGCCGAGCTTGGCGCGGTTGAGGACGTGGTCGGGGACGATGCCGTCCAGGGCCTGGCGCAGCGCGTACTTCGAGGTTTCCTTGGTGATCTTCTGGTCGAACGGAATGCCCTCGGCGACGCGCATGACCTCGTTGTCCAGGAACGGCACGCGCAGTTCCAGTGAGTTGGCCATGGTCATCTTGTCGGCCTTGACCAGGATGTCGCCGCGCAGCCAGGTGAACAGGTCGAGGTGCTGCATGCGCGCGACCGGGTCCCAGTCCGCGGACTGGGCGTAGATCGGCGCGGTGACGTCCTGGTGGGTCCACTCGGGGCGGAAGTCGCGCAGGACCGCACGCAGCTGGGTGTCGTTGAAGCTGCGTGCGTTGCCGTAGTAGCGGTCCTCGAGGCTCAGCGAGCCGCGTTGCAGCAGCGACTTGCCGCGCTTGCCGTCGGGGATCTTGTCGCCGAGCTTGCCGAGCAGCTTTCGCGCACCGGCGGGCAGGTACTCGAAGGGCTTGAGCGACAACGGTTCCCGGTAGATCGTGTAGCCGCCGAAGAGCTCGTCGGCACCTTCGCCGGAGAGCACGACCTTGACGTGCTTGCGGGCTTCCTTTGCCACGAAGTACAGCGGGACCAGGGCCGGGTCGGCGACCGGGTCGTCGAGGTACCAGACGATCTCGGGGATCGCGGCGGCGAATTCGGCGGGGGAGACCACCTTGACGATGTGGCGGGCGCCGATCAGCTCGGCGCTCTCGGCGGCCACGTCGACCTCGGAGTAGCCCTCGCGCTCGAAGCCGGTGGTGAAGGTGATCAGCTTCGGGTTGTGGCGCATGGCCAGCGCGGCGATCGCGGTGGAGTCGATGCCGCCGGACAGGAACGAACCGACGGTGACATCGGCGCGCATGTGCTTGGCGACCGAGTCCTCGAGCGCCGCGGCGATCTCGGCGTAGCGGGCCTTCTCCGAACCGGCCACGAACGGGCGAACCCGGAAGTCGGGGCGGAAGTAGCGGGTGGTGACCGGCTCCTGGCCGACCTTCACCGTGGCGTAGTTGCCGGATTCGAGGCGGCGGATGTTGCGGTGCAGCGACTCGGGCTCTGGCACGTACTGCAGGACCGTGTAGTGCTCGAGCGCACGCGGGTCGAGCTCGTCGGACAGGTCCAGCGGGCCCAGCAGCTCCAGCAGGCTCTTCTTCTCGCTGGCGAAGGCGGTGCCGCCGGGGCCGGTCGCGATGAACAGCGGCTTGATGCCGAACGGGTCGCGCGCCAGGAACAGCTCCGAGGTCTCGGTATCCCAGATCGCGAAGGCGAACATGCCGCGCAGCTTGCGCACGGCCTCGGGGCCCCAGAAGTGGAACGCCGCGACGATGGCCTCGCCGTCACCGTCGGTGGCGAAAATCTTGGCGTCGGGGAACTCCGCGCCGTGCTCGGCCGCCAGCTGCTCGCGCAGTTCGAGGTAGTTGTAGATCTCACCGTTGAAGGTCATCGCGTAGCGCTGCGGGTTGTCCGCGGGGCCCCAGCGCAGCGGCTGGTGCGAGTGCTCGATATCGATGATGGACAGCCGGTTGAAGCCGAAGATCATGTGATCGTCGAGCGGCCCCCGCTCAGTGGCGACACCGTGCCAGGTTCCTTTTTCATCCGGCCCACGATGCCGCTGGCAGTGCAGCGCGTCGTACACCTGCTCGACCACCGCGGTCGTGGCGGAATCAGCTGTCAGGAATCCGAGCAGTCCGCACACGGTGTCGCCCAACCTTCTCTCGTTCGATGATGGGTGGCCACAAACGGGCCGAAACGCTGTGTCCGAGTATGCCGCACACCTACCCGACACGCCGCGCTCGCCCGCTCGCGCGGGGTGCGCGGGAGCCGGATCGCGGTCAAACCGCAGGTCGCGATGTTCGGTGCGGTCACGGCGGAGTGTCGAAAGTGACCCCGCGACAAGACAGTGCCCGCTTTGGTCTACGCTGCGTAGTACTCAGGTCCTTCTCAGGTGTGCAGGCGTCACAGCGGCAAATACCTCGAGAGGCCTGAAACTGCTTTGAAGAGGTGTCGGAACGGGCGAATCGCCGCCCGGACGATGCAATGTGTCGGAATGTGTGGCGACCAGGAAGGCGTGAGCGTGGCGCACAAGGCGAGCGAAGAGATCGGGGCACGACCCGAGAAGGGCCGGCAGGGCCGGGTCCTTCGGCGGGCCGGGCTGGCGGTGTCCCTGGGGGTCACCGCGATGCTCGTCTCGGGCTGCTCGATCGACAATGTTTGGCTCCGGTTCGGCTGGCCGTCGGGTATCACTCCCGAGGCCGCCCGCATGCGTGAGCTGTGGACCTGGTCGGTGCTGGCCGCGCTCGCCATGGGCGTGCTGGTCTGGGGCCTGACCTTCTGGACAATCATCTTCCACCGCAAGCGCAAGAACTCTCCGGAGTTCCCGCGCCAGACCGGGTACAACGTGTCGCTGGAGCTGACCTACACGGCGATTCCGTTCGTGATCATCGCGGTGCTGTTCTACTTCACCGTGGTCGTGCAGAACTACGTGCACGAGAAGACCGACAACCCCGATGTCACCGTCGATGTGACCGCCTTCCAGTGGAACTGGAAGTTCGGCTACCGCAACGTGAACAACGTGGCCGGTCTCACCCACAACGGCATCGACACGGAGAAGGAGCTGCTGAACGAAGAGCAGCTCGCCGAATACCGTGAGCTCAAGAACGACGAGGGTCACCCGCAGCCGGGTCCGTTGCACGGCAAGCCGGCCAACGACATCCTCTCGTACCTGCACTACGACAAGATCGAGACCTTCGGCTCCAGCGAAGAGATCCCGGTGCTGGTGCTGCCGACCGGTAAGCGCATCGAGTTCCAGCTCGCGGCCGCCGACGTGATCCACGCCTTCTGGGTGCCGGAGTTCATGTTCAAGCGCGACGTGATGCCGAACCCGAAGGAAAACCAGTCCGACAACATCTTCCAGATCTCGCAGATCGAGAAGGAAGGCGCCTTCGTCGGCCGCTGCGCCGAGATGTGCGGTACCTACCACTCGATGATGAACTTCGAGGTCCGCGCGGTCTCGCCGGAGAAGTTCGCCCAGTACATCAAGGCGCGTGAGTCCGGCATGACCAACGGTGAGGCGCTCGCGTCGATCGGCGAGTCGCCGGTGGCCACCTCCACGTACCCCTTCAACACCAAGCGCGATGCCAAGAGCGCTTCGGTGAACGAGAGCAAGTGAGGATTCTGATATGAGGATCGAAGCGCGGATCTTCGAACTGCTCACGGCGTTCTTCATCCTGGTGGGCATCGTCTACGGGTTCTTCACCGCCCAGTCGCGCACCGGCATCGAGTGGGCAGGCACCACCGCGATCGTGCTGACCGCGGGTCTGTCGCTGATCATCGGCACCTACTTCCGGTTCGTCGCGCGTCGCATCGACCTGCGGCCCGAGGACTACGAAGAGGCCGAGATCGTCGACGGCGCCGGTGACCTGGGCTTCTTCTCGCCCGGTAGTTTCTGGCCCATCCTGCTCGCCGCCGCCGGTTCGGTCACCGCGCTGGGCCTGGCGTTCTTCCAGTTCTGGTTGATCGGTCTCGGCGTGGTGCTCGTGCTCGCCGCTTCCGCCGGCCTGGTCTTCGAGTACTACCTGGGTGCCGAGAAGCACTGATCCAGCAGGACACGGCCGCCGCAACCCCTCGACAACGAGCGGGTGCGGCGGCCGTGTTGTTTCACGGACTCAGTGTGCGAGCACCAGTCCTTCCTCCTCGGGTCCTGCCGCCACGCGCGGAGCGGACAGCTGCACGATGTGGCGGGGGAGTGCGGCGGCGACGACCGCGCCGATGAGTGCCGTCGCGGCGCCGATCAGGAAGGCGATCGTGAAGCCACCGTCCAGATAGAACACCGCGCCCTGTGTCATCTCCGGCGGGATCGGGGCGATGTAGGAGTTGTTCATGATCGTGAACGCGATGACCGGCAGAACCGCGGGGAACACGCTCTGCGAGACCCCGACGATGCTCGCGGTGCCCGCCTGCAACTGCGGCGGCACGGCTTCGATCAGCAGGTTCGGGATGGCGGCGTAGGACATGCCCATACCGGTGCCGAAGATGCCCGCGAAGATGATCAGCAGCGGCTTGCTGTCGTGCACGGCGGCAGTCAAGGCGAATCCGATGGCCATCAGCAGCATGCCGCAGATCATCAGGATGCGGGGGCGGACGTCGCGGCGGCCGACGAGCAGACCGACGACGACACCGCCGACCACCACCATCAGTCCCACCGGTGCCTGGAAGATGGCGAAACCCTCGGCGCTGACGCCGAATCCGTAGTCGAGCCCGAGCACGGCGGGTGTCATGGCCATCATCGGCAGCAGGATGGTGAACAGGCCACTGGCGCCGTAGCAGAGCCCGGCCCCGATCGTGGTGAGCAGTACCGAACGCCTGCCGAGCACATCGAGGTCGATCAGCGGTTCCCTGATCATCCGCGCGCTCACCAGCCACGCCGCCAGCAGCACCACGCCACCGGCGAGGTAGGCGATGGTGGAGCTGTCACGCCAGCCCCAGGTGGGCCCGAAGCTGACCGCGATGAGAATGCCCGCGATACCGCCACCGAGCAGCAACGCGCCGAGCGGATCGAGCCGTGAGCGCAGGCGCACGGTCGATTCGGCCGTGGTGGCGTAGATCAGTGCGCCGAGCACTACGAGACCGATGACGAAGAACCAGAAGATGCTGCGGAACCCGAAGTTGTCGATCAGCCATCCGGTGAGGAACGGCGCGGGAATCGCGATCAGTCCCATGCCGCTGGTCGCGATGCTCACGGCCAGCGCGATCGCCTTCGTCGGGAACACATCCCGGATCAGCG
>JACIXH010000309.1 GCA_014360565.1 Nocardia sp.
CCGAGCCGAGCAGACGGTAGGCGATCGAGGCCAGCCGATCCCGGCTGGCCTCGAAACGCGCCACGGTGGCAGTGTCCATGAGCACGACTCTAGGCGGGGACCGCGTCGTGTTCGCGGACAGCGGCCGCGCGGTACCGGCGAGTGGGCAGGCCGAAGGTCGGATGGCGCAGGCTCCACGGGTTGACCCCCAGGATCGCCGCTTTGACGCGTGCGGCCGTGCGGCCACGCAGGGCCCACGACTTCGATCGCGCGTCACCGTCGACCACCTGGAACAGCCCGTCCTTGCGGCCCAGGCTGATGTGATTGCCCACATAGGACAGCGAGGTCGCCGAGATCTTGCGCCCGGTCAGGTCGCCGATGATCGCGGCTGTCGCCTGCATGCCGGTGAATCCCGCCGACGCACACGACATCGGCAACGGCTGACCGTTGTCGCCGATGACGAACGCGCTGTCACCGGCGACGTAGACATCGGGATGCGAGACCGAGCGCATCTGACGGTCGACCGTGACCCGGCCGTCGGGTTCCACCGCGAGCGCGCTGGCAGCGGCGATCGGATGCGCGGCGAATCCCGCGGCCCACACCGTCGCGTCGGCGGCGAAAACGGTGCCGTCCGCAGTGATCGCGCCCGCCGCCGCGACCCGCGCAACGGCGGTGTGCTGATGGACCGTGATGTCGAGCCGGTCGAACGCGGCGAGCAGGTGCGGCGCGCCGTGCTGCCCAGCCAGCCGCCGAGTTCGCCGCGGGTGGCGAGGCCGACCCGCAGTTGTGGATGGGATTCGGCGATCTCGGTGGCGGTCTCGATCGCGGTCAGATTGCCGCCGACGACCAGCACGCTCGCGCCGTCGCCGAGTCCGGCCAGGCGGGTACGCAGCCGCAGTGCGGCCGGACGTGCGGCCACGTGGAAGGCGTGCTCGTCGACGCCGGGGACATCGTGGTCGTCGGCGGTGCTGCCGAGTGTGTAGAGCAGGGTGTCGTAGTGGAGCCGGTCGACACTGTCGCCGTCGGTGATCGTGACGGTGCGTGACTCGACGTCGACGCTGGTCACCCGCGCGATTCGAAGGTCGATGCCGGTGCCGGTGAACATCTGCGCCAGCGGCAGGTGGCGCAGCTGCTGACCGGCGGCGAGTTGATGATTGCGCAGCCGCTCGGCGAAATCGGGTTCGGCGTTGACGACGCAGATCTCGAAGTCGTCGCAATGGAGTCGGCGGGCCAGGGCTCCGGCGGAGAAGGTTCCGGCGTATCCGGCCCCGAGGACGACGATGCGGTGCTTCATGATTGGCTCCTGTCTGGTTCGCGTGCACTCTGAACGAGACAGAGCGTGGATCCCTGACAGGAACATCGAGTGAGCTGCGTCACTCTTCTTGGCAGTGTGGGCGGGCCGCCTCCACCGTGCGCGTCCTCAGCGGTCGGCGGTGGTGGTGGTGAGGAACTCGGTGACCGCGGCAACGACGGCGGCGGGTTGGTCGAGCATCGAGAGCACATAGGCGTCGTCGATCTCGACGAGGCGGGCGCGGGGGATGAGGGCGGCCAGGCGGTGGCCGTGCTCGCGCGGCATGACCTTGCCCGCCGAGGACCACACGATCAAGGTTTCGCCGGGAAAGTGCTGTAGTGCTTCGGTATTGGCGATGAGTTCGCGTTTGTCGAAACCCGAGCGGGTGTAGGCGAGCAGGTCGGCGCGGATGCGGGGATCGCGCAGGCCGGGTTCGGTCCAGGCGTGGACGAGGGCGTCGGGAAGGGGAGATCTGGCCATCCAGCCGAACATCAGCGGACTACGGCGCAGCAGACCGACGCGCATCTGGCGCAGGGCCAGCACGACGCCGCCGGGGAGGGCCGAGGCCAGGGCGGCGGTTTTGCCGGGAAGGCCGGGCGGGAAGTTGTCGAAGGCTTCGCTGGGGAAGATGATCAGGCGGCCGATTCGTTCGTCGAGGCCGTAGGCGGTCAGGAACAGCGCCCCACCCCAATCGGAGTGCACGAGAGTGACCTCGCGCAGGTCCAGCGCGGCCAGGAAGTCGGCGACCAGGTGGTTGAGACCGCGCAAACTCAGGTCGACCCCGGCGCGCAACGGCTCGGGATGCGCACCCAACGGCAGGTCGGGCAGCACATAACGAAAGCCGGTGGGCAGCGCGTCGATGACCGAGTCCCACACGGTGTGGTTCATCAGCAGTCCGTGCAGCAGGACCACCGGGGGACCTTCGCCGCGTTCGCGGTAATGGATCCGGCCTGCGGGGATTTCGACTGTAGCCATGTCACCCTCCTCCCACTAGAGCATTTACTCTAGTGCGTTTGCTCTAGTCTGGAGGAGTGAGCGAGCAACTGTCAACGAGTACCCGCGACCGCCTGGTGAGCGCCGTCGCCGAACTGATGCGCGTGCACGGGTACAGCGCGATCACCGTCAAACAGATCACCGCCGCCGCACAGGCGCCGATGGGGTCGCTCTACCACCACTTTCCGCAGGGCAAAGTGCAGATCGCGGCCGAGGCGTTGCGCACCAGCGGCGCGGCCTACATCCAGCTACTGCCCCTGCTGATGGACCCGCACGAGGATCTGCGCGTGGCCGTGCGCGCCGCGTTCGATGACGCCGCCCGCGTGCAGGAGGAATCCGGCTGGATGAACATGTGCCCGGTGGGCACTGTCGCGGGAGAGATCGCCGACAGCGAACCGGTGTTGCGTGAGGTCGCCGCCGAGGTGATGCGGGACTGGATCGACCGGGGCGCCACTTACTTCGTCGACCGGGGAGTCGAAGAATCGAGCTCGCGCGAACTGGTCCTGGCGATGTTGTCCGCGCTGGAAGGGGCTTTCGTCCTGGGCCGCACGCTGCGTTCGGCCGAACCGTTGCGCGCGGCCGGTCGGGCGATAGCGGCACAGGTGGAGGCCGTGCTCGCCGAGGGCGCGACCGTCGATTCCTCGATCACCTGAGGCCACACTGCCGTGTCGCGGGTCCGTGACACGGCAGTGCTCTCGAGTCGATCCATCGCGAGTAGGCAGACGGGGCCGTACCCGAGGAGGCGTCGTTCTGGTGGTGCGGACGATCGAGTGCGGGATCTGCTTCTGGGTCCTGGTGTGAGGCAAAGGAATCCGGAGATGTCAGCGGGCCGGCGAGACGATCGCCTCGATCTCGCGGACAGCATCGGCGACGGCGCGGAAATCCTCGCTTCGAACAATCGGCCGAATTCGTGGCGATCGTCGGCGCCGCACTACGCCAGGCGATGGAACAGTGGCGAACGCGCGCCACCCCACCGTGACAGCGGAATACAGCGGTGCTCAGCCGCCGACAGGCAGGACTATCCGGGCGATCAGCGCTCGGTGATCGGCTCCGGGCACCTCGACGGTGTCGACACTGCTCGCGTAGGCATCCGCGAGCAGGAAGTGATCGATGCCGACCAGTGGCCCGATCAGCTTGTCGGTCGGATAGGTCACCAGGTGGCCCGCGCCGGCCAGGTCGGCGGCGTCGGCGAAGCGCCCGGAGGCCATGGCACGAAACCGGGCGTGGTCATGGGTGGCGTTGAAATCGCCGCCGACGATCGTCGGGCGGTCGCTGGGGGAACGGCGCAGGATCTCGTGTAGGCGGGCGAGCTCGTCGGCCCAGACGCCGGTGTCGTAGACGGGCGGGACGGGGTGGAAGGCGTAGATCGAGACCGGACCAACCTCGGGCACGGTGGCGGTGGCCGATATCTGGTTGAGGACGTAGCCGTCGTATTCGACGGTGTCGGACAACGGGAATCGGCTCCAGATGCCGGTGCCGCTCGCGGTCTGACCGGGAGCGAGGTAGCGGTGGGGCAGGAGCTGGTCGAGCCCGGCGCGCGTGAGTTCGTCGACGCCTGCCCGGGTGAGTTCGTTGACGGTGAGGATCGCGATGTCACGGCTGCGGACAAGGTCGACCAGGGCTGTCGGATCGGCGCCGTCGAAGAGCAGGTTCGCCTGCATCGCGACGATCGGATATCCGTCACCGCCGGTGTTCTCGACGTAGAGCGGAACCTGGGTCGCGAGGCCGCCGGCCGCCACGACCACCGCCACACCGGTCGCGATCCACTGCCTGATCGCCGCGAACGCGAGGGCCCCGATCACCGCACCGCACATCAGATAGGGCGCCCCCGACGCCGCCAGCACGAGCAGTTGCACCGGCCACCGGACGAAATGCAACCCGACACCGACGGCCCCGGCCACCGTGGCTGCCCACGCCGAGAAGACGACGCCGACCCGGACTACCTGTGCGCTCACCGCGTCAGCCAAGCACGTGGCGCCGCCGCGCGCGAATCCCGTCAGGCCCGCGCGGCGTCTCGGGAAAGCGGCTGTGGCCGTCTGCATCCGCCGCGTTCACGCGTTGTGCCGATCGCTGGGTGACCTCGCGGTGCCGCTCACGCTGACCCCGGCGGGCATCTCATGGCAACGACACCAGCCGCTCGGGCGAACCGGGCGACCAGCTCACCCCGGACGCGAATCGCCGCGCTGCGGCGGGTGCTGCGGCAGTTGTGCGCACGCTGAGTCCGGCGCCGCGAGCTGCGGCGCAGCGGCGCAAGGACCGGGAGGTGGCGCGGTGGGCTCGCCAATGGTGGTAGGAAAGGGGGCGTGTCGGCATCTGGCGAGAATTCTGGTTCGAACGGGCGGTCCCGCGCGGAAGACGAGGTGGTGGAGCTGGTCAGCACGCTGATCCGGTTCGACACCTCCAACACCGGCGAGCTCGCCACCACCAAAGGTGAGCGGGAGTGCGCCGAGTGGGTGGCGCAGCAGTTGCACGAGGTCGGATACGAGACCGAATACGTCGAGTCGGGTGCGCCGGGCCGCGGGAATGTGTTCGCGCGGTTGAAGGGCGCCGACTCGAGTCGCGGTGCGCTCATGATCCACGGCCACCTCGACGTGGTCCCCGCCGAGGCCGCCGACTGGAGTGTGCACCCGTTCTCGGGTGCGGTGCGCGACGGCTACGTGTGGGGGCGCGGCGCGATCGACATGAAGGACATGGTCGGGATGACTCTCGCCCTGGCCCGTCAGTTCAAAGCCGAAGGCACGGTCCCGCCGCGCGACCTGGTGTTCGCGTTCCTCGCCGACGAGGAGAACGGCGGCAAATGGGGCTCGCAGTGGCTGGCCGACAACCGGCCCGACCTGTTCGACGGCGTCACCGAGGCCGTGGGCGAGGTCGGTGGCTTCTCGCTCACCGTGCCACGGCCCGACGGCACCGAACGCAGGCTCTACCTGGTGGAGACCGCGGAGAAGGGCCTGGGCTGGATGCGGTTGCGTGCCAAAGCCCGCGCGGGCCACGGCTCGTTCCTGCACGAGGACAACGCCGTCACCATCCTCGCCGAAGCGGTCGCGCGCCTGGGCCGCCACACCTTCCCGGTGGTGCTGTCGGACTCGGTGGCCGAATTCCTCGCCGCGGTGAGCGAGGAGACCGGGCTGGCTTTCGACCCGCACGGCCCCGACATCGAAGGTCAGCTGGCCAAGCTCGGCACCATCTCACGCATCATCGGCGCTACCCTGCGCGACACCGCGAATCCGACGATGCTGCAGGCCGGATACAAGGCCAACGTCATCCCGCAGACCGCCGAAGCCGTGGTCGACTGCCGGGTGGTGCCCGGTCGGCAGGCGGCCTTCGAACGCGAGGTCGACGAGCTGATCGGTCCCGACGTGGAGCGCGAATGGATCACCAAGCTCGACTCCTACGAGACCACCTTCGACGGCCACCTCGTCGACGCCATGAACGACGCCGTCCTGGCCCACGACCCCAACGGGCGTACCGTGCCCTACATGCTGTCGGGTGGCACCGACGCGAAAGCGTTCGCGCGCTTGGGCATTCGCTGCTTCGGCTTCGCGCCCCTGCAGCTGCCGCCGGAGCTGGACTTCACCGCCCTGTTCCACGGAGTCGACGAGCGAGTTCCGGTGCATTCGCTGGAATTCGGCACCAGGGTGCTGGAACATTTCCTTCTGCACAGCTGACCGGTTCTCGGGGCAACAGGCCGAGAACTCGCGGCGCCAGTCGCCGACAACACGGAAAGGACCTTTCATGACCTACAACCCGTACGACGCGCTGCCGCAGGTGCCGTCGTTCACCGTCACCTCCGCCGATATCACCGATGGTCAGCCCTTGGGCAACGATCAGGTGTCGGGGGTGTTCGGGGCAGGCGGCAAGGACATCTCCCCGCAGCTGAGCTGGTCCGGATTCCCCGAGGACACCCAGAGTTTCGCGGTGACGGTGTACGACCCGGACGCCCCGACCGCGTCCGGATTCTGGCACTGGGCCGTGGCCAACATTCCGGCGTCGATCACCAGCCTCGATGCCGGTGCGGGCAGCGCGGGCGCGACCCTGCCCCTGCGCACGGTGAGCTTGCGCAACGACGGAGGCTTCCCCGGCTTCGTCGGGGCCGCCCCACCGCAAGGTCACGGGCCGCACCGGTACTTCGTGGTCGTGCACGCGGTCGACGTCGCCGAACTCGAGCTCGGCAGCGACCCCACGCCCGCCTACCTGGGGTTCAACCTGTTTTTCCACACCCTGGCCAGGGCCACCCTGATCGGGACCTACGAACAGAACTGACACGGCACAACAGCGGCGGCC
>JACIXH010000031.1 GCA_014360565.1 Nocardia sp.
AGACGAGAAGCAGCGGTGCGCCGACGGCCGCGGGGACGATGCCGATGGGCAGCTCGCGTGGTGCGAAGACGGTGCGCGCGGCCACATCGGCCACGACCAGGAACAGCGCACCGATCAGCGCGCTGACCACCAGCAGGTGCCGATGCGTTCCGCCGGTGCACAGCCGGGCGACATGCGGCACGACCAGCCCGACGAATCCGATCGCACCGGCCACGGCGACCACCGCGCCGACCGCGAGCGCCACGATCAGCAGGGCCCACAGCCGAATTCGGTTCGGCGCGATGCCGAGGGTGCGCGCGGTGTCGTCACCGGCGGCCAGCGCGTCCAGGCGGGGCGCCATCAGCAGCACCGCGACCATGGACACCGCGACGACGGCCACCGTCGTCGCGACCGAGGACCAGGCGGCAGGCGCGAGCGAACCGAGCAGCCAGAACAGCACGGTGCGTGCGCCTTCGGGCCGATCCGAGGCGAAGATGAGGAAGCTGGTGGCCGCCGAGAATATGTAGCCGATGGTCACCCCGCCGAGCAGCAGTCGCAGCGAGGTGAGCTGGCCGTTGATCCGTGAGATCACGAACAGCAGCGCGGTGGCGATCAGCGCCCCGGCGAACGCGCTCGCCGCCAGGGCTGTCGCTGTGGTCGCCGTGGCGATCCCGAAGAGCAGGTACACGGCCGCACCGGTCGATGCGCCGGAGGTGACGCCGAGAATGTGCGGGTCGGCGAGCACATTGCGCACCACGGTCTGCAAGACCGCGCCGGTGATCGCCAGCGCGGCGCCGACCAGCGCGCCGAGCAGCACGCGTGGCACCCGCACCAGCCAGACGATGGAGTCCTGGGCAGTGCTCCAGTCGACGGCGACCGGGTGCCCGAAGGTGTGGTGGCCGATGATCCGCGCCACCGTGCCCGGCGGTACGGCGACCGGGCCGAGCCCGGCCGCGACCACCAGCGTGAGGGCGAGCGCGACGGTCAGCCCCGTGGTCAGCAGCAGCGTTCGGCCGCGGTGACGGGCATGGTCGAGGTCATCGATGGCAGGATCTGCCACCAGCGTCGCGGTCATCGCGTGGCCGTCTCTCTCATATCGGCCGCAGGTGAATCGGCGCTGTCGGTGGGCGAATCGGGTGTCGGTCCGGCGGTGCCCGTCGTTGCTCGGTCAGCGGGCGCGGGGAGGTAGGGCGCCGCCTCGGTGGCCGGGCCGAACAGGAGCTGGACGGCGCCGAAGGCAGAGGTTCGGCGGACGGGGATCTTGTAGACGGGTTCGAGCAGCTGCGGGGTGAGGACTTCCTCGACGGTTCCGGCGGCGGCGACGCGGCCCTCGTCGAGCAGGACGAGACGGTCGCAGTACCGGGCAGCCAGATTCAGTTCGTGCAGCACCACGACCGTGGTCGTCGTGGTGAGACCACGGACCAGGGTGAGCAATTCGTGCTGGTAGCGGATGTCGAGGTGGTTGGTCGGTTCGTCGAGGAGCAGATGGTCGGCCTGCTGGGCGAGCGCCCTGGCGATCAGGACACGCTGGCGTTCGCCGCCGGAGAGCGTCGCGAAACGACGCTCGGCCAGTTCGCGCGCCCCGACGTGTTCGAGCGCGGCCGCCGCGGCGATCCGGTCGGCGCGCGAATACCCCTGGAACGCACCGACCCACGGTGATCTGCCGAGCAGCACCGTCTCGGCCACGGTGACCGGGGTGTCCGGCGGTGCTTCCTGCGCGACAACGGCCAGGCGGCCGGCCAGCTCGCGTCCACGCAGCCGTTCCACCGGCATCGCGTCGATGACGACAGATCCGCCCGCGGGCCGCAACGCCCGGTACATCAGCCGCAGCAGGGTGGACTTGCCCGACCCGTTGGGCCCGATCAGACCGAGCGTGCTACCGGGTTCGACCTGAAAGCTGATGTCGTCGAGGGTGATTCGACCGTCATAGGTGAAGGTGATCTGGTCGACGGTGATCATCGCGGCGTGCTCTCTGTTCGGGGAATCGTCAATGGATGCGGGTGGTCGATGGCGGGAACGCGCTGTACGCCGGGCCGCCACGAGTGGTGCACCGTGACCGAACAGGCGAACTCGGCGCAGATCTGTCGCGCGGTGAGGACCTGTGCACGCAGGCGGGGATCGTTGTCGGCGAGCAGGATGCCGGTGGTCGTGCCGCTGTGGGCGACGACGACTCCGATCGCACCGATGGCGCGCGCTGCCCGGATCGTGGCGTCCAGGTGTGGGCGCTCACGTGATGCGGCGCTCAGCATCGCGCTGCGGGTGGCCACCGCACCGATCGCGGCGACGTCACCGTGGGCGATCGCGACGCCGAGCCGGGCGAGCAGCCTGTCGAATTCCTGCTTGTCGCCGGGACCGAAACAGGGCTCGACCCGGTTGAATTCGACGGTGTCGATCGAGCCGCCCTCGTCGCCGGTGACGATCGTCAGCGCGGGGAGGGTGCCGAGGCGGGCGAGCAACCGGACTTCACGATGAAAATAGGCGACGGTGCCGGGATACATCACGCCGTCGGACGGCTCGATGGCGCGCAGGTCGGCTTCGAGTTCGCCGACGGAGACTGTGCGGCCCTCGGCTTCGGCGACCGCGCGGGCGGTGGCGACGAGGTCTGCGGTGGAGCTGGCCAGTCCCTTGCCTTCGGGCAGTTCACTGTGCAGCGTCAGCTGTCCGCCGTGCAGCACACTGGACCTGGCGATCATCGCGCTCGCGAGCCGTCGTGCCTTCGATTTTCCCGCGGGCACAACGGCTACCTGTCCGCCACCGGGTTCGAAGACGGCGACGGTGCCACGTCGGATGGGCAGCGTCACGAGGAAGTGCCGATCCTGTTCGGTGACGCCCTGCAACAGTTCGCCACAGCTGCCGTAGGCGCGGCCGACGCCGATGCCCGGCGCGGCGAGGTCAATTGTCATCGGTGTCGTCGCCTTTCGCCGGGGAAGTCTCGGGAGCCGTCGCCGTGGCCCGCGGCCCGCCGCTCAGGTCCGGTCGCGGGGTACAGGACTCGCGACTGTTGACAGTGCGGCTCACCGGTCGGTCGCTGCCCGATCGCGAGACGAGGGCGTCGGTCTTGTCGATCGCGACAGCCGCGTTGTGTTCGGTCTCCGGGGCGCGCTCGGGCGCGACCGTTACCGCGTCGGGCAGCAGATTTCGCCGGTGCAGGCGCACCAGGGCCAGGGCCGACAGCAGGCCGGCCGCGGCGCACAACAGCGCGGGCGGCCAACTCAGTGCCCCGCCCGTCCGGTCGAGCACGGCTCCGACGATCGAGGTCGCGGCGACGGTGAACAGTCCCGCCGCGAGATAGAACGCGCCGAAATAGGTTCCCGTCAGCCGGGTTCCGGCGAAGCGACCGATCGCCTCGTTGACGAACGGTTGCACCGCAGTGACCCCGATCGCCAGCAGTACCGCGGCAGCCACCACCGGCGCGACCCGGATCACCGTGCCCGCCAAGCCATTTCCCTCGAGCGCGACGATGTTCGCGGTGGCCGGTGGTAGCAGGAACGCCACGCCCATGATCGCCATGCCGAGCGCCATCGCGGGCCCACGCTGTGGCCTGCGCGCCAGCACGGTGGTCACCCGGACCTGCAATGCCACCACTGCGATCGTCTCGACCACGAACAACGCGGCCACCGCCGCGGGACCGTGTCCTGGCCCGGCGCTGTCCTGTGCTTGCAGGGTGAACAGGAAGTAGATCTGGCTCTGCAACGCGAACATCGGCGTCAGCGCGAGGGCGAACGCCCAGAACCGGCGGTCGGTGAACACCGCCGCGAAGTCGGCGCCGACCCCACCCTCGTGCGCGGGAACGGGCCTCGCGGGCAGCAGCAGCCACTGCACCACGGCGAGTATCGCGAAGATGGCCGCGGCGACCAGGGCGGAAATCCGGAACCCCGCAGCGATCAAGATGGTGCCGAGTACCGGTCCGATCGCCGAGCCCGCATTGCCGAAGACATTGAACAGCGCGAACGCCTGCGCCGAATGCGCGCCGCTGTCGCGGGCGATGAACGCGCGGACCGCCGGATTGAACAGTGCCCCGGCGAAACCGGTGAGCACCGAGGCGGCCAGCACCACCGGCAGCGAACCGCCGACGGCGAACAGCGCGAATCCGAGCGCTCGGATCGCGAGCCCGACCATGATCACCCCGCGTGCGCCCAGCCGATCGGCCGCCGACCCGCCGACGAGGAACAGGCCCTGTTGGCTGAGGTTGCGCACCCCGAGCACGATTCCGACCACAGCGGCCGACAGCGCGAGGTCGTCGAGGAGGTAGTCGGCCAGAAACGGTACGAGGAGGTAGAAGCCGATGTGACCGACGAGGTGATTCACCAATAGCAGTCGCACGACTGCGGGCAGCGCGCGGAAAGTGTCGATGCCGGTCATCCGGCGGTCCCGTGCACGGCGGTGCGAATCATGCACTCACCTCGGCGGCCGGGTCACGCACGATCGAACATCGGCCCCAGCCGGCCACCTCGGCGCTGTCGGCGGTCGTGATCGTGGTGGGTTCGGTGGCCGGCGAGCGGAACAGCTCGTGCGCGCGGCACCAGTCGTCGTTGTAGATGGTGCCCAGGTAGCGGTGTGGCCCGTCGGGGAAGACGGTCAGTACCCGGGCTTCGGGTTCACGCTCGGCGACCCAGCCCGCGACCAGCGCGGCGGCGCCGGTGCTCCAGCCACCGGCGATGCCGGTGGCTGCCGCGACCCGGCGACACGACGAGACCGCTTCGGCCGCACCGACCCAGTGCACCTCGTCGAAGTCGGCGTAGGCGACATTGCGGGGCAGGATGCTGCTGCCGAGCCCGCGCATGAGCCTGCGGCGGTCGGGCTGGCCGAAGATCCGCGAGCCCACCGCGTCGACTCCGATCACCCGCAGCTGAGGCCACCGGGTGCGCAGAACGCGGGCGAGCCCGGCGCAGTGCCCGCCGGAACCGATCGAGGCGACCAGCACATCGACGGTGTCGACCTGGGCCAGGATCTCCTCGCCCATCGCCTGATAGCCGCCCGCGTTGTCAGGGTTGTCGTACTGGTCGGGCCAGTACGCGCCCGGTGTGGCCGCGAGCAATTCGGCCAGCCGATCGAGTCTGGCCTGCTGCCAGCCGCCTGTCGGGTGCGGTGCGGTGACCACGTCGAGCGGGATCTGGAACGTCGAGAACAGGGCGCGTAGATCCGGTTCCAGCTCGTCGTCGACCACGAGCACCACCGGATGTCCCAGTGCCTTGCCTGCGAGCGCGAGCCCGAGTCCCAAAGTGCCGCTGTTGGATTCGATGACCGTGGCGCCCGGACGCAGCTCTCCTCTGGCCGAGGCCGCCCGCAGCATCGACACCGCAGCACGTGATTTCATCCCGCCGATGCCGGCCGCCTCGAGTTTGGCTGTGTACCAGCTTTTTCCGGCCGCAATCGGTACAGCGGGCGTACCGCCGATCAACTGCAGGAGGGCGGGTTGCGGTGGTGTCATGACAGCTCTCGGTAGGTGACGATGGAACTCGGCCCGCCGTCGAGGGAGAAGAACGGGTAGGGCTCGGCCGAGATCGCGTGCACGCCGGCGCCGAGGAACCAGGGCAGGACCGCGCTGCCGGTCTGCGCGAACAGCACCAGGGGCAGTCCGCGCCGGTTCGCGACCGCCCGGAATCCGTCGAATGTCTCGTTGCCCAGCGACATTCCGGTGACCAGCAGCGCGTCGTAATCCGAGGGAGCCCGGTCCACCGACTCGAACACCGGCTCGCCCCATTCGGTCACCCCACCCGCGAGGTCACACGGCAGATACGCGATGGCGCGGGCCCGCAATTCGGCGAGCAGCGAACCCACCACACCGACAACCAGCACCCGCGACACTCCGGCGGGCAGCAGGTCAACCACGGCGCTCGCCCGGCGCCGCGATTTGGTGAGCGAGGTCGGCCCGTCGATCAGCACCGGGTCACCGCTCACTCCGCCCGCGTGCGGATGAGGACGGATATGCATCAAATAGGCATCGAGGGCCGCGATTCGGACCGCGGGCACCGGGTGCTCCAGCAACTCGGCGATCGTCGCCGCGACACAGCTGTCGACCAGGTCGTCGGTGACGGTGCCGGGCTCGAGTCCGCACGAGCCCACCGCCGCACCGACCCGCAGGCTCAGCACCTCGTTGCGGTATCCACGGGCACGCCCGGCGTGCCGGGTGCCGTAGGCGGTGCGGAATGCCGTCGAGGCGTGCAGGGTCGCCGGTTCCGGGCCGAGCCGGCCCATGAGCGCCCAGGTGGTGAGTTCGGCGACGGAGCCGGGACGCAGGGCGGATTCGATCATCGGGCGCCGCCGAGTTCGAGGCGCAGATCGGCGATCAGGCGCTGCGCGAGATCGCCGGTGGCGCCGTGTGCTTCATCGACGACCATGACGTGGCCGAGATAGGTGTTGTTGTCGGTGGCGGGGCGCACGTCGGTGCCGGGGTCGGCGAGTTTGCGCTCCACGATTCTGGGGTCGGCGTCCCAGCCCTGCGCGCCGTCCACTCGGGTCAGCAGGCCGGTGCCGGTGGGTACCGCGAAGGCGACGGCCGCGCTGGCGATGCCGGTGTCGTGTGGCGTGAGGTCGGGTTTTCCGCCCGCGACCGCTTCGGCGTGCACGGCGGTGAGATCGAGTCCGGTGACCCGGCGCACCAGTTCGGTGATGCGATTGCCCGCGGGACGCGGGTTCACCTCGATCAGGCGTGGGCCATGGGCGCCGAGTTTGATCTCGGTGTGCGCGACGGTCGCATCGAGGCCGAGCGCGGTGACCGCCGCGACCGCGAGCTCGGCGACGGCGGCGGTGTCGGCGGGCTCGAGGGCAGCCGGGAACATGTGGCCCGACTCGATGAACGCGGGGGCGCCGGTGATCTGTTTGTCGGTCACTCCGATCACCGATGTCTGCCCTGCGACGGTGACGGTTTCCACACTGAATTCCGGCCCGTCCAAGCATTCCTCCAACAGAATGCGTGGTGAGCGGTGTTGTCCTCGTGCGTTGACCGGGAATCCGGCGATGGCGTCCACCGCGGCGCGCAGCTGGGTGTGGTCCTCGACCCGGCGGACGAACATTCCACCGCACAGGTCGATCGGCTTCACCACCAGCGGGTAGCCGAGTTCGGCGGCGGCATCGACGACCTCGTGCCACTGCTCGGCCACCGCGAAGGCGGGGCCCGCGACACCGGCGGCACTGCAGACCTGCCTGGTCCGGTATTTGTCGCAGGCGTCGGCCACCGCGCCACGCCCGGCGCCCGGCAGTCCCAGCTCGGCGGCGATCGCGGCAACGGTCGGCAGGTAGTAGTCGCACGAGGTGAGGACGCCGTCGAAACCGAAGACCTCCTGCAGTTTTCGCACGTAGGGCAGCAGTGTCGACTCGTCGTTGGTTTCGGCGGTGAATACGTTGGCCGCCCCCAGCAGCGGGTGGGGCACTGGTGTCCCCGGCCGCACGTAGTGCCCTAGATCTCGGGTCAACAGGCTGAATTCGTGTCCGCTGTTCTTGATTCCCGCCGGGAGCAGGGTGCTCATCGAGCCGACCCAGCTCTCCACCATCAGCAGGTGTCCCACATGTCCTCCAACCTCGAGCAAGGTGCTAATGATAACCATTATCGTTAGGATTGCGACAGTCGAGCAGTTCGCTCGGCGGGAATCAGATGAGGAACCACCTGTGTTTTTGAGTAAATTTGCTGTGCCCCTTGTGCTTTCGATGGCCGCGTTGACGGTCGCCACGGGCGCCGCGCAGGCGCAGCCCGGCGCCGTCGATCAGCCGGTCTCCTTCACCGCGCATGCCACCGACAGCGCATCGATCATCGAGATCGACCATGGTTCGCTGGCCGTCGACAACGGTGTGTTCGAGGTGCGCGACAGTGCCGGCACGGTCGTCGCGGCCTCCCCGCTGACGTTGGCGATCGACGACTTCCAGTTCCCGATCAGGGCCGACATCGTCGGCCGGACCGCCACCCTCACTCCTGAGCTGGCGATGGACAAGGCGGTGTACAAGCCGATCGCCCTGCCGTTCGAGGACAAGGCGCCGTGGAAGTCCGAATACGATCGTGAACAGGCCGCCTGGTCGCGGATGACCAGCACCATCGGAATGGGCGCCAGCATCGGCACCCTCGTCGGCGGCCTCGGTGGCGCCGCGGTGGGCTGTGTACTCGGCGGCATCGCCGGGGCCACCATCGCAGCGGCCACGATCGTCGGGATGTTCGGTCCGTTCATTCCGGCCGCCGCGCTCGGCTGCCTCGGCGGTGTCCTCGCGATCGGTGCGCTCGGCACGGTGGCCGGGCAGATCCTGGTGACCGCACCGGTCGCCGTCGGTGCGGTGATCCAGTACCTCACCACCATCAACCAGCCGTTCGTGGCTCCCGCCAAGTAGCCGGCGGTACGCACAGCCCATCGGGCCGGGTGGGCTGTGCGGGTTCCAAGCGCTGCCTGCGCGCATTACGCTGCGCAGATGAGCTCTGCCGTGCACGGATTCACCGATGACGCCCTCGGAATACTGGACGCGGTCGGGGTCGCCGCGGCCTTGCGCGCGGGGGAGGTGAGCCGGGCAGAGGTGCTCGCGGCTGCGATCGCCAGGACTCGGCGGGTCGACCCGAGTCTGGACGCCGTGCAGATGACGTGCTTCGAACGCGCGGCGGCGACGCCGGAAACCGCAGGCGTTTTCGCCGGGGTGCCCGCGTTCGTGAAGGACAACACCGACATCGCCGGCCTGCCCAGCTGCCACGGCTCCGCCGCGTTCACCCCGCATCCGGCCACGGTGACCAGCGGTCCCGGCGCGCAATTTTTGCATTCGGGCGTGATCGTGCTCGGTAAGTCGACGCTGCCGGAGTTCGGGCTCACCGCGAGTACCGAATTCACCGATCGCGCGCCGACACGTAATCCGTGGAACCCGGAGTACTCGGCGGGGGCGTCCTCGGGCGGGTCGGCGGCGCTGGTCGCGGCCGGGGTGGTGCCGATCGCACATGCCAACGACGGGGGCGGCTCGATCCGCATTCCCGCTGCCGCCAATGGACTGGTCGGCCTGAAAACCACCCGCAACCGGCTGCTCGACCAGCCGGGCGCCCGCAAACTACCGGTGCATCTGGTCGCCGAGGGCGTGCTCACCCGCTCGGTCCGCGACACCGCGCACTACCTGGCCGCCGTCGAGCAATTCGAGGCGAATCGCCAGCTCGCGCCGGTCGGTCTGGTCGAGGGGCCCAGTGCGCGGCGGATGCGGATCGGGGTGATCACCGCCGATGTCCTCGGCCGGGAAGTGCATGCCGACAACGGCGTCGTCCTGGCATCGGCGGCGCAGGTGCTCGAAGGTCTCGGTCACGAGATCGTCGAGATGCGCCTGGACGTGGACCCGCGCTTCGTCGAGGACTTCAAGCGGTACTGGGCGATGATGGCCGCGGCGATGGCGCTGTCGTTCCGGCTCGGGCACCGCGGGTACTTCGATTCGCGCAAACTCGATCCGTTCACCACCGGTCTGATCGGGCTGGCCGCGCGCAATCCGCTCGGTGTGGCCGCGTCGACGTGGCGGTTGCGCGGGGGTGTCGCGGCCTACGACAAGCATTTCGCCGACATCGATGTGCTGTTGAGCCCCGTGCTGTCGCATCCGGCGCCCCGCATCGGCGAACTCGCGCCGGGCCAGCCGTTCGACGCGCTGTTCACCAAATTGGTCGACTATGTGGGCTTCACCCCGCTCAACAATGTCGGCGGGGGACCCGGAATCTCGCTGCCGCACGGTCTGCTGCCCAGCGGCCTGCCCGGATCGATCCAGCTCGCGGCCCGTCGCGGTGACGAGCGGACGCTGCTCGACCTGGCCTACCAGGTGGAGGCGGCGAGCCCGTTCCCGCGAATCTTCGATCGGGCCGCCGCCGAGGGTGCCGCCTGATCAGCTGTTGCGCACCGCGACATTGATCGGGCGCAGTCGCCCCGGGCTGTCGGTGCCCGCGTCGAATGCCCAGTGCTCGCCGTCCCAGCCGGGGTAGTCGGCGCGCCAGCGATCCACGAGGCGGGCGTCCTCGAGCGAGGCGACGACCCCGGCCGAACCGGTGTACTGCAGCCGCTCGTACTTGTGCCGAGTGACGGTGTCGATAGTGGGAACGGTGACCAGGACTGACATTGACTCTCCGAGATCGAGGCGAAACGGTGGCGTGACGAGTGCGTGAACCGAGCCATCGGCCCGGCCGCCGCGGTGGCGCGTCACCGCTCGATCCGAGAGTATGCCGCTCGCCGTGACACCGCGCAGGTTTTGAAAATCCAATTCTTCGAATTGGTGGGTACCCGGTATGAAATCGTCGGCTCGACCGGTTTGGTTACCGCGGCGCCGCGAGTTCACCAACTCGGGCGGACCCGCCCGGCTGTGACGACCCGGCCCAATGCCTTGCTGACCTGGGCGAGGGCCGCGGGCCCGAGGGTATCCGACCAGTGCTGGGTGAAATCCGCCAGCGCGGCGTCGGCGGCCCGCGTGCACGCCCAGCCGCGCTCGGTGAGGGTGATCAGTCGGGCGCGCGCATCGCGGGGGTGTGGATTGCGATCGGCGTAACCCTTGGTGACCAGCTCGTCGACGAGCTGGCTGGCGGCCTGTTTGGTGACGCCGAGGTGATCGGCGATCTCCCCGACGGTCGCGCCGTCCGGTGCCATCCGCACGAACGCGAAGCCGTGGGTCGGCCGGATATCGGTGAACCCCGCCGCGGCGACTCCGGCGTGCACCGCCTGGGTCACCTCGGCCGCTGCCGCGAGCAACAGCAGGGGCAGGTCTGCGTTCGCGGGCACAGCAGTCATTCTGGCACTTGACATGATAGTCAATTTACTTGACCATATAGACAAGCTGCTTGACTTTATGGAGGTCCGAATGCCGATAGTCCGTTCCGTCGACGCGCAGGTGCACGAGGTGCACAACGCCCGCTTCACCTCGCTCGTCCGTCCCGGCACCGGCAGTGCCGAACTGTGCGTATGGCAGACCGAGGTCGAGGCCGGTTCGGTCGGCCTGCCGCATCGGATCCTGGGGGAGGAAGCCTTCGTTGTGCTGTCGGGTGCGGTGACCATGACCATCGATGGCGAATCCGCCCCGATGAATCCCGGCGATGCGGCGGTGGCGCCCGCGGGCTCGACGATCGCTCTCGCGAACGCCGCCGACGAGATCGCCACGTTGCTGGTGGCCGTGCGAGTCGGCTTCGCGGCCGAACTCCCCGACGGTTCTACCTTCGCCCCGCCCTGGGCGTCCTGAGCCGTCCGCGCGACTGTTTCGGGCCCAAAACTTGAAAGTTTGGCTACCCGAACAATATAATTCTGGAATGAGGGTTGGGTTCTACCGTTCGCCGGTGCGACGCCGGGTGCTCGCGGCGTGTGTTCTGGGTGTCATGACGTTCGCCCTCACCGCCTGCGGGGGGATCACCGCTGCTGACGACGGGAAGAAGGTGGTGCTCACCACCTTCACCGTGCTCGCCGACATGGCCCGCAACGTGGCAGGTGCACACCTGAGGGTAGAATCGATTACCAAGGTGGGGGCCGAGATCCATGGGTACGAGCCGACGCCGGGCGACATCAAGAAGGCCGCCAAGGCTGACCTGATCCTGGACAACGGGCTCAACCTCGAGGCCTGGTTCGGGCAATTCGTCGCCGATCTCGATGTGCCGCACGCGGTGGTCAGCGAGGGTGTGGCGCCGATGGCCATCAGCGGCGACGCCTATCAGGGCAAGCCCAATCCGCACGCCTGGATGTCGCCGGTGAACGCGCAGATCTACGTCGACAACATGGTCCGCGCGTTCACCGATCTCGACCCGGGCAACGCCGACGCCTACCGCGCCAACGGTGACGCCTACAAGAGGCAGCTCGCCGCCGTGCGCGACGACCTCGTCACCGCCGTGAACGCCCTGCCCGCCGACCAGCGCGCCCTGGTCACCTGCGAGGGCGCGTTCTCCTACCTCGCGCGCGACGCCGGCCTGACGGAGAAGTACATCTGGCCGGTCAACGCCGAACAGCAGGCCACCCCACAGCAGATCGGCTCCACCATCGACTTCGTCCGCCAGCGCGGTGTGCCCGCCGTGTTCTGCGAATCGACGGTGTCCGACGCGCCCATGCAACGGGTGGTCGAGGCGTCCGGGTCGCGGTTCGGCGGCGTGCTCTATGTCGACTCGCTGTCGGAAGCCGACGGGCCGGTGCCGACCTATCTCGACCTGATTCGCCACGACGCGAAGACCATCGCCTCCGCACTCGCCGGAGCCCCGAAATGACCGGGCCGGTCGTCGAAATCCAGGACGTGACAGTTCGTTACGGCGACGTCCTGGCTCTCGACAATGTCGAACTGACCTTGAAATCCGGCCTGGTGTGCGGGCTGATCGGCATGAACGGCTCGGGTAAATCGACGCTGTTCAAAACCGTGATGGGCTTGGTCACGCCCGACCGCGGCCGGGTGCTGATCAACGGCAGTGCCCCCGCCGTCGCGCGCAAGGCGGGCAGCCTGGGCTACGTTCCGCAATCCGAGGACGTGGACTGGAGTTTCCCGCTGTCGGTCCGCGATGTGGTGATGACCGGGCGCTACGGGAAGATGGGATTCACCCGCAGGGCGAGCAAGGCCGATCGCGCCGCCGTCGAGGGGGCGCTGGCCCGCGTCGAGCTCACCGAGCTGGCCGATCGCCAGATCGGGCAGCTTTCCGGCGGGCAGAAGAAGCGCACGTTCGTCGCCCGAGGCATCGCCCAGGAGGCCACGATCCTGCTGCTCGACGAGCCGTTCGCCGGGGTGGACAAGCGGTCCGAGGCGACCATCACCGCGCTGCTGCGTGATCTGGCTGCCGACGGGGCGACCATCCTGGTGTCCACCCACGACCTGCACGCGCTGCCCCGACTGGCCGACGAGGCCGTGCTGTTGAACCGCCGGGTGCTCGAACACGGTGACCCCGATGTGGTGTTGCGACCGGAGAACCTGGCCAAGGCGTTCGGCCTGGATGTGGACGGAGACCGATGAGCCTCGAGGAATTCTTCGTCGACCCGCTGCGCTACGAATTCATGGTGCGGGCGCTGGCCACCACCGTCACCGCGGCCGTGGTGTGCGCGGTGCTGTCGTGCTGGTTGGTGCTGATCGGCTGGTCGCTAATGGGTGACGCGGTCTCGCACGCGGTGCTGCCCGGTGTGGTGCTCGCCTACATCCTCGGCTGGCCGTTCGCCGTCGGCGCGGTGATCTTCGGGTTCCTCGCGGTGGCCTTGATCGGGGTCGTCCGCGACACCAGCCGGGTCAAAGAGGATGCCGCGATCGGCATCGTGTTCACTACCTTGTTCGCGTTCGGTCTGGTGCTGGTGTCGGTGACGCCGAGCCAAACCGACTTGAACCACATCGTTTTCGGCAACCTGCTCGGCGTGAGCCGCGGCGAAATGATCCAGATCATGATCTTGGCCGCCATCGTCGCGGTCGCGCTGATCCTCAAGCGCCGCGACTTCACCCTCTACGCGTTCGACGCCACCCACGCCCACGCCATCGGCCTCAACCCCCGTGTGCTCGGCACCGCCCTGCTGGCCCTGCTCGCCCTGACCTCGGTGGTCGCGCTGCAAGCCGTCGGCGTGGTCCTGGTGGTGGCGATGCTGATCATCCCCGGCGCCACGGCCTATCTGCTCACCGACCGCTTCTCCCGGATGCTCGTCATCGCCCCCGGCGTCTCGGTGGTCTGCGCGGTCACCGGCCTCTACATCAGCTATCACCTCGACACCGCCGCAGGCGGGATGGTCGTGGTAACCCAGGGTCTGGCCTTCACCCTGGTCTACCTGTTCGCCCCTCGCCACGGGGTGATCGGCCGCCGAATCGCTACCGCCCGCGCCCGCAAATCGATCGCCACCCTCGGCGTCGGTTAGCGTCGTCGCCGGATCGGTGTCGGTGTCTGCTGTCAGGATGTAGGACATGAATGTCACCGGGGATGACGTCCGCGCCTATGTGCTGTCGCTACCGCAGACCGCAGAGCAATTCGCCTGGGGCATGCCGATTTTCAAGGTCGCGGGCAAGCTGTTCCTCACGCTGCCGGAGGAGGAGACCTCGATGGCGGTGCGCTGCCCGGTCGTCGAGCGCGACGAGTTGGTGCTGGCCGAGCCCGCGAAATTCTGGATCGCCGCCCATGAGGCGGGCAATCCCTGGGTGCGCGTGCGGTTGGCGGCCCTCGACGATCGCGAGGAGCTGGAAGCCATCGTCACCGACTCCTGGCGCCAGGCCGCACCGCGAGAGTTGCTCGACAGTCAGTAGCGGGGGAGGTGGCCCGGCTCGGGCGCTGTTGCACGGGTGCGTGGCATCGAACGCCCGGCCCGCGGCCAGCGCCCGGTAGGCTCTGACGTCCTATGGCACTCAGCGCAACACTGCACAATTTCGCCCTTCAGCTCGCCGACGTGGATCGGGGTGTCTACGAGGATCTCGAATTGCGGGTCGCCCGGCATCCGTCGGAAACGATGGAATACATGATCACGCGGATCCTCGCATACTGCCTGCAGTACGAGGAGGGGATTGTGTTCAGCGACGGCGGGATTTCGGCTACCGACGAGCCCGCGGTGCAGGTGCGGGATATGACCGGGCGGACTACCGCGTGGATCGAGGTGGGTGCCCCCGACGCGGATCGGATTCATCGGGGCAGCAAACGCGCGGGGCGTGCGGCGGTGTACACCCACCGCGACCCGGCGAAAGTGCTCGCGCAGTACGCGGGCAAGAAGATTCACAACGCGGCGCAGATCCCGCTGTTCAGTTTCGACCGCGCGTTCATCGACGAGGCGGCGGCGTTGGTCGACCGCCGCAATACCGCCACCCTGTCCGTTACCGAGGGTGTGCTGTATCTGGACCTCAACGGCACCAGCTTGCGCACCGATGTCACCGAGCAGCCCCTCGGCTGAGGTCGGCAGAGTGTAGTTTGGCGTGCACCGGTGGCGCTCGGCCGAGCGCTCGGATTGCGCCGGTCTTTGTCGAGTGGAGGTCCGCGTGCCCGGTGTGATGAGTCGGTACGTGATTCCGGGATTCCTTCGGGTCACCCGGCGTAACCGCAACTACATCGATGCCGAGTTGGCCAGGGCACACGTGCGCGAACGTGGTCTGCGGCCGTTGGCCTACGGTCCGCCGCGCAAACTTCGCGGTGTCGAGGTCTCGGTGACCGAGGATCGTGGCTGGCCGATCTACACCTTGACACCGTCGGACGGGATCTCCCGGGGCGGCCTGGTGTACGCGCACGGCGGCGGCTGGGTCGGCGAAATCGCTTCGCAACATTGGCAACTCGCGGCCAGAATCGCCGCACAGACACATCTGGTCGTGACGGTCCCGATCTATCCGCTGCTCCCGTTCGGCACCGCGAGCCAGGTGATTCCCCGCTTCGCCGAACTGGTCACCGCAGCGAGCGAGCGCTACGGTCCCACCTTCCTCGCGGGCGACTCCGCGGGCGGCCAGATCGCGTTGTCGACGGCGCTGCACCTGCGCGACGCCGGCCATATCGTCGCTCGCACGATTCTGATCTCGCCCGCCCTCGATCTCACCCTGGAGAATCCCGATATCGACGCCGTGCTCTCTCGCGACCCGTGGCTGGGTCGTGACGGCGGCTTGGTGTTCGGCACCATGTGGAGCGGTGAACTGTCGATGAAGGACCCCCTGGTCAGCCCGCTGTTCGGTGACTTCGCCGGGCTCGGCCCGCTGACGGTGTTCACCGGCACCGACGACATCTTGAACCCCGATGCCCGCCTTTTGGCGGCGAAGGCGCGCAAGGCCGGCGTCGACCTCGACTATCACGAAGAGCCCGGACTCGTGCACGTCTACCCGCTGACCCCCAGCGCCGAGGGCGCGGCCGCCAGGCGCCGGATCATCACCACCTTGCGCACTGAACTCGACGCGGCACACAGCATCTCGTGAGCAGCGTCAGCGTTCGGACAGGTGCACGCCGAACAGGATCGTCAGCTGTGTGACCGCTTGGTCGAACGGGTGTGCGGACTTGAGCGCGCGGCTGTGCACGATCGTGCCCTCGATGGTGGTGAGCAGGAACCCGGCCAGCGAGACCGCGGTCGCGCGTTCGATCCCCGCGGCGACGATTCCGTCGGCGAGCCGAGCGGTCCATTCGGCGAAGGCCTGGCCTGCGATGGACTGGACGGCGGGGTCTAGCTCGTCGAGGGCCGCCGCCATCATGAACGAGCCCGCGGCGAAATCGGATTTCTCCAGGGGGGTTCGCCAGAAGGCGAGCAGGTCGGTGAGCCACTGCTGAGCCGAGGGTGCGGTCTGGAGGGAGTCGGCCATCGCGCTCACGTGCGAGTACACCAGGCGGGTCACGATCCGCGCCGCCGTCTGCACCAATTCGCCTTTGCCCGAAGGGAAGTGCTGATACAGCGAGTTGCGCGAGGTGTTGCTGCGCTCGAGCAGTTCGCTGAGGGTGGACGCGTGGACGCCGTGTTCCTGGACGGTGCTGATGGTGTGCTCGATGAGTCGGGCGCGTGGTCCGGCAGCCATCCGATCTTTCTCCTACCCCTTGATTGAACCGATCGGTTCATGTTAGACCTGTTCCTACGTGAACCGATCGGTTCATATGGAGAGGATGCCATGCCAACCCCCATCGCCACCGCGGTTCCGGTCACCCACGCGGGAATTCTCGGTCTCGGCGTATACCGCCCGCGCCGTGTGGTGCCCAATGCCGAGATCGTCGACGCGATCGAGTCGTCGGACGAGTGGATCAAGACCCGTTCCGGGATCGCCGCCCGGCACTGGGCCGAGCCCGACGAGACGATCGTCTCGATGAGTGTGGCGGCCGCCCGTGACGCTCTGGACGCCGCCAGGGTGAGCGTCGAGCAGATCGGCGCCGTCGTGTTGGCGACCTCGTCGCAGATGGTGCTCGGTCCGTCGGCGGGTGCGGTGGTGGCCACCGAGCTCGGCATGCACGATACGGCGGCTTTCGACATCTCCGCGGGCTGCGCGGGCTTCTGCTACGCGCTGGCCGATGCGGCGAACCTGGTGCGCTCGGGTCAGGCGCGGCACGTGCTGGTGATCGGGGTGGAGCGGCTGTCGGACCTGCTCGACGTCACCGATCGCGGTTGCGCGTTCATCTTCGCCGACGGTGCGGGCGCGGTGGTCGTCGGTGCGGCGGAGCAGGAGGGGATCGGGCCGGTCGCGTGGGGCTCCGACGGCAGTCGCACCTCGGCGATCAAGCAGGACAAGGACTTCACGCAATACTTCGCCGAAGTCGCCGCAGCCGAGGCGAGCGGCGGCACGTCGCAGCGGCCGTACATCCGGATGAACGGCACCGAGGTGTTCCGCTGGGCTGTCACGTTTTTGGAGAAGGCTTGCCGGGAGGCGCTCGACCTCGCGGGTCTGACGGCCGCGGACCTCGACGCGTTCGTTCCGCATCAGGCCAATATCCGCATCACCGACGCCCTGGTTCGTACCCTCGGCCTGCCGGAGACGGTCACGGTCGCGCGCGACATCATCGAGACCGGCAACACCAGCGCCGCGTCGATCCCGATGGCCATGGAACAACTCGTGCGCTCGGGTGCCGCCGCTCCGGGCGACACCGCGCTACTGCTCGGCTTCGGTGCCGGACTGGCCTATGCGGGTCAGGTGGTCCACCTGCCGCCGATCGCCTAGTTCACCAGCGCACGCAGATACCGGCGACGGAAGAACCACTGCGCCGGCAGAAGGACCGGAAAGACGAAGCGCCAGGGTCCGGCCGGTGCCGGTCGCGTCAACGACCGTAGGGTCAGGCAGACGGTACCGGTCGAATCCCTGTGTACGACAAAGGTTTCCTCGCCGCTGACCGGGTGGCCGGGCAGGGTGCCGTAGGCGAAGCCGCACCTGTGCTCGGTATGGACCACCGCGACCACGCGCACCGGTTCGTGGACGGAGAAGGGCCCCCATCCCGCGCTGATCCGGTACTCGACGTCGGAGACCACCGGCATGTCAGGTGCTACCCGAAAACCGCTGCGCCGCTTGACACCCCAGCGCAACACTGCTTTCGAGGCGGCCGTCCAGGTCTGCTCGCCGTGCCCGATCACCACCGATGTCTCGAACCGGCGGAACCCGGGGTATTCGCCGGTCCAGGTGTCGTCGGCGGGGCTGGTCGCGCCGACCGGGCCGTAGGTCAGTTCCTTGTGCTGCACGAGGATGACGATAGGTGCCTACGGGCCGAGGTCGTCAGGCGTTCGCCTTCTCGCGCAATGACCGCTGGGTCACCGGAACCGCGTAGGCCGCGCCGTCGCGAATGCCGAATTCGAAGCGGCAGGGGAACAGTGAGGGTAGGCCCGTCGCGCGTAGGTCGAAGTTCGCGGCGAGGGTTTGCATTGCCCAGTTCTGCAGCGAATCGGGGAGTTGCAGGGTGGTGCCGTCGACGCAGCACACATAGGCGTGGGTCTGTTCTCCGTCGATCGGCAGTGGGTTGCGCAGACCGACCGCTCCGATTTCCAGAATTCGTCCGGCGTTGTGGGAAGTAGCGACGCTCGGCAAATCCAACTCGATGTCGTCCATGCTCGAAACCGTATCGCAGCAACTATTCAGGGAACACCGAAATCGCGTGGTCTTGACGAACTTCGCTGATGTCGCAAATGTGCGAAAGGGGAGGTTGCCGCGCGCACCGCGGCGGAGCTCGACGCGGCGCGCGCCGGGCTCGGCCGCCGTGGTGTCAGCCGATCGCGAAGCGCAGCAACGCCTGCCGATCGCCCTGCTTGATCTTGCCCTTGCGGTCGAGGACCTCCAGCTGCCACACCGCGCCGTTGCGGAAGGTGCGGGCGATCGCGTTCGCATTTTCCGCGCCGAGCAGCGAAGGCCAGATGTCGGCGACGGGCTGGGTGTCGCCACCGGTGGCGTCGTAGATCTTGAACGAGACGTTGTTCGCCTTCTCGAAGGAACTGCCCTTCTTGAACGCGACGGCGATGAAGACGATGGAGTCGATGGCGGGGGGAACATTGGTGAACGTGACATGCACGGTCTCGTCGTCGCCCACGGCCGCACCGGTCTGCTCGTCGCCGGTGTGCAGCACCGAGCCGTTGCCGAGCGGGTCGAGCGAATCCAGGCCGGCGAACCGCACCGGCTCACCACCTTGGAACAGCACGGCGATCAGGTCCAGGTCGACACCGCGCTTGCGCCGGGCGATTCCGAGAATGCCGCCGCTGGCACCCGCCGACGGATCCCAGCTCACCCCCACGCTCATCTTGGTGATACCGGCGAGATCGGCCGCGCCGTCTTCCTTCTTGAGAGTAATCACGGCTTCAGGCTACGGACTTCGCTCGCCACGTGCAGGGCGAGGATCTCGCCGTCAACCGGAATGGGTCGCGAGGTAGACCAGCGCCGTGACCGCCAGTGCCAGCGCGCCGAGGATCCCGCCGGCGATCGTGTCGGCGCGGTTGGTGGCCACGCCGCTCTCGATCCGGTCCCAGCCGACGAACGCGGCGACCACGGCCCCGATCCCGGCCGGTGCGGCGACGAACTCGCTGACGACGGGAACGAACGAGACCGTGCAGGCGATGATGCCCAGTACCAATGCCGCGAGGCCGGCGCCGTTGCGTGGCGGCGGAAACCGCTCGGGACCTGGCATTCCACGAGCGTAGCCGCGCCGAGGTTCGGGCGTGGGGTATGCCTGTGCGCGCTCGCCCGGCCTGCGGTCACAGCTTCGTCATGGTTGGTCGCGTGGGGGCCGGGTATTCCACGAAAATGGACAGCCCTGCGGGGGTTCTTCCGGGTCCCGGTATCTGGGCTGTGGATTTCGAGAAGGGATAAGGTTTGTCGATTTCCGCAGACGAATCGAACAGTCGAAACCCCGACAAAGGTTATGTGGCACTACTCGGCTGGAGCTGGAACGCGGTCGAGGCGGTTGATCGGTTCGATCGACGCTATATCGTAGTCGCGCCCGCGTGGGCGCAAGATTATTGCACAGAGCACAACATCCCGTTTGTCCCCTGGGATTTCGAGCGGCTCAACGACCGTTCGATGGAGATCGCGGAGACGCTGAAAGCCAAGGGCGTCGACGTCGCCATTCCGATCTTCGAGGAGACGGTGGAATGGGCGGGCGCGATCAACTCGGTTCTGCTGGACAATCCCCGCCTGCTCGGGCAGTCCATGCTGTTGCGTGACAAGTCGTTGATGAAGCGGCGTGCGCAGCTCGGCGGTATCCGGGTCGGGATTTTCGAAGAGGCGCACGAACGCGACGACGTGATCCGATTCCTCAAGCGCGTCAACCAGACCCTGCTCAAACTCGACGGCGATCCCAACGATCCGATTCACCTCAAGGCCTTCGACAAGGCGGGCTGCCTCGGGCACCGGGTGATCCGGACGCCCGACGAGGTGGACACGATCCCCGACGACGAGTTCCCGATGCTGATGGAATCGCACTTGGACGGCTGGGAGTTCGCGGTCGAGGCCTGGGTTCACAACGGCCGCATCTGCTTCCTGAACATCTCGGAGTACGTCACGCTCGGATACTCGGTGTTCGTGCCCGCCACGCCGGAACTAGAGCGGTACCGGCCCGAGATCACTCGCCAGGTCGAAAAGCTCATCAAGACCTTCGACATCGAGTTCGGGTTCATTCATCCCGAGTACTTCGTCACCAGCGACGGGGAAATGTATTTCGGCGAAGTCGCCTACCGGCCGCCGGGTTTCAAGGTATTCGAGCTGCTGGAACGGACATACGGGTTCAACGCCTACCACGCGTTGGTACTGGCCTTCGATCCGAAAACCACCGACTCCGAGATCGACGCGTTCTTTCCGAAGGAAGTGGTCGATGCCACCGGTCACGCCGGGTGTTTCGGTGTGTATCCGCGCCGACGAGTGATCAGCCGGTTGTCGGTGCCGCCCGAGACCGAGGATCACGATTACTTCGACTCACACGAGCTCACCGCGCCGCAGGCCGAAAAGGTCACCAAGCGGACCGCATTCGGCAACCATTGGGGTCTGCTCTATTTCTTCGGCGAAGACCCGTACACTCTGCGGGATCTGTTGAAGCGACAAGAAGAGCTCGACTTCTATATTTGATCCGTTGCCAGGGGCAACGGATGCGCGAAGGGATCGGCGATTGAGTCCGGACGGCCACGACGGTACGAGCTTGGACCGGCGACTCGCCACGGTGGACCACGCCACCCAGTCCCTGGCACAGGCAAGCGAATTCGGCAAGCTAGTCAAACTGCCCAGGGTCATGGACGCCCTGCGCCGGGTGCTGTTGCTGCCCGGCGGCTGCGCCGCGGTGCGGGCACGCGCCGAGGAACTGGAGAGCGCAGGTCTGTACCTCGGCACGGATTGGGCACAACCGCAGATCCTCATCCCCGCGCTGAGTACCGGCTCGTTGCGCAGCGCCAACGCCGACACCGTGGTGTTGGAGGCGGTCAGTGATCTGCGGTTGCTGGCGGTGGCCAAGGGCGACTATCAGCATGCGCTGATCACTGCCGAACAAGCCGATGATCATCTGTCGCAAGTACTCGCGGTGAATCTGTCGCTGCTGTTCTCCCCGCCCACCGAGGCCGAACGAGAACAGCAGGGGCGGATGACGCAGGTCCCGCGGGAGCTGCTGCACTATCTCGTCGCCGAGGTCGGGTACGAGAAGGTACTCGAGAATCTGGTCGACGAGATCTGGCGCATCCTGCGGCAACGACCCATTCAGGTCGACGGGGTCAAGCGGATGATCACCCAGATCGCGGTCGCCCGTGCCAATCCCGAGGTGGATCTCGGAGCCAGCGGTCTCGGCGCCGACCGGTTGATCAGCAGCCTCTACGGCACCACCGAGGGGTGCAGGGAAGACCCCGGCGTCGAGATCTACCGCACCCGGCTGGAATCGATGGACGACAGCGCGTTGCAGTACGAGGCGACGGGTTTCGCGCGGTCGATGCACGACACCGGTTTGGTCTCCCCGTATCACGCTGTGCTGCTGCGCTTTCTGCTCAGCAAGGGCGAGTACCTGCTCGGCGAGGCGATGGGCCTGTCCAGCACCGGCCGCGACAGCCTGCTCTGCTACCACGAACTCGTGCGCAGCCTCATCGAGGCCGCTGTCCACGTCGAAACGGCGCAGTGCGTCTACGGGCTCACCTTGCTGCTCGAACGCGGCATCCTGTACCAGCCGCCGGTCGCGCCCGCACTGTGGCGCCAGCTGGCGCTGCGGCTTTCACCGCATTCGTGCGGCAGGTTGACCCAGGTGTTCGGGCCTGCCCCGGACCCGCGGGCGTGGTTGCTGTCGGGGGTCCTGTCGGTGCTCGGCCTGCCGCTGGGGATCGGGCAGGGCGACAACCCCACCTGTCAGTCGGCGCGGGCACTGTCGATGTGGGCCTACAACGACCCCGACTATCTGCTGCAGACAGTGGTGTGGGCCGCGCGCGACGACGAGATCGTCATGCACTTCGAGGGCACACCGATCTCCTCGCGCCGCACCGAAGACACGGAACCGGCTGCGCTGCAACTCGATCTGGACCCGGTATCGCTGCTGGTGGTTCCGCACCTGGACCGCATCTACGCGGAAATGGGACGGCGCTGCATCGGCAGGGAAGGCGATCCACACCGCTGGATCAACCCGGAGTTCCACGGCTGGTGGTCCGGGCGCGGCTTCCGGATCAATGTCGAGGTGGCCACCGGTCACCTCACCGACCTCGACGAATTCCTGCGCCACTTCTACGCCGGCTACCACCCCTTCTACAACGGGAACCAGCCGGTGATCCACCCGCAGCCCGCCGGTATCGCTGTCACCGACAGCGCGGCCCGTTTCGTCGGCTGGCACGCGATCACCGTGCTGCGGGTCAGCCTCGACCCGCAGGACACGATGCGGGTGTATTTCTACAACCCGAACAACGACAGCGGCCAGAACTGGGGCGACGGCGTCGTCGTCGGAACGGCCGGGCACGGTGAGCGTTTCGGCGAGGCTTCGCTGCCCTTCGAGCAATTCGCCTCACGCCTCTACATCTTCCATTTCGACCCGCTGGAGCCCGGTGAACTCGCCGCCGTCGAGCGCGCGGAACTGGACCGGGTGATCGGCTACATCCAGCGCAGCTGGGGTGCCGACCGGATGCCGGTGGAATCAAGTGCGGCCGAACATGATTGATCACAGCAAACGTTCAGAGTCGAACGCTAGGGTGTGGGCGTCGGTACGCTGTGTACCGCGATGATGTAGGGGAGTTTTCGATATGGGTGTCAGCTTGTCCAAGGGCGGCAATGTCTCACTGACCAAGGCGGCGCCGAACCTCACCGCCGTCGCGGTCGGCCTCGGCTGGGATCTGCGGACCACCACCGGCACGGACTTCGACCTCGATGCCAGCGCCATCGGTCTCGGTGCCGACAAGAAGGTGGTGTCGAGCGGGCACTTCGTCTTCTTCAACAACCTGAAGTCGCCCGATGGCGCGATCGAGCACGCGGGCGACAACACCACCGGTGCCGGCGACGGCGACGACGAGACGATCAACGTCGACCTGGCCAACACGCCGGCCACGATCGACTCCATCGTGTTCCCGGTCTCGATCTACGACGCGGTGACCCGCAGCCAGTCCTTCGGCCAGGTGCGCAACGCCTACATCCGGGTCCTCGACCGCAGCAACGGCGAGGAGCTGGCTCGTTACGACCTCTCCGAGGACGCCTCGACCGAAACCGCCATGGTCTTCGGTGAGCTGTACCGCAACGGCGCCGAGTGGAAGTTCCGCGCCACCGGCCAGGGCTACGCGTCGGGTCTGGAGGGCATCGCCCGCGATTTCGGCGTCAATCTCTGACCCACTGCTGCCGGTCAGCTGCGGACGTCCGCGAAATACGGGGCGATCACGCAGCTGACCAGCACAGCTACTCGTCGGCCCGGACACCTGCCCTGGTGTCCTGGAGCGCCGCTGTGCGGCGGGTTGTGTCGAGTCGGTGCCAGGCGGCGAGGAACACCAGCGCCGCGATCACCGAACCCGCCGAGGCGAAGGCTGTCGCGCCGAGGTAGATGTCCCACTCGTCCTCGCGCGTCGCGGCGGTGAGGCCCTGCGTTCTGATCGGCACGCCCCACAGCACCGCACCGAGCAGCAGGCTGATGATCGCCGAGGCCGTCGCCGATACCGTCACGATCACCGGAATCACCTTGGCGCGCCCGGTGTATCGGCTGACCCCGCCGCGCGCGACCAGCCACCACGAGGCGAGACAGGCCAGCGCCAGCGAGATGGCATCGGCCGCGATGGTGTCGCTGAGTCGATGCCATTTCGCGGTGAGCGTGTAGTGACCGATTCCGACCGCCCAGGCCAGCATCAACACCAGCGCGAGCCCGCGCCACCGGTACGGCACCACGATGATGGTCGCGAACAGCACCGTCATCGCGATCGTGGTATGGCCGCTCGGCAGGCTGTTGTGCGCGAAATGGCCGGTGATGTCGACCAATTCGGGCCGAGGCAGCACATACCGCTTGAGCATCTGCACGATCAGTTGCCCGGCGACGATCACTGCGACCGCGGCGACCAGCAGATCCCATCGTCTGCGCAGGCCCGCGATCGCGGCGACGATGAGCACGCCGGCGGCCAGTGAATACACCGTGATCTGGTCCAGGCTGCCCCACGCCTGGTGCACATCGCGCTCGGATGCCTGATCCGCGCCGCGCAACGCGGCGTTCTCGATGGTCTGTCCGATACCGGTGCGCACGGCGAGTAGATAGGCCGCCGTCGCGACGACTACTCCGGCGGCAGTGATGATCGGCCAGCGCCGTCGCGGCACCGGCGGTAGTGAGTCCGACATCGAGCCACGCTACGACGGCACGGGAACCGGCGCCGACCGCCACGCCGGAGGGCGCGATCGCAGGCTCGGGAAAACGGCTGACCGACTGTCGTTCCATTCGTCCAAGACCGGGTGGACTACCGGTCCTAGCGTTGGATCATGACATCGACACAGCTCCCTTCCGGCCCATCGGTCGACGACCAACTCCTGGCTGTACTCGACGAGTGGCAGGTGGCGATCGTGGCCAACGACGCGGATCGGATCGGCTCGTACATGGCCGACGAGTGGATCATGGTCTCCGAGAACGGCATCGCGACCGCCGAGCAGTTCCTGGGGTTCGTTCGATCCGGCGACCTCACGCATTCGGCGATGGAGCGGGTCGGTGAGCCCAGAATCCGCTATCACGGCGAGGTCGCGCTGCTGAGCACCCGCATCACCAATACCGCCCACTACCAGGGTATTCGGATCGATGCCGACGAATGGACCACCGACGCGTTCATCCAGGTCGACGGCCGGTGGCGGTGTGTGCTGACCCAGATCACCACCACGAAGAAGTAGCGATCACAGGGCGGCCCTCAGACTCGCTCGGGGTTCCAGGACGCAATCGCCCAGATGACGATGAGGTCGACCACGATCACGATGATCGACCACCACGGGTAGTACGGCAGGGACAGGAAATTGGCGATGATCGATAACGCGGCCAGGCAGTAGGCGAAGATCCTGGCCCAGGTCGCGGTCATCATCATCCCGAGAGCGACAGCTACGAGCAGCACGCCGAGCGCGAGGTGGATCCATCCCCAGGTGCTGACGTCGAACTGGTAGCTGTATTCGCTTGGTATCAGAAATATTTCGTCCTCGGTGACGCCGGCGATGCCGCGCAGGATGCTCAGAGTGCCTGACACCAGGAGCATGATCGCCGCGAGCATGGTGATGCCTGCGGCGAGGCCCTGTCGAACGGGATGCGAGGTGGTCGTCATGGTTTTCGACGGTAGGGGGGTCCAGGACGCTTCGGATCCCCCGTTATGGGTGAATTCGAGGACCGGGTCAGCCGACTTCACCCTATTCGGATGATGTGGGCGGGCACGGCCTTGGCGATGATGACGACACGGGCTGGACCGTGAACACCGATTGGTGCTCACGCATCACAGAAGTGAGGGTCGAATCATGTCGGTGTGGGACATTCTCTGGGTCATCATTGTGAGCTTCGCCTTTGTCGCCTACCTCATGCTGATGTTCATGATCATCACCGATCTGTTCCGCGATCGGAGCACCTCGGGCTGGCTGAAAGCCGTCTGGGTGCTGTGCTTGATCGTGTTCCCGCTGATCACCGGGCTGGTGTATCTCATCTTCCGCGGCAACGGCATGGCCGAACGGACCGCGCAAGCCCAGCAGCAGGCCCGCACGGAGGCCGACGATTACATCAGGCAGACCGCGGGCACCAGTGCGGCGGCGCAGATCGCCGATGCGAAGAAGCTGCTCGACACCGGCGCCATCACCGACGCGGAATTCCAGCAGCTCAAAGCCAAGGCGCTCGTCTGAGATTCGCTCACACACGTTCGGAAAGGGATTTGATGACCAGTCAGCAGGATGCGTCGGGCAGCATCGAAGCCAACAACGCGAACTTGTTGCGAGCACTACCGTTCGGTGACACACAGGATTTCGACGACGCCGAACGCGGCTTCGTCGCGGCCCTGGTTCCCGGGGTGGTGAAGAACGCGGAAGGCGAGGTGGTGTGGGACGTCGACGCCTACTCGTTCCTCGGCGACGAGTGCCCGCCCACGGTGAATCCGAGCCTGTGGCGACAGTCTCAATTGTGTGTGAAGCAAGGTCTGTACGAGGTCACCGACGCCATTTATCAGATACGCGGATTCGACCTGTCGAATATGACGCTGGTCGAAGGTGACACCGGCGTGATCGTGATCGATCCGCTGATCTCGGCGGAGACCGCAGCCGCCGGGCTGGCGCTGTATCGCGAGCATCGTGGTGATCGGCCGGTGCTCGGAGTGATCTATTCGCATTCCCACATCGACCATTTCGGCGGTGTGAAGGGTGTGACCACCGAAGACGACGTCGCCGCGGGGCGCTGCCCGATCATCGCGCCGGTCGGCTTCACCGAGCACGCTGTCGAGGAGAACGTGTACGCGGGCACCGCGATGGCGCGCCGGTCGGCATACATGTACGGCGCCGCGCTGCCTCGTGGGCCCAAGGGCGCGGTCGGGGCAGGCCTGGGCCCGACGAATTCGATCGGCACTCCGACGCTGATCTCCCCGACGGTCTACATCGACCACACCGGGCAAACCCTGACGGTGGACGGGGTCGCGATCGAGTTCCAGATGACCCCCGGCACCGAGGCGCCGTCGGAAATGAACTTCTACTTTCCCGACCGGCGCGCGCTGTGCATGGCCGAGAACGCCACCCACACGCTGCACAACCTGCTGACATTGCGCGGCGCGCTGGTTCGTGACCCGCACGTGTGGTCGAGCTACCTCACCCAGGCGATCAATCGATACGCCGCGCGCACCGATGTCGTGTTCGCCTCCCATCATTGGCCGACGTGGGGCACCGACCGGCTGACCGAATTCCTGTCGATCCAGCGCGACCTCTACGGCTACCTGCACGATCAGACATTGCGGGCGATGAACAAGGGCGCCACGGGCATCGAGATCGCCGAGGACTTCGCACTGCCGCCGGCCATCGTGAACTCGTGGTCGACCCACGGTTACTACGGTTCGGTGAGCCACAACGTCAAAGCGATCTATCAGCGCTATATGGGCTGGTACGACGGCAATCCGGCCACCCTCTGGCAGTATCCGCCCGTCGAGTCGGCCATCCGCCATGTCGAATTCATGGGCGGCGCCGACGAAGCGATCGCCAAGGCTCGCAAATCCTATGCCGACGGGGACTTCCGCTGGGTTGCCCAGGTGCTCAACTACGTCATCTTCGCCGACCCCGGAAATACCGAGGCCACCGCGCTGCAAGCCGACACATTCGAACAACTCGGCTACGGCTCGGAGAACGGCACCTGGCGCAATTTCTACTTGATGGGCGCCTACGAATTGCGCCACGGCAACGTCGGCACCCCGCTGGCCACGTCCTCGGCCGACATCTCCGCCGCCCTGTCGGTGGAGCAGGTGTTCGACGCGCTCGCACTGCGGGTCGACGGTCCGCGCGCGTGGGACGCGAAGATCGTCATCGACTGGCGGATCACCGACTCCGGCACGGTCCACCGCACCGAACTGCGCAACGGGCTGCTCGTGCACTTCGACGTCGAGAACGAGCTACCGGCTGCCGCCACGACGTTCGCGCTCTCCGCGGCGGACCTGCGCGCGGCCCTGCTCGGCGGCCAGGATCTGCCCACGATGATCGGCGACGGCCGCGTCACGGTCGACGGCGACCCCACCGGACTGGCCGAGCTCGTCGGCTACCTCGACGCCCCCGACCCGGATTTCGCGATCGTGACCCCCTGATCCAGCTCCCGGCCGATCGCGCCGAACACAGACCCGTTCATTTCACCCGCGTCGGGTGAGCCGGTTCGGGTCTGTGTCGGCGACGATCGAGAGTCAGGGCCTGTCCGCCGTCGAAGGAGATGCGATGGGTGCGATGGGTGCGATGAGTACGTCACTGAGTGGCACTGTGGCCGAGGGCGTGCACCGTCTGGGTGCGATGAGTACGTCACTGAGTGGCACTGTGGCCGAGGGCGTGCACCGTCTGGGTGCGATGAGTACGTCGCGGAGCGGAACCGTGGCCGAGCACCGTTGGGGTGGGACGGCGGCAGTCAGTGGGCAGTACGGTGGCTGAGGTCGTGCATCGGATACGGCGTTGGCTCACCACGCAGCGAATGTCGAAAGCCGATGTCGTGGCCGGGATACCGGGCGCGATCGGCGGGGTGCCGGACGGGATGGCCGCGGGTGTGCTCGCGGGAGTGAGTCCGGTGCACGGGCTGTACGCGAGTATGGCCGGGCGATTCTTCGGCGGGTTCGGGACCAGCACGCGGCTGATGGTGGTCACCACGACGAGCGCGTCCGCGCTGGCGGTGGGTTCGACCCTGACCGATGTCGAACCCGCTGAACGCTCGGCCGCCATCGTGATGTTGACGTTGATCGCCGGGGCGATGATGGTCCTCGCCTCGATCCTGCGGCTCGGCAAGTACACCCGGTTCGTCTCGCATTCGGTGATGACCGGGTTCCTGCTCGGCATCTCGGCCAACATTCTGTTCGGGCAGCTGCCGAGTCTGCTCGGCGCGCCGGTGCGGGGGTCGATCGCGGCGACGAAAGCGCTCCACGTGCTGCTGCATCCGTTCGACTTCGACTGGCGCGCAGCGGTTGTCGGTGTGCTCGCGACGATGCTGCTGATCGTGCTCGCGCGCACGAGGCTGCGCACGGTGGCGTCACTGTGCGCCTTGATCGTGCCGATGATCGTGGTGCTGGTCTTCGGCTGGACCGCTGTCGGGACGGTCGCCGACACCGGCGAGATTCCCACCGGGTTTCCCCTGCCGCACCTGCCGCAGCTCAGCGCGCTGTCGCCTTCGCTGGTCGCCGGGGCATTGGCGGTGACCGTGATCGTGCTGGTCCAGGGCACCGGGGTGGCCGAATCGGCGCCCAACCCGGGCGGCACGCGGACCTCGGTCGATCGCGATTTCACCGCGCAGGGCATCGGCAATGTCTTCGCCGCGTTGTTCCGTGGGATGCCGGTCGGCGGTTCGGTGGGGCAGACGGCGATCAACGTCTCCTCCGGTGCGCGTAGTCGCTGGGGCGGGATGTGGTCGGGTCTGTGGATTCTGGTGATCATGGTCGGGCTGGCCGGGGTGGTCGGCCGGGTTCCGTTGCCCACGCTGGCCGCGATTCTGATGGTCGCCGCCGCGCGCTCGATCGATCTGGATCGCCTGGCCGCCATCTGGAGCAGCGGCACGATTTCGCGGACCGCGCTGCTGGTGACCTTCGTCGCGACGCTGCTGCTGCCGGTGACGGCGGCGGTCGGCGTCGGTGTCGGGCTGTCGCTGCTGTTGCAGTTGAACCAGGAAGCGATGGACCTGAAGGTGGTCCGCTTGCGGGTCGAGGACGGCCACCTCGTCGAGGCGAAGGCGCCGAGCGCGTTGTCCGACAACGACGTCGTCATCCTGGATGTCTACGGCAGCCTGTTCTACGCGGGCGCGCGAACCCTGCAAGCCGAGCTGCCCGACCCCGGCAATGCGCGCGACCCGGTTGTCATCTTGCGACTGCGCGGGCGCACGAGCGTGAGCGCGACCTTCCTGCATGTGATCGGCGACTACGCCCGGCGGTTGGACGTGCTCGGCGGGCGGCTCTACCTCAGCGGCGTCGACCGGCGCATTCGCGACGTCTGGACCGACGAACTGCTGCACGCGCAAGGCGTGCACATCGAATTCTTCCCGGCGACAAGCACTCTCGGCGAGTCGACGTTGGCTGCCTACGCCGATGCCGAGGTTCGGATCCACGGAGACCGGAGGTCATGACATGGGTGGATCGCATCGTTTGCCGGACGAGCCGAGCTCCTCGGAAAGGAACACCATGCTGAACTTCCTTGTCCCGCAGGACCAACGCCGATCCTTGGACGAGCTGACCGACAAACTGGACTTGTCGGTGGGCGCGGTCGCGTCGAAGCGGTCGGCGTTCTGGATCATGCTGGTGATGTCGGCGGTGATCGCGATCTCCGGTGTCATCGGTGATTCCACCGCGACGGTGATCGGCGCGATGATCGTCGCGCCGCTGTCGATTCCGATCCTGGGGGTGGCGCTGGGGGTGGTGACCGGGCGGGCGCCACTGCTCGGACGGAGCCTGCTGCTGGTCGTGTCGGGGATCGTCGTGGTGGTCGCGCTCGGTTTCCTGTTCGCGCAATTGCTGCCCAACCCCGTCAACGTGCTGTCCAATGCTCAGGTGGTCGGGCGGACCTCGCCGAAGTTGATGGATCTGACCGCCGCGATGGCGACCGGCCTGGTCGCCGCCATCGCGATCACCCGCCGCGATGTCGGCGATGTGCTGCCCGGTGTGGCGATCGCGATCTCGCTGGTGCCACCGCTCGGGGTGGTCGGGGTGTGTCTGGGTTCGCAGGCGCCCGCGCTCGCCGGTGGCGCTTTCGTGCTCTTCGCCTCCAATGTCGTCGCGATGATCATCACCTCGACGATCGTGCTGCTGGCGGCCGGGTACGCCGGCGATGCCGATCCGTCCACGGTGCGCCGCGGCAAGGCCTACCTGGTACTCGGCGCGGCCCTGGTGCTGGTGGCGATCCCGATGGTGCTCAATTCGCTGTCCACGCTGTGGGCCGGACAAATCGCCGACGCCGCCCGCGACTGGCTGGGGGATGCGCCGAACGCGCAGGTGATCGATGTCGATCTGCAAGGTGACATCGCGACCGTCTCGGTGCTCGGCCCCCAGCAGTTGCCACCGCGCGCGCAATTGCAGCAGAAGGTGAACGACCTCGTTCCGTGGAATCCGAAGGTGGTCATCATCCACACGGTCGGTGGGCGAGTTCAGTAGGCGCACAGGGCGACGCCCCCGTCATCGTGGCGGGGGCGTCGTCGACTGGGCGCTCAGCTGAGCAGTTTGGCTTTCGCGGCGGCGAATTCGGCGTCCGAGAGCGCGCCGGAGGCATGCAGCTCGGCCAGGGTGCCGAGCTGGGCGACGGTGTCGGAGCCTGAGCTGGGGGCTGCCGGCGGCGGGGCTGCGGGCGGCGGGGGAGGGGGCGGCGGGGGCGCCTGTTGCTGGGCGTAGGCCTGCTGTTCGGCGGCCCGCTGTGCTCCCCGGCGATTCACCGCGTTCGAGGTCGCGGTGGCGGTACCGGCGACAACGGCCGTTCTGGCGACGGCGCCGAGCAGTCCTGGCCGCCCGATGCGACCCCTTCGAAGTGGCATGTCGATTCCCTTCTAGGCGAGAGCGAGCACGGCGTCGACGGCGTCGCGCGGCACCTGCACGTGCAGCGCGACCTCACCGTCGGCCGCGGCCACCGCGCCGGCCAGGCGGATGGCCCACGTCTGTTCGAAGACGGCGACGACAGCGGTCGTTCCCGGTTCCATCGACGCGCGCACGACGTCGAGGTCGTCGTCGCTGACGAGGTCGATCTCGGCCGCCGTCAGGCCCGTCAGGCCCACGGTGTCGATGTCGTCGTCGATCTCGCGTTCGGTGATGGTGCCCGCGGCGTCCATGGACAGCACGATCAGGTCGAGCAACGTGACCGTGCCCTTCGCGACGACCTCGGCCAGCGCCGCCGAAACGGATGTGTCGATGTCGGTGCCGGGAAAGCTGAGCACAAGGAATTCGACCGGTCCGAGTGTTGGTGGTGATCCCATACGCGCCATCATGCCGTCGGAGAGTCCGCGGCTGCTTCACCCGATTCGGATGAAAACACCGGGTGCGCAGTTCACCCGGAAAGTGTGAGGCGCGCTGTGAGCCCGCCCGCCTAGCGTCGTGGCATGGGCTCAGTACTCGGCGGTCTCTTGCCACTGGCGGTGGGTGTCGCGCTCTCGCCCGTCCCGATCATCGCGGCCATTCTGATGTTGCTGTCCAAGAACGCCGGTGGTGCGGCCGCCGGGTTCGCGGCGGGGTGGGTAGCCGGAATCGTCGCCGTGACGGGCGTGATGACCCTGCTCGCCGGCACGCTCGGCGGGACCGATTCCGAACCGTCGACGGCCGCCTCGCTGGTCAAGATCGTGCTCGGCGCGGCTCTGATCGTGCTGGCCGTGATCCAGTGGCAGGAGCGATCGCAGACCGAGGTGCCCGGCTGGATGCAGTCGATCGACACCCTCACCCCGGTGAAGGCGATGGGTCTCGGGGCGCTGCTGTCGGGTGTGAATCCGAAGAACCTGTTGCTCGGCGTCTCGGCGGGTGTCGCGATCGGGTCCGGGGGGTTGAGTGCCGGGAGCGAGGTGCTCGCGATCGTGGTGTTCACCCTGCTCGCCTCGTCCACTGTGCTGGCGGTCGTGCTGGGATACCTGCTCGCGGCGCAGCGACTGCGGCCCCTGCTCGGCGAGCTGCGGGAGTGGTTGCAGCTCAACAACCATGCGGTGATGGCGATCGTGCTGTTGATCATGGGCGCCGTGGTGGTCGGCAAGGGCATCGGCGGGTTGTAGCGAGGAGGGATCGTGGCGCTGTCGTTACCGGTGTTCGAGTCACTGCACGGCTACCGGCGGGCATGGTTGCGACCCGATGTGATCGCCGGCCTCACCGTGTGGGCGGTTCTCGTTCCCGAAGCGCTGGCCTACGCATCGATCGCCGGGGTGCCGCCCGTGGTCGGGCTGTACGCGGCAGTGCCGTCACTGGTGCTCTACGCCCTGGCGGGCAGTTCGCGGCACCTGGTGGTCGGGCCGATGTCGGCGACCGCGGCGCTGTCGGCGGCGATCATCGCGCCGCTCGCGGGCGCCGACAACGGCCGCTACATCGCGCTGACGGCCGCCCTGGCCATCGCGACCGGCATCGTCGGGTTGCTCGCCGGTCTCATCCGGCTCGGCTTCATCGCCGCGTTCATCTCCGAACCGGTGCTCAAGGGCTTCATCGTCGGACTCGCCCTGGTGATCATCATCGGGCAGGTACCCAAGCTGCTCGGCATCGACAGACACGAAGGCAACTTCTTCGAGCAGGCGTGGGGCATCGTCACCGAGCTGGGCCATACCGAGTGGCGCACGCTGACGATCGGCCTGATCAGCCTCGCGCTGGTGCTCGCGTTGCGCCGCTGGCTGCCGTTCGTTCCCGGTGCGCTGGTGGCGGTGGTGTTCGGCATCGTCGCCGTGGCGATGTTCGGGCTCGATGACAAAGGTGTGGCGATCGTCGGCCACATCGACGCCGGGCTGCCCACGCTCGGCATGCCGTCTGGGTTGTCCTTCGGTGACTATCTCGACCTGCTCGGACCAGCTGTCGGGGTGGTGCTGATCGGCTTCGCCGAGGGCCTCGGTGCGGCGAAAACCTATGCGGCCAAGGCTGGTTACGCCATCGATCCGAACCGGGAGCTGTTCGGGCTCGGTGTCGCCAATCTGGGTTCGGGACTGAGCTCGGGGATGGTCGTCAACGGCAGCTTGTCCAAGACCGCCGTCAATGGTGGCGCGGGGGCGAAGACCCAGCTCAGCGGGCTGGTCGTGGCCGGTCTCAGTGTTGTCACCTTGCTGTTTCTGACCGGGTTGTTCGAGAAACTGCCGGATGCCACCTTGGCGGCGGTGGTGATCGCGGCCGTCGTCGAACTGGTCGACATCGCCGCGCTGCGCCGCCTCTACCGGGTCTGGACCACCATGCTCGGCAGTATCTACGGCAAGGCGGCGCGGGCCGACTTCCTCGGCGCGATGGCCGCGATGCTGGGTGTGCTGATCTTCGATACGCTGCCCGGCCTGCTCATCGGTATCGGCGTGGCGATGCTGTTGCTGGTGTACCGGGCCTCGCAACCGCACGTGGCCGTGCTCGGTAAGGAAGGGTCGCTGTGGGTCGACGTCCACCGCCACCCCGACGCGACGACGCGACCCGATCTACTGGTGGTGCGGGTCGAGTCCGGCTTGTTCTTCGCCAATTCCGATTTCGTGAAAGACCGGATCCAAGGCCTGTGCACCGACCGGACCCGGATGGTGGTGTTGGATGCCGAGACCTCGCCGTCGATCGACGTGACCGCCGCGGCGATGCTGCTCGCGCTGCGTGACGCGCTGGCCGCCCGGCGCATCGGATTCGCGATCGCGCGACCGGTCGCCCAGTTCGGTGACGCGCTCGGCTCGGCCGAGCACGGCGACGTCCCGATCCCCATCCATCCCACCGTCGCCGCCGCGGCCACCGCACTGTCCGGGTCGTGATCATGCCCGCCAGCCGAAAGGAACACAGATGAACGGCATTCTGGTCGCCCTCGTCGGGGCGCTGTTGTGCTTCTACGGGATTCGCTCGGTCAACCTCGGCCTGCTCGCGATCGGGTTCGGCCTCGGCTGGCTGATCGCCGAC
>JACIXH010000310.1 GCA_014360565.1 Nocardia sp.
GTGTCGATGACCTACGGCGCGGGTGGTTCCACCCGCGACCGTACTGTCCGCATCACCGGCGCCCTCGCGCAGGAAACCACGCTGCTCCCGGTCGCGCACCTGACCGCCGTCGGCCACAGCATCGCCGAACTGCGCTCCCTGATCGGCTCCTACGCCGACTCCGGCATCTGCAACGTCCTGGTCCTGCGCGGCGACCCGCCCGGTGACCCGCTGGGTGAATGGGCCAAGCATCCCGGCGGTGTCGAATACGCCGAGGAACTGGTCCGCATCGTGCGCGACCTCGGCGACTTCCATGTCGGCGTCGCCTCGTTCCCGCAGGGCCACCACCGCTCGCCCGACCTCGACCACGACACCCACCATCTGGCCGCGAAACTCCGTGCGGGAGCGGAGTATTCGATCACCCAGATGTTCTTCGACGTGGAGCACTACCTGCGCCTGCGCGACCGCGTGATCGCGATGGACCCGATCGAGGGCGCCAAGCCGATCATCCCCGAACTGATGCCCATCACCTCCCTGCGCACCGTCGCCCGCGCCGAAGAACTCAGCGGCCGCCCGGTGCCGCCCGAGGTCGTAGCCCGCCTCACCCGCGCGGCAGGGACCGGCCCGGAAGAAGACCGCGCCGCGGTCCGCGCCGAAGGCATCCAGATCGCCACCGAAATGGCCCAACGTCTCACCGACGAAGGCGCCCCCTGCCTCCACTTCATCACCTTGAACTTCGCCAAGGCCACCAGCGAGGTCCTCACCAACCTCGGCTACGGCGTCACCGCCGCCCCGCTCAGCGCGTAGAACCGAGGGTTGTCAGGGTTGAGCGGCCGCGAGGCGGTCAGACGTCGTTGCGGGCCGCGCGCAGTAGCCGCAACTGGCCGATCTCGGTGACGTTCTTCATCAGCTCACCGTTCACCCAGGCGACGGTGTGGGCAACGGACTTGTCCGGGTCGTCCTGCCACGGAAATGCCGCTGGAGCAGCGAGATCAGCCTCGGTGACCTGGTCCAGAATCGTCAGCCATTCCTCGCGAAGCCCGCGCAGCCAATCCACGCTCGCGCGCCCCGGTCCCGGCCACGCGATCTCGATACGGTCTCGTGGCGTTCGTGCTCGCAGGTGGTCGATGGTCACACTCCACCACCACCCGATATGCCAGCTGATCCAACCGATGGTCGGAACCGGAATCGGATCGGGCTCGGCGTCCGCCCAGTCCGGCTCCCAGACGCCGCGTTCGTCGAGGTGCAGTGTCCAGCACGAATCGGCGGGCTGCCACAGGAAGTCGTCTTCGCGCAGCCGATCGAGATGGAACTCGAACAAGGACCAGGTCAGATCGAACTGCCAACGCAGCACACTGGAACACGATGCATCCACGCGCCACATCTTGCTCGAAACCGCCGAGCACAACCATTGATTTTGCCGACGGGAAGGCCGCTGACTCGCCGTCCGCCGTGGAGAGTGGGCCGACCAGTACGCTCCTGGCTTTCGTGGCGCACGTGATCGGCCGTTCAGCGGGTGAGGGCGAGGTCGTTCCAGGTTCGTTCCCAGCTGCGGGTCATCGCGGGATAGACGATGCCGTAGCGGAAGGGCTTGATCAGGGCCATGTAGAAGCGGCCGAACCAGCCGTTCGGCTTGACCAGCACGGCCATTTCAAGGTGATAACCGGCGTCGTCGGGGACCCAGCCGAGGTGCATGATGCCGTGCATCGTGCCGTTGGCGATTTCGGCGGCGTATTCGTTGTCGAGGACGTACAGGCTGGTGAGCGGGCTGTCCTCGACGGGGGGATCGGTGTCGCGGAGGTCGGCGGGGAGGCGGTCGCGCAGAGAGGTGACCCGGGTGCCGGTGCCTGCGTCGTCGCGGTCCCAGCCGAACCATTCGCCCAGCTTCCAGCGGGCTTTGAACAACAGGCCGCTCAGGCCGGTGGATTCGGAGGCGCGTTCGGCTTGGAGGGCGGCGAGAAGGGCGCGGAAGTCGTCGGGCCCGCCGCCGGGGGTTCGGAACTGCCAGATGTCCTCGACGTCGAAGTCGGGGGCGATCTCGTGGATGCGCCAGGGCTGATCGGTGTGGGCCGATTCGGGCAGTCGCATGACTGGAACCTCCATTTGTACGGCAGCGTATAAGTCGAGAATACCGCTGATATACGCCTGCGTATAGGTGGAGGCGATGTGACGAAGACGGCGTAGCGGCCACGGATGATTCCATGGCCGCCACGTCCTGCGAGAACTACTGTGTTGCTGCTTGTTTCGCGGGTTTGACGAAAGTCGTCGTCACCAGTGCGAGTACGAGAAGGCCTGCGCACAAGTAGCTCGCCACTTCGATGCCTGCCGCCATGGCCGCACGAGCCGCTTGCGCGACGGGGAGCATGTGCGGGTCCTCGGCGAGGGCCGGGATCACCGAGCCCGCGCTGTCGGTGACGGTGGACGACAGCTGGTCCACCTCGGATTCGGGCAGGCCCGCGTCGGTCAGGCGGTCGCTCAGGTCGGCGCCCAGGGTGCTGAAATACAGGGTGGTGAGGACGGCGATGCCCAGTGCTGAGCCGAGTTCGCGTGCGGCGCTCTGGATTCCCGAGCCCTGCCCCGCGCTCTCGCCGGGCACGTCGGCGAGTACCACATTGGTGACCTGGGCCGTGGCGAACCCGACGCCGATGCCGTAGACGAACAGCGCGAGCGCGATCGACCACCAGCTGCTGTTCGCCGCGGCGAACAAGCCCAGCATCGCCAGCCCCAGTGCCTCCAGCAGCAGGCCGATTCTGACCTGGCCCAGCGCTGAAACCGACGCGGTCAGTGAGAAACTCGCACCACTGGCGACGAAACTGCCGACCGCCAGCGGCACCAGTGCCAGTCCGGCCTGTAGTGCGGTGTAGTCGAGCGCGAACTGCATCCATAGAGGCAGCACCGCGATGATGCCGAATTCGCCGAGGCCGACGATCAGCGTCACCACATTGCCCGTGCGGAACGAATCGATCGAGAACAGTCGCACGTCTACCAGCGGTTCGCCGCCGGTGCGGCCGAGCATCGCTTGCCTGCGCCAGAACACCACGAGTGCGATCGCGGCGGCCATGAACGCGATCAGAACCGGGGAAGGGCCACTGCGCCAGGTGAATTCACCGATGCTGAGCGGCTCGGTGATCATCAGCCACCCGTAACGGCGCCCTTCGATCATGGCGAACGCGAGCAGGCCGAGGCCGAGGGCGGACAGCGCCGCGCCGAGCCAATCGACGCGGCCGGGGTTCTTCGGCGCTGTGGGCAGGTAGATGAGCACCGCGGCCATGATCAGCGCCACCGCGGGAATGTTGATGCCGAAGGCCCAGCGCCACGAGATGTCGGCGAGCCAGCCGCCCAGCAGCGGGCCGACTGCCGCGGCGGCGCCGATCGTGGATCCCCAGATCGCGAAGGCTTGTCCGCGCGCCTTGCCGGTGAACGCCGCGTTCACCAGTGCCAGTGAGGTCGGCAGGATCATCGCCCCGCCGACGCCCTGGAGGAAACGGGCCGCGATGAGTAGCTCGCCGCTCGGTGCGAGCGCGGCGAGCAGGCTGGTGACGCCGAAGACGACCAATCCGATCAGGAACAGCTTGCGTGCGCCGTACAGGTCGCTGAGTCGGCCGGCGACCAGCAGTAGTGCGGCGAAGACGATCGCGTACGACTCCTGGATCCACTGTGCCTGGATCGACGTGATCGCCAGATCGTCGACGATCGGCGCGAGGATCACGTTCACGATCGTCAGGTCGACCACGATCAGCGCGACGCCGAGTGAGACGGCGATCAGCCCCAGCCACAAGCGCAGCGGTGGAGCCTCGGTTTCTGTTCGCACTATACCTCCGTCATAAAGTTACTTTATGATGAAGGTAAATGGCGGACGGTAAGTTGTCAATCGAGCGGTCGAGGAGAGGACACGATGTGAAGCAGGCATCCGACGATGTCGCGCGCAGGCGGCAGCGGCTCGCCGCGGGGCTCATCGACTACGGTGCGAGCTTCACCGAGCTGGGTCGCCGCTTCGCGGAAACTCTCGGCGTGCACTCCACCGACGCGTTCGCACTGATGGAGATCGCTGCCGCCGAACATGCCGCGGCGCCGCTGTCGCCGGCGCTGCTGAGCAAGCGGATCACCCTGACGTCGGGGGCGATGACCACGCTGCTGAACCGGCTCGAGCGCGCGGGATACATCACGCGCAGCCGCGAGCACGCCGATCGGCGGGTCGTGACGTTGCGGTGCAGCGAGAACGCCCGGCAACTGGCCGACGATTTCTTCCGTCCGATCAACGCCGAGCAGGACGCGATCCTGGCCGAATACGACCCTGCCCAGCTGGCGCAGTTCGAGAGATTGCTCGAACGATTGCGCACCGCGATGGACCTCGGACGATCGGAAGGCGCGCTGTAGTCGACGCGCCGAACGGCCTGGTACTTCGCCTGTCGGATTTCATCGACCGCACGCGGTAGCGTCGGCCTTCTCTGCGTCGATGAGGAGTACGCCGTGATCATGCCGCGCCGTTCCACCACACTGACCTCGCTGACGGCCTGCGCCGCCGCGCTCCTGCTTGCCGCGTCACCGGCCGTGGCCGAACCCGCCGCGCCGGTGACACCGGCGCTCACCCGGGACGCGCCGGACACCACACCCGCCGCCGGCCCTGGCGACCTCCTCGGGGCCTACCGCACGGTGGTCGAAACACTCGAATCCATGGGCATTCAGCCGTTCCTGTACCCCACGGTCGCCGCGAACTGCACCGGCGACGGCGCGGGTCTGGTCCCCGCCGTCGCGGGCGCGGTACCCGGTCCGTGGCCGGCCAACACCCTCCCGATTCCGGGACTCGACCTCTCGGCCGTGAAGTCCGGGCAAACGCTGTTCACGTTCCTGCCCTACGGTCTCGCGCCCGACACCGCCGCCACGAAAACCTCCGGCATGCAGGTGGCTTGGCTCAATATCAGCACCGGCCGCGGTGGTATGGCCTCGATGGGCCCGATCGCCGACATCGTGCGGGCCATGGTCCCGCCCGAGGTTCCCGCCGAACTGCGCCCGCTCGCCGAGACCGCCATCCGCGATTTCCTCTTCGCCGCCATCCCCGTCGGCGGTGTTCGCGCCGTCCCCGTGGACACCGGCCGAGGCACGGTCCTTGCCGCGGTTTTCGGCACCACCGACAATGCGGGCCGCTCCTGCTTCTTCTTCCCCACCATCGGCGTCACCGAGGTCGCGTGAGGCTTCGTGGCGCACACGCCACGGCGTTCACGCGTGCCGGGCGATCGATTCTTCCGGCGTGACCAACGGGCGGCTCTTCCAGCGCAGGCGACCGGTGCGGTGACGGTGGTGGGAGCGGGTCCACAGGGCCAGATACCGGCCCACCGCCAGCGGGTGGGCCAGCGCTGAGGTGAGATCCGAACTCGTCGGCGGGCAGCGGGTTTCGATCGCGCGCGCCGTGAGACGGCTGGTCACCGCGGCGAGGTAGCCGAGGATGCCGGCGCGGCGGGTGCGGCCGCGGCCGAACAGCGCGGCCAGCGGGGGAATCCAATAGGCAAGGGCGACAAGGATGCCGATGGCAACGCCGGTGTGCAGCCGACCGCCGTAGGCCGACCACAACCACCGGGTGTAGCCGTCGGTGAGCTCGGTTGTGCCGGTGTACATCCGGGTGCTCGCGGCAGGGCCCGCCGCGACCAGCGCGGTGCGATGTCCGGTCCTGCGCAGCGCCCGGGCGAGGTCGAGATCCTCGGTGGCGCTGGCGGCGACGGCCGCGTGGCCGCCACCGTCGCGGTAAGCCTCGGCGTCGACGGCCAGGAACTGTCCGCACGCGACGGCAGTGGAGGGTCGCAGGCTGTGGTTGGCGGGGCCGACCGGCAAGGTCGAGGCCCACGACCACGCGAGCAGGGGCTGGACCAGACGTTCGGTGGCCGAACCCGCTTGCTGCACCGGCCATGCCGAGACCAGACCCGCGCCACGCCTGCGTAATTCGGTCACGGCCGCGGCGATGGCATGTGGCGCCAGGCGAACGTCGGCGTCGACGAAGACCAGGGCAGCGGCATCGGTGCGGGCGGCCAACCGGGCGCACGCGGCGGCTTTGCCGGTCCAGCCGGGCGCCGGGTGCGCGGCGGAGCGCAGCACGGTGAAACGCTCGTCGCCGGCGATCGCGGCGATCGCCGCGTCATAGGTGCCGTCGGTGGAGGCGTCGTCGAGGATCAGCACGTTCAGGCGGGGGACGCCGGTCTGGGCCCGCAGGTCGGCGATCAGGGCGGGTAGGCGATCGGCTTCGTCGCGGGCGGGAACGCACACCGTGACCGGTTCGATCACGCCCGAGATTCCGCGCGGCAGAGTGCGCAGGGTGAACAGGTTGTAGGCGGCGGTGGTCGCGCCGAGCGCGGCCAGGCCGGTGCCCGTCCAGGTCAGGTAGCGGGCCGCCGCGCCCATGTCAGCGCCCCAGTCGTCGACTGGAGATCTCGCGCCATATCTCCGAGGGCGAGAAGCTGCCACGGGGTGCGTGCGGCGGGGCCGGGTTGCGATCACGGAACGCCAGGCCCGCGATCAGCGCGGCCA
>JACIXH010000311.1 GCA_014360565.1 Nocardia sp.
CGGCGCATGCGCTTCGAGCGCTAACCGGCGGCCCGGCCGCGGACCGGCCACTTCGTGGCCGTCCCTCCCTAGGGGTCGGGAGTGCGGGGTTGGGAGTGTGGTCATGGCGGTTTTGGGGTGGACGGTGTGGCTGGGAGTGCGGTAGGGCTGCGGGCTGCGGGCTGCGGGCTCCGGGTGTGGGTGTGGGTGTGGCCGGTGGTGCGGTAGGGCTGCGGACTTCGGGTGCGGGGTGTGGCTGGGAATGCGGTAGGGCTGCGGAGTCCGGGTTTTGGGGGTGTGGCTGGTAGTGCGGTAGGGCTGGGACTTCGGGTGGGTGGTGCGGTCGGGCTCCGGAGTTCAGCTTGGGTGTGCCTGGGAATGCGGTCGCGCTGCCTGCTTCGGGTGGAGTGTGTCGCGGGGAGTGCGGCAGGGGCAGCGGGCCGTGGGGCGAACGGTGTCGCCGGTGGTGAGTGGGTCCGTGCGTGGGGGTGTCGCGATGATGGGCGACGGGGTCAGCCGGGCATCAGGGCTTGCCACTCGCCTAGGGACTTCGGGCGCAGGACGTAGTTGCTGTCGCGGACGGAAGACAGTGCGGCGCTTGGTGCTTCGGAGTACCAGTGGCCGGGGTAGACGACGGGGTTGCCGTCGAGGGCGGCTAGTTGGCGCAGGCTGCGGAACATTTCGTCGGAGTCGCCGCCGGGGAAGTCGGTGCGGCCGCAGCCGTCGACGAACAGGGTGTCGCCGGAGATGAGGCGGCCGTCGAACAGGAAGCACTGGCTGCCGGGGGTGTGACCGGGCGTGTGGAGTAACTCGATCTCGAAGGTGCCGACGGTGACCTTGTCACCGTGGTCGTGGCCGGTCAGGTCGCTGGGGGCGATGCCGGTGGTCTGGGCGACCCAGTCGAGTTCGTGCTTGTTGACGTGCACGGGGACGCTGGTCTTCTCGAGCAGCTCGGCGACGCCACCGAGGGTGAAGCCGAGCATGGTGCCGCCGACATGATCGGGATGGTGGTGGGTGGCGAGCACGCCGGATACCCGCATGCCGTCGGCCGCCGCGACGTCGACCAGATCGGCCGCCTGGTAGGCAGGGTCGACCAGCAGGGTCTCGCCGGTCTCCCGATCGCCGATCAGATACGCGAAATTGCGCATCTGGGTGGCGATCGGATCGCCGACGGCGTAATCCCGGCCGGACAGGAGCTGGCGGAAGTAGAGGCGCTCGGATGACATGGCCTCCACCCTATTGCCACCGGTGTGCTGGCGACGTACCCGAGTACCGTTGACCGGACGGTCTGTGGGACCACACAAATCCGGGTGCCCCGGGCTTGTGACGGGGCCGATCACGCCGGTCCAGGGTGATCGGCTATAAGACCAGCGAGAAGCCCACTGCGGCAACCGAAACCGTGATTTCGACGACTGCGCCGAGGACGTCACCGGAGAGGCCTTCGAAGCGTCGAACGCAGTGACGGGTGACCACGACGGCCAGTGCGAGGGCGCCGAGCACCGCGATCGGGCCGAGCCAAAGGTTGTCCGGGACGGCCACCGCGGCGGCGATCGCTGCGAGTGCGGACCAGATCATCACCGCGGTCCGGGGCTGCGTGCCCGCGACCAGTGCGCCGAAACCGGCGTCGGGAGCGGCGGGGATGCCCGTGCGGCAGGCCAGGACGACGGCGACCCGGCCCGCGGCGACAGCGAACACGATCGCGAGCCAGCGATGCTGTTCGGCCAGCGTGGCGAAGGCTGCTGATTGGACAGCGATGGCGAAAACGAGCGCCGCGACGCCGAACGGGCCCGCACCACCGGTTTTCATGATCTCGCGGGCTCGCTGTGGCGGGCCGTAGCTACCGAGTCCGTCGACGGTGTCTGCCAGCCCGTCCAGGTGCATACCGCGGGTGAGCAGCGCGAGCAGCCCGACGGTGAGCAGGCCGGCGAGCAGGGTGGTCAGACCCGCGGTGACCAGCAGCCAGCAAACACCCGCGGCCACCGTCCCGAGGGCAAGGCCGATCAAGGGCGCGAGGGTGATCGCGTGGCCCGCGGTCCTGCGATCGACCCGCACGGGTCCGGACACGGGGATGACCGTCAGCCAGGAGACGGCCAGGCGCAGGGCGTTCACGACGAGCTCGCGCAGCCGGCGCGCTGGTGTGCCTCGGCGCTCGACCCAGGGTCGACCGCGCACGGTTCGTTCACTTGGCCAGATCGACGGTGTCCGGTTCCTCGGCGGCGGTGCTGACGCCCGCGTCGGCGAACGTCGACATTTCGGCGAGGGTGGCCACGGCGGCGCGCAGGAGCGGGAGCGCGGTCAGGGCGCCGGACCCTTCGCCGAGACGCATCTCGAGGTCGATCAGCGGCGTCAGGCGCAGGTGCTTCAAGGCCAGGTCGTGGGCCGGTTCGGTGGATCGGTGGGCCGGGAGCCACCAGGCTTTCGCGCCCGCGGCGATGTCTTCGGCCACCAGGGCCGCGGCGGTGACCACGACGCCGTCGAGCAGGACGGGGGTGCGGCGGATCGCGGCCTGGGCGAGGAAGCCGGTCATGGCGGCGAAGTCGGCGCCCGCGGCGACGCGGAGCAAATCGACGGAGTCGGTGGCGATGGGGCGCGCGCGGCGCATGCCGTCGCGGATGGCGGCGACCTTGCGAATCCAGCCCTGGTCGTCGACGCCGGTGCCGCGGCCGACGGCGGCGACGGGTTCGGTTCCGGTGAGCACGGCGATGAGGACAGTGGCGGGGGTGGTGTTGCCGATGCCCATGTCACCGGCGATGAGCAGGTCGGCGCCGGAGTCGATTTCCTCGTCGGCGATCGCGCGGCCCGCAGCCAGCGCGGCGGTGACCTCGGCCTCGGTGAGCGCGTCCTCGCGGTCGATCGAACCGCTCGACCGGCGCACCTTGTGCTGGGAAATCGACGGATCGGTATCACCGTCGACGGCGATATCGACGACCCGTACGGTCGCGCCCGCCACGGCGGCCAGCGCGTTCACCGCAGCGCCGCCCGCGAGGAAATTGGCCACCATCTGGGCGGTGACTTCGCTCGGGTACGCCGAAACCCCGTGCCCAGCGACGCCGTGGTCACCCGCGAACACCACCACGCGGGCGCGTTCGAACTGCCGCGGCGGGCACACACCCTGGCACGCGGCGACCCAGTTACCGAGTTCCTCGAGCCGTCCCAGCGATCCGGCCGGTTTCGTGAGCCGCGTCTGACGCTGCTCGGCCGCCACGCGCACCTGCGCGTCCGGGGCCACGACCGGGTCGAATCCGTGAGTCACTGGCAAGCCTTTCGAAAGTGGTGCCGGGTGTTCGGTGCCCATCTTGCCCGGATCGCGGGGCACGGCGCCGACCGACCCGCTTCATTTCAATCGAACCGGCAGCCCGGCCACGATGAGATACGCCTGGTCGCACACCTGCGCCAGACGCTGGTTCAGCGTCCCGATCTCGTCACGGAACAGCCGGCCCGACCGGGTCGCCGGGATCACGCCCATTCCCACCTCGGGCGACACGATCACCAACCGCTGCGGATAGGCCTCGACGGCCGCGACGAGCGCATCGCAATCGGGGGCGACGGTGCCGCGCGGTGCGTCCCAGGCATTGCGCGCGTCCAGGCGCGCGGTGAGCCAGGTGCCGATGTCGTCGAGCAACGTCGCAGGGGTGGGATTCGCGAGAACGGTTACGGGCTCGACGTTCTCGACGGTCGACCAGTGTGCGGGCCGCCGCCGGCGATGCCCGTCGATCCGGTCGGCGAAATCATGATCGGTGGGGTCGAGGACGGCGGTCGCCAGGTAGCGGACCGCGGGCGCGTCGGCGAGGAGGTCTTCGGCGAACGCGGACTTTCCCGAGCGTGCGCCGCCGAGGATCAGAGTGCGTGACTCGGCGCTGGCTGACATGCCCGCACGGTAGCACCGGGGGAGTTCCGTACCGATCGGCTGTTCGCCGCCTTCGTCCGAGAGCGCGCGGGTTGGCTCACCGCACGTCCAACGCGTCCAGCACCATCGGCCGCGCGTTCGTGAGCGCCTGCTGCCAGTACGGCCAGTTGTGGGTGCCGTCGACGATGTCGACGCGGGCGGAGATGCCGAGCTCGGTGACCCGGTCGCGGAAGATGCCTGCCGCGACCGCCGTCATCGCCTCGAGGCTCATCGCGTTGAGGGTGTTGGCGATTCCGTACGGGACGTCGGCGGAGCCGGGGGTGCCGTTGCCGGTGGTGACGTAGAGGGGTAGGCCGCGCAGGCGCTCGGCTTGGACGGTCGCGTCGTTGCGGGCCCACGCGGGGTCGTTCGCAGGCCCCCACATGTCGTCGAGGTTGAAATTGCCCTCGTCGCGCATGGCGGCGCGCATGCCTTCGGTCCACATCGGGTAGGTCGGGTTGATGAAGCCGGAGAACGAACCGGCGAAGCGGAACTGGTCGCGGTGGTGGGCCGCGAGGGTGAGCGCCGCGTTGCCGCCCATCGATGCGCCGATGATCGCGTTGTTGGTGCGCGAGACCCCGTATCCCGCGAGGAAATCGGGCAGCTCGCGAGTGAGGAAGGTTTCCCACTTGTAGGTCGTCCGCTGACCGTTGGTGCTGCTCGGCCGGTACCAGTCGGTGTAGAAGCTGGAGTGCCCGCCGACCGGAAACACCACAGTGACGTCGTCTGCGGCGAATTGGCGAAGGGCGTCGGTGTCGGTGGTCCACTGGCTGTGGTCGGCGGGAGCGCGCAGACCGTCGAGCAGGTAGAGCGCGGCGCTGCCACCGCGCGCGGACCACTGCACCTGCACCTTGATCGGACCCATGCTCGACGGCACGGACAGTTCCTCGAAACCGCCTGCGGGCGTTCGCATCACCGGGGCCGCGATCGGCCCGGCAACGGCCGCGGACGTACCGGTCGACGAGACGACCACGGCCGTCGCGACGATCGTGAGAGCTCTGCTCACCCGACGAAAATTACCCCACCCAGCTCGAAACACCGTGCTAGCCGATCATTTTCCCGCCGATCGAGTCAAGCCGATTGTGCCGCCTCACAGCTTCGCGGCGGTGGTGAGAGGGTCCGGTGTCAACGATCGTCGAGGTCGGGCCGGATGCCGTGCAGGAGGCGCAGGGTCCGTCAGCCGACCGCACCGAAACGGCGCCGGTATTCGGTGGGCGCGAGGCCGACCTGTCGCTGGAAGTGGTGGCGTAGCAGCGCGCCGGAGCCGAAGCCGGATTGGTCGGCGATCCGTTCCAGGGCCATGTCGGTGGTCTCGAGCAGTTGCTTGGCGAACAGGACTCGCTGGGTGGTGAGCCATTTGACCGGGGTGGTGCCGGTTTCGGCGGCGAAGCGGCGAGCGAAGGTGCGGGTGGACATGCTGGAGCGGGCCGCGAGTTCGTCGACGGTGTGCGGGTGGGCGAGGTTTTCGGTGAGCCAGGCCAGAGTGGTCGACAGTCCCGCAGAGCTGCACTCCGGGACCGGCTGCTCGATGAACTGGCGCTGACCGCCGTCGCGCTGCGGGGGCACCACCATGCGGCGCGCGATGCCGTTCGCGGCGGCGGTGCCGATCTCCCGGCGGACCAGGTGCAGACAAGCATCGATGCCCGCCGCGGTGCCCGCGCTGGTGATCAGGTTGCCCTCGTCGACGAACAGGACATCGGGGTCGACGGTGGTCTCCGGGAACATCGCGGCGAGTTTGCCGACATAACGCCAGTGCGTGGTGCACTTGCGGCCGTCGAGCAGACCCGCCGCGCCCGCCAGGAAGGCGCCCGAGCAGACAGTGAGAATGATCGCGCCCGCATCGGCGGCATCGCGCACGGCCGCGAGTACCTGGTCGTCGTAATGGCTGATCGGGGAGGCCGGAAGAGCGACCAGATCGGCATCGGCGAGCTGGTCGAGCCCGAAATCAGGAGCTACGGAGATGCCGGGGGTGGTGGATCGCAGCGGCTTGCCCGGCTCGGCGCCACAGACCCGGAAGTCGAAGCCGGGCAGACCGTCAGCGGTGCGGTCGAGCCCGAAAACCTCACAGACCACACCGAATTCGAACATGGCCAGCCGGTCGTTGAGGACCACCGCAACCTTCGAGAGCATGCCTCATCGTAGCTGGCTGAATCTTTACGCACAATGACAGAACAGCCACTTTCGGCTGAAAATCATCGAGCGCAAAATTACTGCCATGCTTACTTTCCTGATCGCCACCATCGCCATCATCGGACTCGCGGTCCTGATCGGTCGCGGCACCGCAGGCTCCACCGGAATCATCGACCGCGACGCCCAACGCATGGACACCGAACTGAAAGCCATCGCAGGCTACGCGGACTACATCCGCCCGAGCCATCAATAAGACCGCCATCGCTCAACCGGAAGGAACACCCTCCCGCGAGTGGCTCAACCGAAAGCAGACCTCTCCCGCGAGTGGCTCAACCGGGAGCAGGACCACTCCCGCGAGTGAATCGCCACGCACCTCAGCAACCACCTACGAACTCCCACCCCAACCACCACGTTTTCGGCCGCCCCGGATCCGAGGGGCGAGACGTAACGCCGAAGGCGCAGTATCGCCCCTCGGAT
>JACIXH010000312.1 GCA_014360565.1 Nocardia sp.
GGCTGGGTGTGTGGCAGGTTGCGGGATTCGCGCTTGGTGGGTGGTGGGGGAGTGTGGCAGGTGGGGTCCGCTTCGGAAGCGGGACTGGCTGGGAGTGCGGTAGGTGGCGGGGCTCCGGCGAACAGCGCGACGTAGATCACCATGGTGGCCCGTGGCGTGGCGCGTGTGTCGACCGCTACTCTCGACTCGTAACGTCCGGTACCTGCTCGGCAGGACTGGAACGCGAAAGTCGAGAGGACAATGTTGACCTCGAGAAGTGTCAATTCCGATGGCGCGAACGTGGGTGTCGACCCCGCGCCCGCACGGCTGACGGTGGGAATCGTCTCGGCGGGACGGGTGGGTTCGGCGCTCGGGGTGGCGCTCGAGCGTGCGGGCCATGTGGTGTTCGGCGTCGCCGCGATCTCCGATGCCTCGGTGCACCGGGCGCAGTCGCGGCTGCCCGAATCGCGAATCCTGCCGATCGAACAGATCGCCCAGCGCAGTGAGCTGCTGCTGCTCGCGGTCCCCGACGCTGAGCTGGCCGGGCTGGTCCGCGGTCTGGCGAGTGCGAAGGTGGTTCGCCCTGGCACGATTGTCGTCCACACCTCCGGCGCGAACGGCGTCGGTGTGCTGGCTCCGCTCACCGAACAGGGCGCTCTCGGTCTGGCCATCCATCCCGCGATGACCTTCACCGGGCACGACGAGGACATCGACCGCCTCCCCAACGCCTGCTTCGGCGTCACCGCCGCCGACGAGGTCGGCTACGCCATCGCGCAGGCGCTGGTGATCGAGATGGGTGGTGAGCCGGTGCGGGTCTCGGAGGAACACCGCACGCTCTACCACGCCGCGCTGGCCCACGGCAGCAATCACCTGGTCACCCTGATCGTCGACGCGGTGACCGCCCTGCGCGCCTCGCTGGCCGGACCCGGCCTGCTCGGTCAGCCGGTGGTCGACGATCAGCCGGGCGGCTTGCCCGAACGCCTGCTGGCCCCGCTGGTCTCGGCCGCGCTCGACAACGCGCTGCGTCGCGGCAAGGCCGCGCTGACCGGTCCGGTCGCGCGCGGTGACGTCGACGCGGTGGCCGCGCACCTGACCGCACTCGATTCGGTGGACGAGCGCCTGGCCGCGGCCTACCGCGCCATGTCACTGCGCACCGCCGAACTCGCCCAGACCAATCCGGCCCTGCTGGACCTACTCGCCGAGGAAGGCCACTGATGGAACCTGTAGAAGTCCGTCATCACCAGGGCGGTGCCAGGGCGACCGGCGCCTACCAGCCCGGCGCGCTCACCGTGCACCACGACCCGGAGGTCGTCGCGACGGTGACCAAGGCGTTGCGCGGCGCGGGGCGCACGGTCGGTTTCGTGCCGACCATGGGCGCGCTGCACGAGGGCCATCTGCAGCTGATCCGCCAGGCCAAGCGCACCAATCAGGTCGTGATCGTCTCGATCTTCGTCAACCCGCTGCAGTTCGGCCCCACCGAGGACCTCGACGCCTACCCCCGCACCCTCGACGCCGATCTCGACCTGCTGCGCACCGAGGGCGTCGAGCTGGTGTTCGCCCCGAGCGTGTCCGACATGTACCCCGACGGCCCGCGCACCACCGTGCTGCCCGGCCCACTCGGCGCCGAGCTCGACGGCGGAACCCGCCCGACGCATTTCGCCGGCATGCTCACCGTCGTGGCGAAGCTGCTGCAGCTCACCCACGCCTCCGAGGCCTACTTCGGTGAGAAGGACTACCAGCAGCTCACCCTGATCCGGCAGATGGTGCGTGATCTGAACTTCGACGTGAAGATCGTCGCCTACCCCACGGTCCGCGAACCCGACGGCCTCGCGCTGTCCTCGCGCAACCGCTACCTCGACGCCGCCGAACGCGAATCCGCGCTGGCCCTCTCGGCGGCGCTGGCCGCGGGCAGGCACGCCGCCGGCCTCGGCCCCGAGGCGGTCGTCGCGGCCGCTCGCGGGGTGCTCGACACCGTCGACGGCGTCGACCTGGAATACCTCGAACTGCGCGATGCCAACCTCGGCCCCGCCCCGACCGCGGGCAATGCCCGGCTCCTGGTCGCGGCCAGGGTCGGCCAGACCCGCCTGATCGACAACGCTCCCCTCGTCCTCGGCGCCCAGATCGACGGACACCCCGACGCGAACTCCCTGCCTGCTTCGCAGGCGCTGTAGAAAGGCGACGACGATGTTGCGCACCATGATGAAGTCGAAGATCCACCGCGCCACGGTGACCCATGCCGACCTGCACTATGTGGGCTCGGTGACCGTCGACCAGGATCTGCTCGACGCCGCCGATCTGCTCGAGGGCGAGCAGGTCTGCATCGTCGACATCGACAACGGCGCCCGCCTCGAGACCTACGTGATCGCGGGCGAGCGCGGCTCGGGCGTGATCGGGATCAACGGCGCCGCCGCCCATCTCGTGCACCCCGGTGACCTGGTGATCCTGATCGCCTACGGCCAGCTCGACGAGGCCGAACTGCGCGACTACGCCCCCAAGGTGGTCTTCGTCGACGAGCGCAATCGCCCGGTGGAGCTCGGCGCCGACCCCGCGCACGCGCCCGAGGGCTCCGGGCTCACCTCCCCGCGCTCGCTGTCGTTCGCCTGACCGCGGCGGGGGACGAGATGCTGCTGACGATCGACGTCCGCAACACCGGCATCGAGCTCGGCCTGTTCTCCGGCCTCGGTGAGCACGCGAAGCTGGTGCGGCACTGGCGAATCCACACCAACCCGCTGGTCACCGCCGACGAGTTCGCCATGCAGGTGCGCGGCCTGATCGGCACCGACATCGACCAGGTGGTCGGCGTCTCGGCGCTGTCGACCGTGCCGCCGGTACTGCGTGAACTGCGCATCATGCTCGCGCGGTACTGGGGCCATGTGCCGCACGTGCTGGTCGAGCCAGGGGTGCGGACCGGCATTCCGCTGCTGGTCGACAACCCCAAGGAGGTCGGCGCCGACCGCATCGTCAACTGCCTTGCCGCGTTCCGCCGCTTCGGCGGTCCGGCGATCGTGGTCGACTTCGGCACCGCGACCTGTGTCGACCTGGTCTCGGCCAAGGGCGAGTTCCTCGGCGGCGTGATCGCGCCCGGCGTGGAGGTGTCCACCGAGGCGCTGGTCGAGCGCAGCGCGCTGCGGCGGGTCGAGCTGGCCCGGCCGCGGTCGGTGCTGGGCAAGAACAGCATGGAATGCATCCAGTCCGGCGCCGTGTTCGGTTTCGCCGGCCTGGTCGACGGCCTGGTCGACCGCATCCGCGACGAGTTCGACGCCTTCGCCGGTACCGATGTCACCGTGGTGGCCACCGGTGCGGGTGCGCCGCTGATCGTCCCGGAATCGGAGACCGTCGACCAGCTGGAGCCGCATCTGACCCTGACCGGCCTGCGTCACGTCTACGAGCGCAACAAGAAGTGACGGCGCGTGTCTGCTAAACTCACGCTCGTGTATTTCCGTGTGAGCGCCCAGGAGTGTTGTCGAGGCTGACCTGCCTCGACCGTTCGAGGCTGACGTTTCCCTCGACCGATCTCACCTCCTGGAGATACGCTCATGCGTTCCTCTGTTCTTTCCCATTCCTCCGCGCACGACCGTGCCGTGGCTTCGGCATTGCCGACCCGGCTGCGTCCTGCCGACCTGCTGCGTCTCACCGACGAGGGCGCCGACGACGTGCTCTCCGGTCGGTACGACCACCTACTCCCGGCCGACGGACTCTGGCCCGCCGAACAGCGCTGGGCGACGCGACTGTCACATGACGACGAGGTCGATGTCTGGCTGATCAGCTGGACCCCGGGAAAATCCACCGAATTACACGATCACGCCGGTTCCCTCGGCGCGCTCACCGTGCTCAGCGGCGCGCTCTCGGAATTCCGCTGGAATGGCACGCGGTTGCGCAGGCGCACGCTCGCCGCCGGTGATCAGGCGTCGTTCCCGATCGGCTGGGTGCACGATGTCGTGCGCGCGCCCGCCGCTGCCGAATCGGTCGGTCCGCTCGATCCCACACTGAGCGTGCACGCCTATTCCCCGCCCCTGTCGGCGATGTCGTATTACGAGGTGACCGATCACGGCACCCTGCGGCGAACCGCAACCGTCCTCACCGACCAGCCCGAAGGTGACCTGTGATGAGTCGTTCGACGATTGATCAGATGCTCGACAACGCCCGCGCCCAGCTGCGCAGGCTCTACGTCTACGACGTGCCCGCCGCATTGGCCAGGGGCGCGATTCTGGTCGACATCCGGCCCGCCGCCCAGCGGGTGCGCGAAGGATCGTTACCCGGCGCGCTCGTCATCGAACGCAATGTCTTGGAATGGCGTCTCGACCCGACCTCCTCGGCACGTTTGTCGCTGGCCGCCGATCACGACGTGGAATGGATCATCTTCTGCTCGGAGGGATACACCTCGAGTTTGGCCGCGGCCTCGCTGCAACAGCTCGGTTTGCACCGCGCCACCGATCTGATCGGCGGATACCAGGCGTTGAAGTCGGCGGGCCTGCTCACCGTCGGTATCGGCGTCCCCCACTTCGCGCGCGAAGTGGACTCCTTGGCCTCGCTGTAATTCCGGCGGCCGGCGCCGCGTGTTCGCGGCCCCACCGGTCTCGCCGTTGAGGCACCGCGGCGTCCTCCTTCGTCGCCTACGCCGCGGCCCCTCAACGGCGAGATGGCCGCGAACGGCCTCCCCCGGGGGTCGGCGTGCGGCACGAGTATGTGAGGTGAGTTGCTTCGTCGGCGGAATACGCGGCCGCCGACCGGGAAGTTGCTCAATGGCGAACGGGCGGCGCGCAAATCCAATTCGGGCGCACGCTACTGTTATCGGATGTGAGCACCCCTAACCCCGCCGACCCCGGCCGCGCCGTCAGTTCCGCTGTGGACAGTGATGTCCCCGAGCAGGTACGGATTCGCCGAGAGAAGCGGGAAAGGCTGCTCTCGGGCGGCGGGGAGGCTTATCCGGTGGTGGTGCCACGCACCCACACACTGGCCGAAATTCGCGCCGCCTACCCGGATCTGGAGCCCGACACCCAGACCGGCCTGCAGGCCGGTGTCGCCGGGCGCGTCATTTTCGTCCGCAATACCGGCAAGCTGTGTTTCGCCACCCTGCAGGAGGGCGACGGCACCAAACTGCAGGCGATGATCAGTCTCAACGGTGTCGGCGCCGACGCGCTGGCCGCCTGGAAGTCCGATGTGGACCTCGGCGACTTCGTGTTCGTGCACGGTGAGGTCATCTCCTCGCGCACCGGCGAATTGAGCGTCATGGCCGACACCTGGTCGATGGCGGCCAAGTCGCTGCGGCCGCTGCCGGTGGCGCACAAGGAGATGAACGAGGAGTCGCGGGTCCGGCAGCGCTATGTCGACCTGATCGTGCGCCCCGAGGCCAGGGAAATGGCTCGTACCCGCGTGAACGTGGTCCGGGCGCTGCGCAACGCGCTCGAGCGCCGCGGTTTCCTCGAGGTCGAGACGCCGATGCTGCAGACCATCCACGGCGGCGCCGCCGCGCGCCCGTTCGTGACCAACTCCAATGCGCTCGACATGGAGTTGTTCCTGCGTATCGCACCGGAACTGTTCCTCAAGCGCTGCGTGGTCGGCGGCCTGGAGAAGGTCTTCGAGATCAACCGGAACTTCCGCAACGAAGGTGCCGACTCGACCCATTCTCCCGAGTTCGCGATGCTGGAAACCTACGAGGCATACGGCACCTACGACGACTCGGCGACGATGACTCGGGAATTGATCCAGGAAGTTGCTCGCGAGGCATTCGGCACCCTGCGTGTGACCCTTGCCGACGGTACCGAATATGATCTCGGTGGCGAGTGGACGACGGTCGAGATGTATCCCTCGCTGTCGGAGTCGATCGGTGTGGAGGTCACTCCGGAAACCACTGTCGAGGAATTGCTGGCGCTTGCCGAACGGGTCGGTCTGGAAATTCCGGCGGGCAAGGGCTACGGTCACGGCAAACTGGTCGAAGAACTGTGGGAACACGCGTATGGCGACAAGCTGTACGCGCCCACTTTCGTCCGCGACTTCCCGGTCGAGACATCACCGCTGACCCGTCAGCATCGCAGCAAGGCCGGCGTCACCGAGAAGTGGGACCTCTATGTTCGCGGCTTCGAGTTGGCCACGGGCTATTCGGAGTTGGTCGACCCGGTGATCCAGCGGGAACGGTTCGTCGATCAGGCGAGGCTGGCCGCCGCGGGCGACGACGAGGCGATGGTGCTCGACGAAGACTTCCTCGCCGCGATGGAACACGGTATGCCGCCGACCACCGGAACCGGTATGGGAATCGATCGCTTGTTGATGGCACTCACGGGTTTGGGAATCCGGGAAACGATCCTGTTCCCCATTGTGCGGCCGACTAGTCGCTGACCAGTGAATTTGCGGGGTGAAGGCCCCGTGTTGGAAATTTCGCAATTCGGGGTATTCTTGCCTCGGGTATTCGGCCTGGAGGCAGGCTTGACGATTTCGAGAGGACGTTCATCTCATGGCAAAGAAGGTCACCGTTAGCCTGATCGACG
>JACIXH010000313.1 GCA_014360565.1 Nocardia sp.
GGCGCTACCACCGCAGGGCGCCGGCTTTGTGGAAGTCGGCCCGGTCGATGCCACGACAGTGGCGACGGTGCGGGATGCCGCACGCGGTCGCCGCTGCCGTGTCGTCGCCCGAGTCGCGGACGAGGGCGTAGCGGCCGACCTGGCGGACGCCGTCGACGAGGTGCTCATCGGCGAAACAGCAGGCGACAGAAGATATCTGACCGATCCCGACATCGCCGAAGCGGTACGAGCACTGGCAGACCCGGGGACCACTGTCGTCGCGGCGCCCGCCCTGCTTGTAGCGGCCGGTCCCGGCTGGTTCCAGCGGGTGATCGAGGCAGCCGCCCCGCCCGTCTCGCCCGCGCCGACCCTGCGCGAGGTTCCGCTCGACCCACGCCGGTGGCCCAGCTGGTTCTGGAGTCTGCTGGTCGGCATCGGCATGATCGTGGCGGGCCTTGGCGCGGCCACTATCACGCTCGGCCCGGTGCTGCTGTGGTACGACCGCGACTACCTCGGCACCGACGTCGACGGCCTGCACCGGATCAATCACCACCTGGTCCACTTCCTGCAGCACGATCGAATCACCATGGCGGGCAACATGATCGCGATCGGATCGCTATACGTCGGACTCGCCTGGGGCGGTATCCGCCGCGGGTGGGCGTGGGCCCGCACCGCGCTGCTGCTGTCCGGGCTGGTGGCGTTTCCGACACTGTTCTACTTCCTGTTCATCGGATTCGTCGAACCGCTGCACGTCGCGGTGACGGTGGTGCTCTTCCCGATGTTCCTGCTCGGCGTCCGACCCGAACCCGGACCTCCTTGCCGCCGGTTATCTCCCCCGTGCCCGGAGCGGGTGCGCCGACGCGCGCTGATCGGGCAGTTGCTGATGGTCGGGACCGGCATAGGCGTGGTCATCGGCGGCATCGTCATCTCGACGGTCGGGCTGACCGTCGTGTTCGTGCCAACCGACCTGGATTTCCTGCGCACCGACGCGGACACGTTACGGGCCGCCAATGCGAATCTGCTGCCGTTCATCGCGCACGACCGGGCCGGGTTCGGCGGGGCACTGGTGGCAACCGGGGTGGGCATCGTGCTGATCGGGATGTGGGGCTGGCGGCAAGGAGAGACATGGGTCTGGTGGTCGCTGCTCGGGGCAGCGAGCGCGGGCTCCGTCAGCGCGCTGGCCGTGCATTTCCTGATCCACTACACCGCGTTCATCCATGTGCTGCCGGTATATCTCGGCACCGCCCTGCTCATGGTTGCGCTCGCACTCTCCCGGGCCTTCCTGGTGGAGCCGCAACCGGAATCGATCGAATTCCGGTCCAGCTCTTGACCCTGGTCGGTCAGTCCGGGCTGGATTCCACAAGACTGGCGCAGCCGACTCCAAGTGTCGTGTCATGATCATGACTTTCTGCGTTGCCGCATCCCGTGCTGCCCGGTGAAGCTCGGCGAACACGGTCACGTCAGATGGCGACGAACAGAGTGGGACGATGCATCCTCATCGCATGGATGATGTCGGCGGCTGTATGCGGGCGCAAACGTGTCGGTGACACCACCAGGGCACGATGACCCTCAATAATCGTCCAACCGCTTGCTATCGCCGGGTTGAGCCTCGACGGTCGACTACCGTCGGACTGTTCGTGCATGACGATCTCGATCGCTTCACGCCACTGGTATCGCCGGATTCGCACTGCGGCGATTTCGTGCCAGCCGACCGCCACCTGTTGCCCACCGACGGCGGCCACGATACCTGTCGCGTCGAGAACGAGCTCGGGGAGATTTTCGACTATGCCCTTCACCGCCGTGAACAGGAAAATACAGGTGAAGATGACCACGGGGACTGCATGGATTATGCGCACAACGATGTCGATTTCGTCATTGAGCAGCAGCACCAACGCGAATACGACCCCCGAGCCGAAGAGCAGTACGTGAAATTCGAGCACGAACCTGGGCCTCGGGTACACCGTCGGCATGTTCCCCCTTCGCCGGGTCGAGAATCATCTATACCCGGCTGATCACCACAGCAAGCTGCTGCCCACCTGGACATGGTAAACGTGTTGCAGAACAACGGGATCGGCAAACGGCGGTTGACCGGGACTGTCAGACGTTGGGCGAGCACAGGTTTCGTACGCCGACTACTCTCATTTCGGCCGTGGCACAGGGGCACGGCACGCGGGTATCGGGGGGCGAAGTTGCGCAGGTTGGCTACTGCTGGGGTTGTCGTCGCGGCACTGAGCATTTCGGCATGTGTCGCGGAGCAGCGGGGCCATCCCACCCCTGTCCCCACATCGTCATCTTCGCCGACCACGACGACCACTACGGCCGAGAACCGGCCTGCCGCATGGTCGATCGAATTCGATTCCGGCGCAGCAGAGGTCGCCGTGCTGGGAGACGTGGTCATCACCCCACGCGAAACCTCGCTCGTCGCGGTGGACCGCGCCTCCGGCCGTGAGCGGTGGCGGCGGGATCAGAAGATCACCGGCGGAGCGAAGTTCGAGTATCGGATCAGCGGCGAGCTGATCGTGCTCTCCGAGCGTCGCGCCGCATCCAGTGACCCGACCTTGTTCGAAGTGATCGAGGCAGCCACCGGCCGCACCCGGTGGCAGGCCAGTACGAATTACCTGAACGTCTACGGTGACGCGGTCTACCGGACCGACTGCACGGGCATGAGTACTCGCGACGTGCAGTGCACCACGATGCGACACGATATCGGCGACGGAAAGGCATCGTGGCCGCGCCCCGCGGTCGGCACACTCGGCCGCGACGTGATCGGAAACTGGCACCAGCAGGCTCCACCGGAATCGGAATATCTGCCTCTCTGGGTGGGACCATCGACCGCCGGTCCCAAGGATCGGCCATGGGCCTCGGTAGCGACCGCCACCGGTGACGTTCTCCCCGGACGCGGCGCCCATCACGCTTGGTACACCTTCAGCGTTGGTGAACTGCTCGTCAACACTGACCACGACAGCAACGAGTACCTCTGCGAAGTCGCTCTGGAGGCGATCAACGGATCGACCGGAACGCGACAGTGGTCGGGATCTGTATACGGTGGCCGACGCAAGGAGAACGACGATTGCCAGAAAAGGCTGAGCGGGTCCGAGCTCGGCCAGGTCATCGGCAATAGCTCGAAAATAGCGGCCGTCACCGCTGACGGAACACCTCAACTGTTCGATCTGGCAACGGGTTCCACGGTCTGGGCCGCCACTGATCGTGGCACTCCCCTCGACGGGGACGACCGATCGCTGCTGGTCAGCGAATTCGCCGACCAGGGCACCTTGTCACTACTGGATATCGAGACCGGGAAGAAGAAGTGGTCGGTACCTGATCCAGGCTTCGACCCCTACCCGAGCCGTCGTACGACGTTTCTGGTCGGTGATCGAGTTGTCGTGGCCGGTCGAATTCAGATCGGCGAATCCGCCGGCCGCCCGACCGCGATCATCTACGACCGCGAAACGGGACGGGAAATCGATCGATATGCCGGCTGGATCCAAGGTGCGGGTGCTGACTGGCTGGCACTGCTGGTGAGTGAGGGCAGCGGGTCCGACGAACTCCAGTTCCACCGCTGAGGAGAATCGAAGACGGCGCGACAGAATCGGCTTTGCCCAATTGGAGGACGGTCCATCGAGCCGTCGCATTACGAAGGGCCTACGCGCCCACCCGGTTGCGTCGATACCGGGGCGACTGGGTTGTCCGCGTGCCCTGCCCTGCGGTGTGCGCCCGGCGCCAGATGTCGGCTGCCGCGGTCTGTACTGCCAGCTTGAGCTCTGTGTCGACGCCGACCTTGGTCGCCGAACCGAAAACCGAGACAGCGGCGGCGCCCTCGTGGTCTACCAGCCCGATCGGGGCGGCGGCGCAGCTGAAGCCCTTCATGCACTGCTCGCGGCCGTAGGCGATGCGGGATTCACGCACTCGGCGGATCTCCGGCGACCCGACGCGGGCGGACTCGTCGACAGCAAGCAGTGCTTTCCCGATCGTCGATGAATGCGCGGGTGTGCGGCTACCGACTCGCGAGCGGATGCCGGGGGCGAGTTCCCCACCGACTTTGTCGAGGTACACCACGTCGGTCCCGTCGAGGATGCCCAGGTGCACGATGCAGCCGGTGACCCGATGCAACCAATGCAGGCTGGGTAGCGCGGCCCGGCGCAGCGAGTTCTGCTGGACAGCTTTTGCCCCGAGTTCGATGACGCGCATGCCCAGCTGGTAGCTCATGTGGTCGCGCTGTAGCCACTGGAGAGTGACCAAATGCTCCAATGTGCGGTGCACGGAGGAACGCGGCAGTCCGGTGGCGGCGACGATCTGCGACAGGGTGAGACGGTCCGCGCCGTCGAACGCGTCGAGGATCAGTGCGGCTCGCTGCAGAACTCCGGTCGGCGCGTCGCCGGAACTGTGTGGTCGCATCCGGGCTCCTTCGCTTCGCGAGAAATTCACCAATAGGTAGCACATTGTGCTCACCCGCAGACGAGTTCTTCCGCCTGCCGGGATAACAGCTATCGGCCCCGTCGCGAACGCCCTGTAATCGATCCATGCCCAATCTCATGCCCTTCACTCCCGGCGCCCTGTTGGCGGGTCGGCGCGCGGTGGTCACCGGTGGCGGCGCGGCTATCGGCGCCGCGATCGCCCGGGCGTTCGCCGCGCACGGCGCCGACGTTCTCGTCGCGGATCTCGAACCGAACGGTTCGCTCGAGTTCGACGCCTCGGCGGGCGGCTCCGTCACCGCGCTCGAATGGGACGTGCGCGCGAGGACGTGCCCGCCGGAAATCGTCGAGCACCGTCCCGATGTCCTGGTCAACAATGTCGGTCACTATCTACAGCCGCCACACACCTTCGCCACCAACGCGCCCGCGTTGTGGGACGAGCTGCACGAGATCAACTTCGCGCATGTGCTCCGGCTGACGCACGAGTTGCTGCCGGGTATGGCCGAGCGCCGAGGCGGCTCGATCATCAACCTCACCAGCGTCGAAGCCCATCGGGCGATTCCCGGCCACACCGTCTACTCCGCGTACAAGGCGGCGCTGACCCAATTCACCCGGTCGCTGGCCGCGGAGGTCGGCCCCGCCGGCATCCGGGTCAACGCGATCGCTCCTGATCTCATCGAGTCGGTCCAGGTGCCCTACGCGAGGCTCATCCCGGAAGAGGATCGGTCGCTGTGGCCGAATTGGTCGCCGCTCGGCGGCCCGGGACAGCCCGACGATGTCGCCGGCGTCGCGCTCTTTCTCGCCTCCGACCTGTCCCGCTTCGTCACCGGCGGCACCATCCACGTCGATGGCGGCACTCACGCCGCCGGCGGCTGGGTACCGCGCGGTTCCGGTGGCTGGACCAACCGCCCCCGCAACCCCTGACCCCGAGAAACCACCGAAAGGCGCTTCACCATGAAGATTCTGATCATCGGCGGCACCGGCATGATCGGCGCTCACGCTGCCCTCCCTCTGCGTGAGCAAGGCGACGATGTCACCGTCGCGGCCAGAAGCTCGGTTTCCGACGATTCGCCGGTCGCCGGCTTTCCGGTGCTGACCGGCGATTACACGGTTCCTTCCTTCACCCGTGCGCAACTGTCGGGGTTCGACGGCATCGTCTTCGCCGCCGGGCAGGACGTACGGCACAAGAAGTCCGACGACGATGACCGGACGTTCTGGGAAAACACGCAAAGCGTCGGCGTGCCGCGCTTCGCCCAGCTCGCCAAGGATGCGGGCGTGGGCCGGTTCGTGCAGGTCGGCAGCTATTACCACCACCTGCGGCCAGACCTCGCGGCCGCCAACCCCTACATCGCGGCTCGGCAGGCGGCCGACGAAGGCGCCCGTGCGCTCGCCGACGATTCGTTCGTCGTTTCCACCCTCAACCCGCCGTCGATCATCGGTGCTGTGCCGGGCGAATCAGCCCGACGCTATCGGCGAATGATCTCCTGGGCGGCCGGAAACGAGCCGGGTATCCCCGACTTCGCCCCGATCGGCGGAACCAACTACATGTCCGCCGCTTCGCTCGCGCAAGCGATCTCGGGCGCACTGCGGAACGCCGCACCCGGCACCGCCTATCTCGTCGGCGACCAGAACCTTTCCTACCGGCAGTTCTTCCAGATGATCGTCGACGCCGCGGGCGGCAAGCGCGTCATCACCGAACGCGACGAGCAACATCGCCTGCTGCCGGACGGCGCCATCATCCAGGGCCGCGGCAACACGCTGGCCTACGAACCCGATGAGGACCAGACGCGGCTGCTGGGTTACACCCGCTCCGACTGCACGCGGGCGATCGCAGCGCTCGTCGATGCGGTCGTGGCGGGGTCGCACTGAAACCGCCCCGATGTCGGCGTGCAACGGCTGCGGCGCAAGCGGCATTCGAGTCCACCGCACGGCCACAAGGGTTTTCGCGATGGCGCAGCGACTCGAGCGGTCTGCGCCCCTGATCATCGATCGACGTGAACTTTGTGGAACAGCCCACCCGAGGACTTGCTTCGGGTGGGCTCGGTGCCGAGGCAGCCACGGTGTT
>JACIXH010000314.1 GCA_014360565.1 Nocardia sp.
ACATTGGCATTCACCCCGGCGTGCGCCAGCGCGACCGACTGGGTGGTGCTCGCGGCGTGGCCCCAGCCGTGCGGCAGGCTCACCACGCCGGGCATGATCGTCGGCGTCAGCTCGACCTGCACTGTCAAGGAGCCTGCCGCCGAGGTGATCTCGGCCTGCTCGCCGAGGCCGAGGCGGGTCGCGTCGTCGGGGTGGACCTGCAACGTGCAGCGGTTGGAGCCGCCGACCAGGCTGGCGATGTTGTGCATCCAGCTGTTGTTGGAGCGCAGTTGTCGCCTGCCGATCAGTACCATCGCCGGAGCTGTGCTCGCGAGGCCGGCTCGCAGGCGGGTGACGTCGGCGAGCAGTTGCGGCGGGGCCAGCTCGACCATCTTCGAAGCGGTCCGCAGCGCACCGGGCAGTCGCGGTCGCAGCGCGCCGAGGTCGATGCCGTGCGGGTTGTCCAGCAGCGTTTTCAAGCTCAGTTCGCCGCCGTTCCACGCGCCGTACGGGCCGAGTTTGAGCATCAGGTCCAGACGCTGTTCGGTGGTGTTCGCGCCGGTCAGCTCCTCGCGCCGCTCGCTCATGTCCGCTTTGTGCAGGGTGGCGGCGATGACGAGCTCGTCGACCATATCGATCGGGCTCGCCGCGCCCGTGCCGGCATGCGGTTGACCGCTCACCGCGGCTGCGAGCCGGGTCACCACGGCCGATTCCGACGGCCGTTCGCCCAGCGGGACCAGCGGCGGCGAGTAGCGGGCGTAGTTGCGCACCGCGAACTGCAGCAGCGCGAAATCGAAGTGCGGCGACTGCACCGAGCGCGGCGGCGGCAGAATCACGTTCGCGTGTCTGGTCGTCTCGTTGACGTAGCGATCCACACTGACCATGAAGTCCAGACCGGCCAGCCCCTTGTCCAGCCGGGCGCCGCTCGGCGCGGAGAGCACGGGATTGCCCGCGACCGTCACCAGTGCCTTGATCTGCCCCTCGCCCGGTGTCTCGATCTCGTCGGCGAGGGTGGCGACGGGCAGCTCGCCCATCGCCTCGGGGAGTTCTCGGACCCGGCTGGTCCAGCGGCCGAGCCGGAAGGGCTTGCTGCGCTGCACTCCGCCTGCCGCCGCGTCGGCGAACATCGCGCCGCCGGGGGAGTCGAGGTTGCCGGTAAGCGTGTTCACCGCGTCGACGAGCCACTGGGTGAGCGTGCCGAACTCGGCGGTGCAGGTGCCGATCCGCGCGTAGACGGCGGCCGTCGGCGCCGCGGCGAGTTCGCGGGCGAGCGTGCGAATGACATCGGCGGGGACGCCGGTGCGATCAGCCACTGCCTCCGGTGGGAAGTCGACGGCGGCCGCGCGCAACTCGTCGAGACCGGCCACCTCGACGCGTACCTCGGTCAAACCCTCGTCGAACAGCGTGTGCACGACTCCGAAGAGCAGGTACGCGTCGGAACCGGGCCGAATGAACAGGTGCTGGTCGGCCAGCGCCGCGGTTCTGGTTGCGCGCGGATCGACCACCACCAGCTTGCCGCCGCGAGCCCGCAACGCCTTCAACCGGCCGGGGAAATCAGGCGCGGTGCACAGTGACCCGTTGGATTCGAGCGGATTGGCGCCGAGCATCAACAGAAAATCGGTGCGGTCGAGATCGGGGACCGGCACGGTCAGCGGGTCGCCGAACATGAGGCCTGCGGCGACCTGCTTGGGCATCTGATCGGCGGAGCTCGCGGTATAGACGTGCCGAGTACTCAGCGCGCGGATCAAGGCGGGCAGATAGAGCGCGCCCGCGACGGTGTGCGCGTTGGGATTGCCGAGGTAGACCGCCGACGAACCGCGCGGGATCTCGGCGAACGCGGCCGCGATCACCTCGAACGCCTCGTCCCAGCTCGCCTCGCGGAAGCCGTCGGGCTCGCGGATCAGCGGCGTGGTGACCAGGTCGGGATCGTCGTCGAGCTTGCCGAAGCTGGCGCCCTTCGGGCAGAGGAAGCCCTTGCTGAACGGGTCGTCGCGGTCACCGCGCACCGAAAGCACCCGATCGGCGTCGTCGAGAGTGATCGTGAGACCGCAGACAGCCTCACACAGCGGACAGGTTCGGAGCAGCGAACGCGGAGCCATATCTCATGCTTACGCCCACCGGGGCCGGCGATGGCCGGAAACGCCGAAAACCCGCGACCGGCGACGTCGGGGAGGCGTCGCGGGCGCGGGTAGTGGAAGGTTCAGCTCAGCTGGCCAGCGTCAGCGTGGCGCGCTTGCCGGTCTGCTTGCGCGACATCGCCGAGCGCACGGCCGCACCGAGGGCGACGACCGGCGGGATCCAGCGAGCCTCGGTGGGAGCGACGCCCCAGGAGGCGCAACCCGCGGCGAGCTGGGTCGGGGGCAACGGGACGCTGGCGCCGTCGGTGTGCACGATGACGCCTGCCTCACGCATGGCCTCGATCGCCATGGCGGCCTTGCGGACGCCGGTGACCAGGTGGATCTCGCGACGCTCCTGGCCGGGGATCTCGATCACGGGGCCGGACAGGTTGTTGGCGCGCAGGAAGCGGCGGACGTCGCCTGCGATCTCACCGGTGATCTCGATGGCCGAGACCTCGTCGTCGGTGATCAAGCAGAGGCCGTTGGTTGTTTCGGCAACCGTCCATCCACGCGCGGCGTACTCCTGCGCGGCGGCACCTTTGTCGGCGGCCGTAGTGGTGGTCGGAAACGTCGTGCGCACTGTGTTCTCCATTCCCCGAAGAGCTCTGTTCCTGCGTTCATGGGCGTATCGGCACGGGGTGGCCGACTTGTTACGCCGTTACCGAAAAATAATCGAGAGTGTCTGCTTCGTCTCAGTCCGCCCGCCTTCGCTATCGCAGGTAAGGTGGCGCCCCGGGTTGGCTCCGGGGCCGAAAGCGGGCAGGATTCGGGCCATGACCGAAGCGCCGGGCACCCCCGAGTCCCAGGATGAGGATGCCGAGGAATTCGACGCCGAATCTCGTTGGCTCTCTTGGAAAGAGGCTGACGGCAAGCGTGCGGGCCGGGCGGACGAGGCTTCCTATCGAGCAGACCTGGCGCGTGACTCGGGGTTCGAGGAGCCCTTCCGCAGCACCGGTTCGGCCAAGCAGTGGGCCGCCGAAGCCGCCCGGTCCCTGCTCGATGTGCAGTTCCGCAGGCCCGCGACCAGGACATTGCTCCCGCTGGCCTACGTTCTCGGTGTCGCGTCGTTCGGTATCGGTCTGCCGATCGCGTTCACGGTGCTGATGTGGAAGGCCTCCGTTGTGCTCGGGGTGCTCGCGGTGCTGGTGTCGGTGCCGTTGGGGCTCACCATCGCCGCGTCGGTGCGCCTGATGCTGGAATTCGCCGACAACACCGCGCGGTTGGCCGGGCGGGTCGAACACATCTCCGAGCTGGCCGACGGGCTTTTCCAGGCACTGTCCGATGTCGCCGAGCCGGTGAACCAGCTCTCCGAAGACGTTCGCGCCGTGCAGTTCTGGCGCTTCAGAAAGAAAAAATAGGTCTTGCGCGGTGTCCGATTCATTGTGAAACAATCCGTACGCAGATCTGGCGATATGTCGGCTGCGTAGGGCGGTCTCCGAAAATTCTGTCCGGGGACCGGAGTTCGGATACAGGGGGGAAGTATGGCTTCAGCTCAGGGCGTCACCGGTTCGACCATGCCGCGCAGGCAGTTGGGCAGGCACTTACGTGACCTGCGCAATCGTGCGCGGATGACGACACGAACCGCCGCGGCGCAACTGGAGTGGTCGGAAGCGAAGATCTGGCGGATCGAAACGGGGCAGACGTCGTTGCGCAGCCTCGACGTCGAGGCCATGTGCAAGGTGTACGGCGCGCCCGCCGATCTGATCGAACCGCTGGCTACCTTGGCTCGCGAGACCAAGGCGCGGGGTTGGTGGACGAGCTACGGCGACGTGATCGCGGAGGGGTTCGAGGTCTACATCGGCCTGGAGGAGGCCGCGTCGGGCCTGTCTGTCTACGAGGAGGGCCTGGTCCCGGCGCTGTTGCAGACCGAGGACTATGCGAAGGCGCTGCTCGAGCGCACACATCCGGGCTTGACCGAGTCGGAGCTCGAACGCAGGTTGCGGGTACTGGCCGCCAGGCAGGCCCTGATCACCAGGGCGGGCACGCCTTTGCGGTTGGACGTGGTGCTGGCCGAGTCGGTGCTCACCCGCGTTATCGGGGACGACCGCGTCCGCGCGGGCCAGCTCGCGCGATTACGGGAGCTGGCCGAGCGTGACACGGTGCGCATCCAGGTCGTTCCCGCCGATTCCGGCTATCACGCCGGACTCGAGTCCGGCCGGTTCGTGATCCTGGACTTCGGGGTCGACGACTCGGTGGATCGGCCGGAGCCGCCGGTGGTCTATGTGGAAAGCTTCGCCGGCAGTAGCTATCTGGACAAACCGGCCGAATGTGATCGCTATCGTCGCGCGTTCACCGATATCACCGCGGCTGCTACGGGCAACCTGTAGGGCTGTCCCACGAATCGGCGAGCACTGAACGGTGCGTGGGCAGGGCCCGGTCGTAGACCTCCCTGCCCTTGTCGGTGAGCTGGACGAAGATGGCGCGGCGGTCGAGATCGCACATGCTGCGTTCGACAAGGCCGTCGCGTTCCAGCCTGGCCACCGCGCGTGAGAGCGCGCTCTGGCTCAAATAGATGTCTTGCGACAGCTCTGTCATGCGGTACTTCTGACAGGCGGCGTCGACCAGCCGGTCCAGCGTCTCGAATTCGCTGAGGCCGATCTCGTGGTCTTTTTGGAGCGCCTTCTCCAGCGCGCAACTCACGGCGGCGTGCCTACCGAGCAGTTCGCGCCACTGACCGACCAGCTCGGTGGGCGCTTCGTTGCGCCGAGCTGATGTGACGGCCGGGTTCGACATGCGGCCATTCTAGAGGTGCGCACGCTTTCATGCAACGTCATTTTATGTGTTGGCAATTAATGCGTGCGCATGTAATGTCCCCCGCATGACTTCGCCAGCTTCGCTCTCGGCCGCAGATCAGGCGACCGATCCCACCAGATGGCCCCTCCGGCTCTGGGGCATGCTGATCACTCTGTGCATCGTTCTTTTCCTCGACGGTCTCGATGTTTCGATGATCGGCGTGGCGCTGCCGTCCATCGGCGCCGAACTCGATCTGTCCACCTCCACCCTGCAGTGGCTCGTCAGCGGCTACATCCTCGGCTACGGCGGCCTGCTGCTGCTCGGCGGACGCACCGCCGACCTGCTCGGACGTCGCAAGGTCTTCCTCATCGCCCTGGCGGTCTTCGCCGTCGCCTCGCTGGTCGGCGGCCTGGTGAGCGATCCCGCCCTGCTGATCGCCACCCGCTTCATCAAGGGCCTGGCCGCCGCGTTCACCGCGCCGACCGGACTGTCGATCATCACCACCACCTTCGCCGAAGGAAAAGCACGCAACAAGGCGCTGTCGATCTACACCGTGTTCGGCGCGGGCGGTTACTCCATGGGCCTGCTGTTCGGTGGCCTGATGACCGGCATCGGCTGGCGCTGGACCTTCCTGCTGCCCGTCCCGATCGCCGTCGCCGCCCTGATCGCGGCGTTCGCGCTGGTGCCGAAGGACGGTAGGGCCGAAGAAGGCGGACACGATCTACTCGGTGCGCTGCTGTCCACCTCGGGCATGCTGTTGCTGGTCTACACCGTGGTCACCGCGCCGGAAGTCGGCTGGGCCTCGGCGCGCACCATCGGTTCGTTCCTCGCCGTGATCGCCCTGTTCGCCGCGTTCGTCGTCACCGAGCAGCGCGTGAAGCACCCACTGGTCCGCCTCGGCATCCTGCGCAAGGCTTCGCTCGTGCGGGCCAGCCTGGCCATCGTCGCGGTCGCGGGTTCCTACTTCTCCTGGCAGTTCATCGTGACCCTGTACATGCAGGACACCCTGGAGTGGTCGGCGCTGAAGCTGGCGATGGCGCTGCTGCCCGTCGGCGTCATGGTGGTCGGGTCGGCGTTCTTCTCGGAGAAGCTGATCGACCGTTTCGGCACCGGGCCGGTCATCGCGGTCACCCTGAGCGTGATGGCCATCGGCTACCTGCTGTTCCTGCGCCTGGACACCGCACCCGACTACTGGACCATGCTGCTGCCCGCCATCTTGCTGATCGGCATCGGCTGGGTCGGGTTCCCGGCCATCAATGTGCAGGCCACCAGCGGTATCGATGATGACGAGCAGGGGCTCGCGGCCGGTGTGCTGCAGACCTCCATGCAGGTCGGCGCCGCCATCGTGCTCGCGGTGACCACCGCGATCGTCACCTCCGGTGGGCACGGGACGAGCGCCACGCCGCAGCAGATGCTCGATGCCTACCGGCCCGGTCTGGAGTTCGCGGCGGGCGTCACGATCGTGGGTGCGCTGCTCGCGCTGACGATCTTCCTGCCCCGGTTCCGCAAGCCTGTCGACGAGGCGCCGATCGTCGAAGCGAAGGTTCTCGAACCTGTCGCCTGATCCGATAACGCCGAACGGCACCACGTTGAGTACGTGGTGCCGTTTGGCGTTGCAGA
>JACIXH010000315.1 GCA_014360565.1 Nocardia sp.
GTGACGTAGACACAATGCGCGCCATAGCTTTCCATCGACTTCGCCTGTGCGGCAAGCTGCTCGGGGGGCTGCATGTGGCTCATCATCAGAAATCCGGAGACGTCCATACCGATTTCGCGGGCCGTCGCGATGTGTTGCGCGGAGACATCGGCCTCGGTGCAGTGGGTCGCGATGCGCACCGAACGAACACCCAGCTCGTACGCGCGTTTGAGGTCTTCGACCGTGCCGACTCCCGGGAGCAGCAGGGTGGTCAGTCGCGCGCGGCTCAGATTGGCTGCCGCGGCTTCGATCCACGCCCAATCGCTGTGTGAGCCCGGACCGTAGTTGACCGAGCCGCCGGCCAGACCGTCACCGTGGGCAACTTCGATGGCGTCGACACCGGCGGCGTCCAGCGCGGCGACGATCCGGCCCACGTTCTCGGGTGTGATCCGGTGCCGGACGGCGTGCATGCCGTCGCGCAGTGTGACGTCCTGGACGAATACTGTCGGCTTCTGCTCGATGGAGCTCATCGGGCGGTCTCCTTCTGCTGGATGTTCTGCGCGATACGCTCGGCGACCTGCAATCCGGCCGAGGTCATGATGTCGAGGTTGCCGGCGTAGGCGGGCAGATAGTGGGCGGCGCCCTCGACTTCCAGGAATACCGACACACGATGGGTGGGAACTGTTTCGGCGCCCTCGGCCAGCAAGGTATGCACAGGCTGGTCGGCCGGGATCGGATCGATCTGGACTTCCTGCTTGAGACGGTAGCCGGGCACGTAGGCCGCCACGTCACCCACCATCTTGGTCACCGACGCGCGGATCCGGTCGCAGACATCCGGGTCGGAGGCGTCGACGAGGCAGAACACCGTGTCGCGCATGATCAGCGGAGGTTCCGCGGGATTCAGGATGATCACCGCTTTGCCGCGTTCGGCGCCGCCGACGGCTTCGATGGCGTGCGAGGTGGTCTCGGTGAACTCGTCGATGTTGGCACGGGTGCCGGGTCCGGCCGATTTCGAGGCGATCGACGCCACGATCTCGGCGTAAGCCACGGGCACGACCCGCGACACCGCGGCCACGATCGGGATGGTCGCCTGACCACCGCAGGTCACCATGTTCACATCGACCGCATCGAGGTGTTGATCGAGGTTGACCGCCGGAACGACGAACGGACCGATCGCCGCCGGTGTCAGGTCGATCAACCGTTTACCCAGCGGCGCCAACACTGCGTGATTGACCTGATGCGCCTTGGCCGAGGTCGCGTCGAAGACGATCTCGATGTCGTCGAATCCCGGCATGGCGATCAGGCCGTCCACGCCGTCGTGGGTGGTGGGCACCTGCAATCGGCCCGCTCGGGCCAGTCCGTCGGAGTTCGGGTCGATACCGACCATCGCGCCCATCTCCAGGTACCGGGAGTGGCGGATGACCTTGATCATCAGATCGGTGCCGATATTGCCCGACCCGATGATCGCGACCTTCGTGCGGGCGGCGTGCTCACTCACTGGGAACCTCCGGTGTCATGGAGAACGACGCCGACACCGTGCCGACGCCGTCGATGATGGCGCTGACTCGAGCACCCGGATGCAGCGGACGCATCGGACCGAGCGCGCCGGAAAGGATCACCTGCCCTTTTCGCAGCGGATCACCGAACGCGCGCGCCTTCTGCGCGAGCCAGGCCAAGGCGTTGAGCGGGTCACCCAGGCACGCGGCGCCGGTGCCGGTCGACACGACTTCACCGTCGATGCTCATGCTCATGGTGACCTCGGACGGTTCGAAGTCGTCGAGGGTCCGGCGCTGGATACCGAGCACGAACACTCCGCTGGAGGCATTGTCGGCCACGGTGTCGGCAAAGGAGATGTCCCAGTCGCTGATTCGGCTGTCGACGATCTCGAGGGCCGCAGCGGCTTCGCCGACCGCCGCCCGGCACTGCGCGAGGTCGAGGGGGCCGTCGGCGAGGTCCTCGGCGAGGAAGAACGCGATCTCGGCCTCGGCTTTCGGTTGCAGGAGCCGACCCATGGATATCTCGTCGCCGTCGCGGTAGGCCATGTCGGAGAACAGCACACCGAAATCCGGTTGGTTCACGCCCAACTGCTTCTGCACGGCCTCGGAGGTGGCACCGATCTTGCGACCGACGACGGTCACTCCCTGAGCCACTCGTGCGGCGTTGAAGCGTTCCTGGATGCGGTATGCGGTGACGACGTCGTCCGGACCGATCAATGCGCGCAGCGGCGTGCAGGGTTGCCTGGTCGCGGCGGCTACCGTCAAGCGCTCTGCGGCGAGCGCGACGAGGGAATCATCGACCTGTGTTGGATCGGTGCTGGTGGTCATCGCGTCTCCTTCCTGTCGTAGGGGTCTGGTTCAGACCAGTCCAACTTCTCGATCGCCAGTCAGCACCTAAAGTGGTTCACTGAGTGGACCGACGACCGGGAGATGCGAGATGACAGAAGGTGGCCTCGACGAGCGATCGGTACTGGGCCGCACGGTAGCCGTCCTCGATGCGTTCACCGTCGACGATCGCGCGGTCGGATTGTCGGAGCTGACGCGGAGAACCGGACTGCCCAAAGCGACGGTTCACCGGTTGTGTCGCGATCTGGTAGCGGCTCGCTGGCTCTCGGCTTCGCCCGATGGATACCGGCTGGGACGAGGACTGTTCGAATTGGGCATGCGCGCCGCCACCGAGCGGACAATGCTCGAGGTTGCCGTTCCCTTCATGCAGGACCTGTTCAGCCGAACCCGCGAAACGGTGCACCTGGGCGTACTCGATGGGAACGAAGTCGTCTACATCAGCAAGATCGGCGGGCACCGTCAAGCACGCGCCCCTTCCCGCATCGGCGGCCGCATGCCGCTGTACTGCACAGCCATCGGCAAAGCGCTACTGGCGCACTCGCAACCGGCGACCATCGACCGCATCCTCAGTGGCCCACTCACCCGGCGCACTCCCCGTACGGTCGTCGGCCCCGGGTTGCTGCGCGCTCAGTTGGACAATGTCATCGAACGGGGAGTCGCCTACGAATACGAGGAATCGGCGGTCGGCATCGTCTGCGTGGCGGCCCCGATACTCGATACCGACGATCGCCCCGTGGCCGCGATCTCCTTGACCGGTCCGGCAACCCGATTCACACCCGAAGTCCACGCTGTTTCGGTGCGAGCAGCAGCAGCCGGTGTGGCATCACTGCTGGCGCGACGCGACAACCTCCCCTCGTAAGGACGATCGTTCGGGGACAGGATCCGCAGTAATGAGCTGCGCGGGTCAGTCGGACGGGGGCGGAAGCAACTTCCTTGCCGACGCCCGCGCCGCCAACAGGAGTTCGGCCCGGTTGTGTCCGCTGTTCTTCTCGGCAGCCGCCTCGAACTGCTTCACCACCACGACGGGACCATTGGCGATATTCGCCAGGCCCTGCGCGGCGACATCACGGGGTTCGGACACTCGCAGACCGGGCGTATCCATTTTCAGGCCGGCACGATCCATGGCCGGCGTGCGGGTCAGCCCGAGCACCAACTCCAGGACGTCGACGTTGTAGTCCTGCATCTCGAGCCACAGCCCTTCCGCGAAGATGCGACAGAACGACTTGACCGCCGAGTAGACACTGATCTGGGCCGATCCCAGATAACCACTGAGCGAACCCGCCAGCAGAATCCCGCCGCGGCGCCGCTCCCGCATGAGCGCGCCGAAATGGTGCACCAATGTCAGTTGGGCGGTGATATTCAGATCGATAACCGCCCGGAAACGGTCGAGGTCGCCGGTCACGAACTCGTGACCGTAGGTGTTGGCACCGGCGTTGTAGATGAACAGGCCGATCTCGAGGTCGTCGGTGCACTCGCGGACACGGTCCAAGGCGTCGGTGTCGATCAGATCGACGGACAGCGTACGCACCTCGACCCCGAGAGCACGGCAGGCTTGCGCCGTTGCCAGCAACGGCGCCGGCTTGCGTGCCAGCAGGACCAGGTTCATACCTTGCTCGGCGAGCTGGGTCGCGAACTCGGCTCCGACTCCCTCGGATCCGCCCGCGATAACCGCCCAGGGCCCGTACTTCTGCAGATCCACGTTTTCTCCTAGCTCCGAACCGATTCCGGTCTCGTGTCTTCGGCGAGACTGTGGTCGAGGCTAGGATCAATGGCCGGCTCCGTGGCGCCGATTCCCACTGAATGGGCCCCGGTGAACACGGCCGGTATCGACGACTTCCAGCTGTTCGCGCCGCGCCGGTCAGCTATCGGCGGGACCGCCGAGGACCGCGTGCCGGTCCCCCAGCTCGAAATGGATTTCGAAGCTCCGCTCGACGATCCGCCATCCTGCGGCCGACCGGGACAATCGATCTCGGTAGACACCGAAACATTCGTAGGTGCGGACCGCGCGGTCCCCCCTGCCGATATGCATGACCCGGCCTTTGCAGGTGGACGACGCGGTGTCGCCGTCGATATCGATAATGTGGTTGCCCAGCAGGTGCTGGGATGGCCCACAGCGGTCGAGAAACGAGCGGATTGTCGTCACAATATCCGCGCTCCCCTGGACCGGCGGTGCGTCGACGCTGCCATACCGGACTACAGCATCCGAGGCGAATACCTCGTCGAGTCGAGCCCAGTCTCGGTTGTCGAGCGCATAAGCGTACAAGTTCACCACGTCGGCGACGGCGTCCTGATCGGATTTCACTGGCCCACTTCTCTGCTCAGTTGTGGAATAGGTCATGCCCGGATGGTAAGCAGCGGCGAGAGCCCGCCGAACCAGCGTTCCCGATCAACGGAAACGATGTCACGGCGATACCGTGATCGACCGACGAGAGGGGCCAGGGCTCCCCCGTGCCGCGGCGAGGGCCCGCCCCGAAGGGGCGAGACGTCGAACCGGCGAGGCTGTGACCGAGGCTTCTTCCACTCACCGGTCGCCGTGCTTGCCCCCGACGCCGCACCTGCGAAGGCTGAATCAGTGCGATCGACAGGGAACGCCGGAATTACTGGCAGCGAACGGCTTTCGGGCCGATGGTGAATATCGCGGATCGGGAGCAATCCGTCGAGCACATCGGTTCACGCGACCGTGCCCGGACAGGCAGGCGATCCGTCGCAGTCCTCGCTGCTTGCGGGATCCTGATGGCGTTGCAGCAGACCATGATTCTGCCGCTCCTGCCATCACTGCCAACGCTACTGAATACCTCGGCGAGCAACGCCTCCTGGCTGGTGACAGCGACCCTGGTGAGCGGTGCGGTGGTCACGCCACTCATCGGTCGCCTGGCCGATATGTACGGCAAGAGACGCCGTCTCGGACTCGTTCTTCCAACAGCTTCGATCACCTCGGTGCCGTGCTACTCGCCGGTTCCCTCACTGCGCTGCTGGTACCGCTGTCCAAGGGCAGTCAATGGGGCTGGACCAGCCGCGAAACGCTGATGCTCGCCGGGGACCGGTCTGGTCCTGCTCGCCATCTGGGTACCGCTACAGTTGCGCGCACCCGCACCGCTGGTGAACCTGCGAATGGCGGCCCGGCCACCGGTACTGCTGGTCAACATGTGCGCACTGCTGGTCGGCTTCGCCATGTTCAGCAATATCCTCATCGCCACTCAGATGCTGCAGCTTCCCACTTCGACCGGATTCGGTGCCGGTATGAGCGTTCTGAAAGCCGGCCTGTGGCTGATGCCGATCGGCCTTGTCAGCATCGCTCTGGCGCCCCTGGCCGGTCGCGCTATCGCACGCTTCGGCGCCGCCCGGGTCCTGTTGGTGGCGACGAGCGAGTTGGCGGCGGCTTTCGCCGCCCGGGTCCCGCTCAGCCACGAGCCGTGGCAGATCCTGGGTGGGGCCATTCTGGTCAGCGTCGGCCTTGCCTTCATCCTCGCCGCCGTACCGACCCTGATCATGACTATGGTGCCGATCTCGGAGTCCGCCTCCGCCACCACGATCACCGCGCTGCTGCAATCGACGGGCACTTCCACCGCGAGCGCGACCATGGCCGCGACCGCCACGATCTGGACGGTTTCGCTGGGCACTCAGATCTATCCCGCGCTCACCGCGTTTGTCACGATGTTCTGGCTCGCGTCGGGAACATCGGGCTGTGCAGTGGTCTTCGCGCTCCTGCTGGCGATCCGCCATCAGCCAACCCGCTCGCCGGCGTGATCCAGGGACATACCGTTCGCAGGAGAAACCGTCTCGCGACCGAACCGGAGGCAAGGCCGTAGCCCAACGCCGACCCGAGGGTAGCCGCTACTTCCTGGGTCATATCAGCAAGAACTCACAGAGCCGTGGCGACCTTCCACGCGGTGTGAATCGCGCCCTCGATGTAATCGACCTCGACAGCGTCACCTACGACATACACCTCGGGAACCACACCGGCCAGGGCATCGGCGAGCGGCGCCTGCGCCGAGACACCCGAAGCCATGACAACCAGATCCGCCGGTGCGGTCAACGTCTCGTCGCCGACGCGGAACTCGACATGTTCAGTGGTGATTCGCCGCACGGTCGCATGCCGGTGAATGGTCACGCCCTTCTCGCCCG
>JACIXH010000316.1 GCA_014360565.1 Nocardia sp.
CACCTTCTGACCGTCGGCCAGGTCATGGACGACCGGTTGCGCAGGCTCGATCACACCGGCGCCGATGAGCGCGAACAGCTCGCCCATGACCTCGCCGAAGGTCTGCGGCGCCGCCTGTATGAGCACGCCGAGGTTGAACCCGATGAGGTGTACCTGATGCTTGTAGATCAATTCCCAGTTGGTGATCGAGGCGTCGCCGCCTGCCGCGCCATAGACAACGACCCGCCCGGTGACCCGTTTGGCGACGGCCAGACCCGCCTCGAAGGTGCCACCGCCTGCCGATTCCAGCACCACGTCGACACCGGTACCGCCGGTCAGTCTCGACACCTCGGCAGCCAGATCGTCACGGCGGGAGTCCACGACGTAGTCGGCCCCGAGGGCAAGCACTCTCTCGTGCTTGGCGGGCGAGGAGGTTGCGATGACCGTCGCGCCGTAGTGCTTGGCGATGGTGACCGCCGCCTGGCCGGTCGCGCCCGCGGCGGCGTGGATCAGCACGGTCTGCCCCGCGCTCACGCCGCCCAGCGGCCTCAGCGCGGCCAGCGCGGTAGGCCAGTTGACCGTCAACCCGAGCGCTTGCCGCTCCGTCCAGCCTGGCGGCACCGGCACCGCCGCCACCGCGGACAGCACCAGATACTCGGCGAAGGCGCCGTCACCCACACCGACGACGCGCGTCCCCAACCGTGCCACGTCCACCCCCTCGCCCACTGCGACAACTTCGCCCGCGCCCTCGAAGCCGGCCAGGTACGGCGGCCGCGGGCCGTCGCCGAACGTGCCGTGCGACTTCGAGATATCGGCGAAGTTGACCCCCGCCACGACCACGCGGACCAATACCTCGCCCGGTCCGGGGCTGGGTACCGTCGCATCGTCGATCAGGCGCATGTCCTGCGGACCCTCCCACGAGGTCTGCAGTAGCGCACGCATTGTCTCGGGAACAGTCATCGGCGGCCAGCCCTTCCTTTTCGGCGTACTCGGTTCAGCGCAGAACGCGCGCCTGCACTGTGTAGACCTCGGCCACGCCCGAAAGGAATCGGCCACTCTCCGCACGGAGAGCACAGGTGCCGACCGACGCACGATCCGAGCACGGAGGATCCATCGCATGCGTCGACGGTAGGTTCGCAAACTCGACAGCCTCAGTCTTCGACGGGCCGATGGCCCGGCCGCATCGGCCAGCGCGGTCGAGCCAAGCCGAGTCGCCACCTACTTCGGGGCGAATCCGCCACAGAATGTTGGTGCGGGAGAATTGCCTGGTGAGTACGCGCGACGATCTCGACCAACCTCTCGGCCTGCGGATACTGCCGCTGGTCGAGTGGGAGGCCGCGGCGCACGCACACCGCGAACGGCTCGATCGGCTGGTGGGCCCGTATCTCGAACGCCGGGCGGCGGGCACCACGCATCCGGTCATCGATTTTCTCTTTACTTACTACGGCAACAAGCCGGCGCAACTGCGCCGGTGGCATCCGGGTTTCGGGATCGCCCTGCGCGAGGCGGACGGCTACCGCGGTGCGCGCGGATACCACGAGCTCGCCGGCGCTCGCGGTGTGTTCACCGCAGATCCGGCGTATCTGGCCAAGCGGCGCGACACGATCGAGTTCGTCTCGACGCTGCTCACCGCGACCGCGCGGCGCCCCGCGCAGTTGTCGTGCTTCGGGCTGCACGAGTGGGCGATGGTCTATCGCACCGACGACGTGCGCCACCAGCACGTTCCGTTGCGGCTGGGGCACGCGGGCACGGACGCGGTGGTGGAATCGATGTCGTTGCGGTGCACACACTTCGACGCGTTCCGGTTCTTCACCCCGGAGGCGGTGGGACGCAACGCCGAACCGCTCACGCGGGCCGACCAGGTGCAGCGGGAGCAGCCGGGGTGCCTGCACGCGAACATGGATCTCTACAAATGGGGGTTCAAGCTCGCGCCGCTGGTTTCCTCGGAGCTGCTGCTGGATTGCTTCGAACTCGCCTGTACCGCACGCGAACTCGATATGCGCGCCAGCCCGTACGACCTGTCCGAATTCGGCTACGAGCCGGTGCGCATCGAAACACCGGCCGGTCGAGCGGATTACGTGCGCGCCCAGGCGGCGATAGCCGAATCCGCTGACGCGTTGCGCGAGCGGATGCGACTGGCCTGCGCCGAGTTGTCGGCGCAGGCCAGGATCGACGCTGCGGGCTAGCCGCGTTTTTCGGTGCCCGCGTCGGCGGGATCGTCGATGATCTCGACCGCGTCCGGCGACGCCTCGGTGACGAGCGAGAAGTCACCGGCGTGCATTTCGGTGCCCTGATCGACGGCGATCTCCACCAGTTCGACGCCACGGTCCATCCGCACGATCAGCGGGTCGTCGCGCAGATCCTTGTACAGCGACACACACATCGCCACCATCACCACCAGGAACGGCAGCGACACCACGGTGGTCAGGGCTTGCAGGCCCGTGAGGGCGCCGCCGAGGTTGTCGGAATCGGCGATCACCAGCATGATCGCGGCGACGGCGCCGGTGGCCCCGCCCCAGAAGATGACCACCCACTTCGTCGGTTCGATACTGCCGCGCACCGACAGCGTGCCCATCACGATGGCCGCCGCGTCGGCGCCGGAAACGAAGAAGATGCCGACGAGGATCATCACCACGACCGTGGTCACCGACGTGATCGGGTACTGGTCGAGAAGGTGGAACAGGGCGAAGTTGGAGTCCACCGAGCCATCGGACTCGGTCAGCGAACCGTCCTTGGTCTGTTCGAAGATGCCCGCCCCGCCGAAGATCGCGAACCACAGCAGGCTCACCACGCTCGGCACCAACAGCACGCCGGTGACGAACTGGCGGATGGTGCGGCCGCGACTGATCCGCGCGATGAACATGCCGACGAACGGCGTCCATGAGATCCACCAGGCCCAGTAGAAGATCGTCCAGCTCGACAGCCACGCCTTCATCTCCTCGTCACCGGCGCCGGTGCGCGAGGCCATGGTGGCCAGGTTCTCGATGTAGTCGCCGAGCGAGATCGGCAGCATGTTCAGGATGAACAGCGTCGGTCCCGCGATGAACACGAAGGCCGCGATGGCCAGGGCCAGCACCATATTGATGTTGGACAGCCACTGGATACCGCGCGCGACACCGGAGACCGCCGACAATACGAAGGCGACACACAGGCCGGCGATGATCGCGACCAGGCCGATCTTGCCGATGGTGTCGATCCAGCCGTTGAACTCCATACCGGCGCCGATCTGCAACGCGCCGAGACCGAGCGAGGCCGCCGAGCCGAACAGCGTCGCGAAGATCGCCATCATGTCGATGACGCGACCGCCGATGCCGTCGACGTGATGGCCGAGCAGCGGCCGGAACACCGAGGAGATCAGCTGCGAGCGGCCCTTTCGGAACGTGCCGTAGGCGATGGCCAGGCCCGCGACGGCGTAGATCGCCCACGGGTGCAAAGTCCAGTGGAACAGTGTGGTGGCCATCGCGACCTCACCGGCCGCCGGGGTGCCTGCCGCGGCGGTGTGCGGCGGCGGATTCACGAAGTGCGACAGCGGTTCGGCCACGCCCCAGAACATCAGTCCGATGCCCATGCCCGCGCTGAACATCATGGCGATCCATGACACGGTCCGGAATTCGGGTTTCTCGTCGTCGGCGCCCAGCGGGATCCGGCCGTAGCGGCTGATCGCGAGCCAGATCACGAAGACCACGAACGCTGACGCGGTGAGCACGAACAACCAGCCGGTGTTGGTGATGACCCACTTCTGAGCCTTGCTCGCCGCGGAGGCCAGGCTCTCGTCGTCGAGAACGCCCCAGGCGACGAAGGCGAGTGCGCCGATCGCGGTGGCGCAGAAGATGAGCAGATCAATCCTGGGCTTACCCGGTGATCCACCGGCTACCACTACGCCGGGTGGCGGTGTGGCTCCGGAAGATCCTCCGACATCGTTCGACATGGATCCGAGTCCTCTCCGATCGCGGCAACTCCCCGCGTCTACAGGCGCGCTTGTCGTGCAGAGCAACCGTACAGCGTATCGGCGGCGGCTCGAGGCAAGCACGAGCTCCGCCCAACACCCTGTTCCCCGAAACGACCCTCGGCAACCATTCGTCCGACTTACCATTCGTGCTACGACACAACTGTCTGAGCCAGTTGTTGTGTCGGCGTCATTGATTCGGGAGGGCAACGATGCCATCAGGTCCGCACACCGGCACTTCTGTCGACGACGAACCCGAGGCCCGGCGGGCCACCGGGGCGCGCGCACCGCAGTCGTTTCACCGGCGACATCCGCTGCTGCGGTACGTGGCGTCGGCCGCGATCACCGCGCTGGTGGCGATCGGCCTGCCGCCGGGGGCCTCGGCCGACTTCGGCGCCGACCTGACCGGCGCGGTCCAGGAGTTCCTCGAGGTGGGCCGAACGGCGGTGCCCCGCGCCGAGTGCGGTCCCGGATCGCTGCCGGAAACCGGTTTACAGGGAGATGTGCCCGCGGGTGACCGGGACAGTGGGCGCAGCACGCAGGGCTATCGCTGCAACATGTCGCTGATCGGCGGCTACCCCGGACGCGGGGCAGGCATCACCTCCACCAGTTTCGAGCACTGCGCCTACGTGGGCACGTTCTTTCCCGGCAACATGCTCAGCGAACACCCCGGCGTCCAGGTCCTCGATGTCTCCGATCCCGCGAATCCACGGCTGACGGCGACTCTGGCCGAACCCGCGATGCTGGCCGGCACCTGGGAGACGTTGAAGGTCAACACGACTCGCAAACTGCTCGTCGGGACGGGTGTGCCGGTCGGTATCGGCGCCGGATACCTCTCGGTGTACGACATCTCCGACTGCGCGCATCCCCGTCTGCTCAATCCGGGGACGGGCTCGAACCTGCTGATGCCACTGCCGATCACGACGCACGAGGGCGGCTTCTCCCCCGACGGTCGCACGTACTGGGCATCGGGCCTGGTGCCCGGTTTTCTCAGCGCGGTCGATCTGACCGATCCGGCGAATCCCCGGGTGATCTGGCAGGGGCTGACCGGGATCGAGGCGCACGGGCTCGGGGTGAGTCCCGACGGGAACCGGCTCTACATCTCGGCGCTGGGCGGATTCACCGTTCTCGACGTGAGCGCGGTCCAACGCCGCGATCGCGATCCCCACGTACCGCATCTGGGCCGGACATTCTGGACCGACGGCTGGGCAACACAGCACAGCGTGCCGGTGACCTATGACGGTGTGGCGCATCTGTTCACCGTCGACGAGGGCGGCTCCGGTGGAGTCAAGCTCATCGACGTGTCCACCGACAGCGCGCCCCGGATCACCGCGAAGATCAAACTCGAGATCAACCTGCCCGACAACATCGACTCCAGCGTGGGTTCCTCGATGGGCGGTTCGGCGTTCTCCTATGAATCGCACTACTGCACCGCCGATCGCCCCGACGATCCGACCGCGCTGGCGTGCGGCTGGATCTCCTCCGGGATCCGGGTGTTCGACGTGCGCGATCCCGGCGCCATTCGCGAGATCGCCTACTTCAATCCGCCCGCGCGCACCGGCCGTAATCTCGAGCTCTGGAACTCGCCGCACGCGCTGGCCTCGATCATCGGCATTCCGGTGATGAGCGCACCGGCGGCGCTGCGGTCGATGGCCGAGGGGCTGTTCGATCCGGCGCAGGTGCTCACCTCCCGCGCCGGCGATATCGCCTTCGGCGACCTGTCCACCGACTGGTGTCTGTCACCGCCGGAGTGGCGTGGTGATCGGCTGTATGTCACGTGCTCCGACAACGGTTTCATGGTGTTGCAGCTCGACAACCAGGTCTACACTCCGCCCGCGAATCAGCAATCCACCGTGGGGTCGTGACGGTGAACCGGGTGATCCGTCCGGCGTTCGCCGTTGCGGCCGCCGTGTTCCTGCTGGCGCTCGGCGCGGCGCTGCGGCCGTTGTTCGTCACCGAAACAGCCGCGCCCGCACCGATTCTCACCGCGACCGAGCTGGGCTTCGTCCAGGACATGACGGCCCACCACCAGCAGGCGCTGGTGCTCGCCGAACGTCTCGACCCGGCGGCGGACCCCGGCGTTCGCAGGCTGGCGGACCAGATCGCCGACACCCAACGCGTCGAGATCGGTACCCTGCTCGGCTGGACCCAACTGGCCGGCGCCGCCCCTACCGCGGCGGTCCCGATGGCCTGGATGGCGGGCACCCACGAGCACTCGACCACCGCGCCGAGCACCATGCCCGGCATGGTCACCACCGCCGACCTCGACGCGCTCGGCGCCGCCCGCGCGGCCGACGCCGAAGCCCTTTTCCTGCGGCTGATGTATCGCCATCACGCGGGCGGCATCACCATGGCTCGCGCCGCCGACGCCCTGCTCACCTCGGGCCCGGTGAAACAAGCCGCCCGCGCGATGGCCCAATCCCAAAGCCGGGAACTGGGCTACCTGGGCATGCTCTTGAACCTCCGGGGGATCAGCCCGACGCCG
>JACIXH010000317.1 GCA_014360565.1 Nocardia sp.
GCGTGTGGTCCTCTGTGGGGGCGGCCGGGAGGCTCGTCGGCCGCCGCGGTCAGAAACTGACCGCGACGGCCTCTAGCGTGGGGCTATGGGACTTCGTGAGGATGGAAAGCGAATCGTTGTCACCACGCCGGTCGGGCATGTGGGCAGTCGGGTGGTGCAGTTGCTGGTGCAGGCCGGGGTCCGCCCGACTGTGCTGATGCGTGATCCGGGACGACTCGACGCTGCGATGCGTGCGTTGGTCGATGTCGTGCGGGTAGACCAGGCGGACGCCGATGCCGTGGTGCGGGCTACCGAAGGGGCGGATCGCTTGTTCTGGGTCGATCCGCCCGCGCTCGTGGACGGCGATCCGGTGGCGGGGTACGCGCTGATGGGGGCGTCCGCGGCGCGGGCCGTGACCGAGAACGGGATCGAGGCGACGGTGTTCGTCAGCAGTGGAGGTGCCGAGAAGCGGAGCGGGGCGGGGGAGATCGACGGGCTGGCGCGGACCGAGGAGTTGCTCGACGGGACCGGCGCGAATGTGTTGCACCTGCGGTGTGGCTATTTCTTCACCAACCTGCTGACCCAGCTCGACGAGATCAGGGCGGGCACGCTGTCCACGCCGTGGCCGTTGGACCACGCGATGGCCTGGGTGGACCCGCGCGACATCGGTGAGGTGGCCGCGGCGCGGCTGCTGTCGGACGCGTGGTCGGGACGGGTCGTGCAGGCGGTGCACGGCCCGCGGGATCTGACTTTCACCGACGTCGCCGAGATTCTCGGTCGGCAGCTGGGCCACGCGGTCACCCCGATTCACCTCGCCGACCACGAGTTCCGGGAAATGCTGCGATCGGCAGGGCTCGGGCAGGGGCAGATCGACGCGATCGCGGGAATGTCAGCGGGATTGAGCTCGGGTTTCGTCGCCGAAGACCCACGCACGGCGCTCACCACCACGCCGACGACCCTCGCGGCTTGGGCGAGCACAGCCCTGCGGTGAACAGAACCGGCCGGTCACGACAATGAGCGTCGTGACCGGCCGGGTGCTCATCGGTCGCTCACCAATGCACGCCGGGAAGGATCCGGCCCATCCGGGCGGCCGAACCCGGCATCACCATCAGCGGAGCGAACACCGGACCCAGCACGGTGAGCGCGTTGCGCGTCGGCTCGGCAGGTTCGACAGGCTCGGCCGCGACCGCAACCTCGCCCGGCTTGCGCTGCGCCGCAGTGGATTCGCCGAACAGGCGGAACCCGGTGTGCATGATCGTGCGCTTGAGCGATGGCATGAACATCTCGACCGCCTGGGAGAACGTACCCACGGGGGTGTCGATGCGGTCGGGGCGTTCGAGCAGCGCGCGGATGACGATGTCAGCGGCCCGCTCCGGATCGGGCAGGGGCAGGTAGCGGTAAACCTCGGTCGGCGCGATCATCGGAGTGCGCACCAGAGGCATCCGGATGGAGGTGAAAGTGACGCCGGCGCCACGGTTTTCGACGGCGGCGATCTCACTGAAGTTGTCCAGGGCGGACTTGCTCGCCGCGTATGCGGCGAAGCGGGGTGCCTTGGTCTGCACGGCGATCGAAGAGATATTGACGATGTGACCGAAGTGGCGTTCGCGCATCGACGGGAGCAGCGCGAGGATCAAGCGCACGGCACCGAAGTAGTTGACCGCCATGGTGCGTTCGAAGTCGTGCATGCGGTCCACGGAGTTGGCCACCGAGCGCCGGATGGAGCGCCCCGCGTTGTTGATCAGGTAGTCGACGTGGTCGTGCTCGGTGAGCACCGTCTTGACCAGCAGCTCGACGCCTTCGGCGTCGGTGATATCGCACGGATAAGCGAACGCTGTGCCACCCTCGGCGCGCACGGATTCCGCTGCGGCTGTGAGGTCTTCGACGCCACGAGCGACCATCAGCACGATGGCGCCACGGCGGGCGACGGCATGGGCGGTGGCCAGACCGATCCCCGAGGATGCTCCGGTGATCAGCACGGTGCGACCCGCCAGCTGGGGCGCGTTCGCGTCTTGTCGGCCGCGACCGGGGTCGAGGTTGGCGCGCCAGAAGTCCCACAGCCGGTCCGCGTAGGTATCGAAGGCGGGCACGGTGAGCCCGGGCAGCTGCGCCTGGGTGGACTCGGCGATGAACTCCGCGGTGAAGCCGACGTGCGGCGCCACCTCGGCGGGGATGCCTGCCTGCTCGAACAGGAAGTCGCGTACCGCATTCGCGCCCGGCACCTGACCGAGACCGCTCAGCGCACGCGCACTGCCCGGCACGGTACCGATGCCGACGGGACCGCCCGCGGCGGTGGCCAGCGCGCGGTAGATCTCCCCGAACGGTTGCGGTCGCGGGTTGACCAGGTGGAACGTCCGCCCGTCGAGCCCCTCGCGCCGCACCAGCCGCACCATCGCCTCGGCGACGTAGTCGACCGGCACCACATTGGTCGCGCCCAGATCGGGCAGCGGCAACGGCAGTTCGGACGGCAGGGCGGCCAGCGTCGAGATGGCGGAGAAGAAGTAGTAGGGGCCGTCGATCTTGTCCATCTCGCCGGTGCGTGAATCACCGACGATGATCGCCGGGCGGTACACCCGCCAACGCACGTCGCCGGCCTCGCGCACCAGCTTCTCCGCGGCGAACTTGGTGCGGTGATACGGCGAGCTCAGGTTCTGGCCGAGGTCGAAATCCTCCTCGAAGAACTTGCCGCGATGATCGCCGGCGACCGCTACCGAGGACACATGGTGCAGGGTGGCGTCGAGGCTGCGCGCCAGTTCGATCACCGAGCGAGTCCCCGCGACATTGGCCGCGTGGGCGGTCTGCTCGTCGGCGGTCATGTCGTAGACCGCGCCCAGGTGCAGCACGTGATCGGCGCGCGGCGCACCGTCGCCGAGGCCGAGGCCCTCGGCGGTCAGGTCGCCGACCAGCGCGAACACGCGATCACTGTCGGGATTTTGCGCATGGTGCGCGGTGAACTTGGCCAGCGATTCGGCACGTACCAGCACGTGCACGATCGCGGTGGGGTCGGCTGCGAGCAGTCCTCGCACCACTCGCCGACCCAGAAATCCGGTACCGCCTGTCACGATGTAGGAAACCATCGCCCCTCCTGAGAATCTCGAAACACGGTGTCGCGCAACAGTGATCGGCATGCGGCGGTGAATGCGAAATCAACGGTTGAGGTCCAGCAGCAAAGTGGCTGGAGAGAATCCGGGCACATCGTCGTCCCGGCTGGGACTAACCGTACTCGCCAGTAACCTTGCCGGGCAAGCTCTCGGGTGTCTGTGACCGTGTGGGAATTGTCACGCGTCGTCGCAGGTCAAAGGGTATGTGTGACAGAAGATTTCCGTAACCCGAAGTTGCGGACAACCTGTCGCTACCGGGTAGCCATGACATCGTCGACGGTGCTGGCCATCCGCGCGCGGAACACCTCGGGGGCGAAACCGGCGGCGTGATCGCGGATCGTGGCGGGGTCGTAGGCCGCCGAATCGAACGACGAGCTGCCCCAGTTCTGCAATGTGCTGCGCGGTGACATGAGTGTCGTGGGGCCGCGGCCGCAGGTGCAGCGTGAGGTCGACAGCTATGACGGCGAGATGCGACGGCGGCTGCTGGTGAAGCCGGGCGTCACCGGGCTGTGGCAGGTCAGCGGGCGCTCGGATCTGTCCCCGGAGGACTCGGTCCGATTGGACCTGTCCTATGTCGAGAACTGGTCGATGGTGCTGGATCTGGCATTGATCGCGCGCACCGTCGGGGCGGTCACCCGCGGCGACGGCGCCTATTGAAGCCGGGGCGGTGAGTGGGTCTCACCACCCCGGCTCCGGTCCGGGTCAGCGCAGGTCGCGGCGGCGGAAGGCGGTGAGCCCCACGACGATCCCGGCCACGGCGACCACGAGCAGCCACAGGATCGGGGTGAACTCGAAGGTCGCGCCGGGCAGCTTCGGCGGGTGCACGAACGGCACGAGATCCAGCACGAACTGCGGGAGGGCGCCGAACGCGCCGAGCAACTCGATGCCGACCATGGCGCTGAGTATCGCCCAGGCCGCGGACGCGTATTTCGGCAGAACACCGAACAGCAGCACGGCGATCGCGGTGACCACCCAGACCGCGGGTAGCTGCACCGCCACAGCGGCCAGCGCTTCGCCGAGCAAGCCGCCGACATCGCCGGCACCCGCACCCCATACCAGTCCGATGCACAGACCCGAAACCAGCAGCGCCACAGCGGGTCCGATGATCGCGAACAGCAGGTGGCTCGCGGTGTAGCCGACCCGGCCGACGGCTGCGGCGAGCACGTTTTCGGCTCGTCCCGTGTTCTCCTCTTCGTGCAGGCGCAGCACCGACGAGACCGAGTACGCCGACGCGGCGGCGGCCAGCATCATGATCGCGTAGGCGATGAAGGACTTCTCCAGATCCGCGGAGCCGCCCAGCGAGGCGATGATCTCCTGGAGATTGTCGCTGCCCTCCAGCATGCCGCCGATGCTGCTGATCGAGCCGCCGATCAGCAGTCCGTACAGCGCGAAACCCACCGTCCAGGCGAGCATCGAACCGCGTTGCAGCCGCCACGCCAGCATCACCGGGCCGGTGAGCGCGCGGCCCCCCTGTGCGGGGCCGGGGCGTTCGGCCAGCAGGCCTGCGCCGAGGTCGCGCGTGCGCAGCAGCTGGTAGGCCACCAGCGTCGCGCCGAGGGCGAGGGCCACCAGTGGCAGCAGCACCCACCAGCGTTCGCCGGCATAGGGGCGGATCTGTAGCGACCAGCCCAGTGGTGAGAACCACGACAGCACCCCGTTTCCGGCGTCGCCGACCGCGCGCAAGGCGAAGGCCGCACCGAGGGCGCCGAGGGCGACACCGCGAGCGATCCGCGCGCCGGTACTCACCTGCGCGGCGACCGCGGCCACCGCGCCCCACACGATGGCCGACATCGCGAGCGAGGCGCCCCACGCGACCGAGCCGGCGACCGGCAGTCCGGTAGCCAACAGGGAAGCGGTACAGACGATTCCGGCCACCGCGGCGGCGCCGAAGGTGAGAAGCAGCGTGCCGGACAGACCTGCGAAGCGGCCGATGCTGGTCGCGCCGACCAGTTCCGCGCGGCCGGTCTCCTCCTCGACTCTGGTATGCCGGATGACCGTGAGCACGGCCGCGATAGCGATCATCGCGTACATCGCCCCGGCCTTCCAGGTACCGATGGACCCGAGGCTCGACCCGAATACCGGCCCGTACATGGCCAGCAGGGCGGGGCTGGACGCGGTGGTCGCGGCGAAGGTGTCCAGCTGCTGCTGGGTGGCGTAGAGGTCCTTGATCGAGACGATCTGCAGAGCGGGCATGAGCCCGATCGCCAGCGACCACAGTGGTGCGATCACCCGATCACGGCGCAGCGAAAGCCGCAGCATCTGCCCGGTGCCGGCGAATTCGCTTGCGGGGCGGGTTCTTCCGAAGAACTCGGGAGCGGCGATGGTGGTCATGCCCGCACCGCCGCTTCGGTCTCGGTCCCGTCGGCAGCGACGTGGTAGTGCCGCAGGAACAGTTCCTCGAGCGTCGGCGGCGCGCTGGTCAGGCTGCGTACACCCGCCGCGCCGAGTACCCGGATGAGCTCGCCGAGATTGTCGGCGTCGACCTGGCAGCGCAGCGTCGGCCCGTCCAGCTCGACGTCCTCGACACCGGGCAGCGCACTCAGATCACCGGGGTCACCGATCAATTCAGCGGTGATCGCGGTACGGCTGAGGTGCCGCAACTGGTCCAGCGAGCCGGATTCCACCGTGCGGCCCGCGCGGATGATCGTCACCCGATCGCACAGGTGCTCGACCTCGGACAGGATGTGGCTCGACAGCAGTACCGTCACCCCGCGCGCCGCAGCATCGCGTACGCAGTCCTGGAAGATCTGCTCCATCAGTGGGTCGAGGCCCGATGTCGGCTCGTCGAGCACGAGCAGCTCGGCATGGGCCGAGAACGCCGAGACCAGTGCGACCTTCTGCCGGTTGCCCTTGGAGTAGGCACGGCCCTTCTTCGTCGGATCCAGCTCGAACCGCTCGATCAACTCGGCGCGCCGGGCCGAGTCGATCCCGCCGCGCATCCGGGCGAGCAGGTCGATCGTCTCGCCACCCGACAACGACGGCCACAGTGTGACATCGCCTGGGACATAAGCGATCCGCTGGTGCAGGGTGACCGCGTCGGCCCACGGGTCGCGTCCGAACAGGGACGCTTCGCCGCCGGAGGCGCGCAGTATGCCGAGCAGGATTCTGATGGTGGTGGATTTACCCGATCCGTTGGGTCCGAGGAACCCGTGGATCTCGCCGGTTCGGACGCGCAGATCCAATCCGTCCAGCGCGGCGGTGCGCCCGAAGTTCTTGCGCAGGTCACGGACCTCGACGACCTGGTCGGTGGTGGGGGAGGGCATCGTCGTTCTCCTCGATGAGATTGTCGAGCAGAGTCGAATCGGTCAGCATTCC
>JACIXH010000318.1 GCA_014360565.1 Nocardia sp.
CGCCCAGGCACAGGTCTCCCTGGAGCGCCTGGCATGGGCCGCACCGAATCAACAGGTCTCCGACGAGGGGTGACTCCACGGGCACGGGCTGACGCGACCGCCACACGCACCGTACGCGAAGCCGCTGGTGCGCCTGTTCCACGGCCGACGTCCCCGGCCCGTTCGCGCGCAGACGCGAAACCGGCCGGGGACAAGGGAATCGCGCTCAGGCGGCGAGGCTGCCATCCCAGGAAACGAGCTTCCAACCCTTGGCTGGGCTACCCTTCACGACCACTCGACCGGTGTTGTGGATCGGGTCGGTCTGCAGCTTGCTCATGTCCGGGTTGGCGACGGAGATGAGCGCCCACACCATCATGGCACCGCCATGGGAGAAGATCACCGCACGCTTGCTGCCGCGGTCCTTGATGTCCTGGATGGAGTCGTCCATCCGCTTCTTGAACTCATGGCCGTTGATCGAGCCGGGGATGCGGGCGTCCAGATTGCCCTGCATCCACTGCATCGGCGCGGCGAAGTAGTTCCCGATCGCCTCCCGCTCCGGTGTGCCTTCGTAGATGCCTGCCTCGATCTCGTGGAATCCGTCCTCGACGACAACCGGACGATCACACAGGTCCGACAGCGGTGTCGCCGTCTGCTGGGTCCGGACCATGGTCGAGGCGTAGATACCGTCGAACTTGCAATCGTTCAGCAGAGCAGCCACCGCGGCAGCTTGTTCTCGGCCCTTGTCGGTCAGGCCGGGGCCGGGGATGGAGGTGTCGATCAGACCGGAGGCGTTTCCGGCCGATTCACCATGGCGGACGAACGTGAGGAACATTTCACCGGTCTGCGGCGCGGCGACTGCGCTGCCACCTCCGGCCACGATGATCGCAACGGCCGCGACGATCGCTGTGATCATCGCCGTCAGGCGAGACGCGAGTGCTTGCATGGGGACTCCTTCAGTGAGGGCGGTGCGGGCCCACGCTGGTACATCAATGCGGCCCGAATCGGGACGGTAGGGCCGACCCGGACCGGTCGCCAGACTGATTCCCGATGACTGGCACAAGTTCCCATCGACCGACTTCACCTGATAGAAGCAGGTGGCGACCGTGGCCGACGTAGCCGGTGGACCAACCACCGGCCACGTCTCCATCACTCCCCCGCTCGAGCCTGCCCGCGGTGACGCGGCGGCGGATCAGAGCAGGCGGGACAGGAACGCTTTGGTGCGTTCCTCCTGCGGGTTGGCCAGCAGCTCACGCGGCGGACCGGATTCCACGACCACACCGCCGTCCATGAACACCAGCTCGTCGGCGACCTCGCGCGCAAAGCCCATCTCGTGGGTCACCACGAGCATGGTCATGCCCGAGTCGGCGAGCTCGCGCATGACGGTGAGCACTTCGCCGACCAGCTCGGGGTCCAGCGCCGAGGTCGGCTCGTCGAACAGCATGAGCTTGGGATCCATGGCCAGCGCACGGGCGATGGCCACGCGCTGCTGCTGCCCACCCGAGAGCTGCGCGGGATAGGCGTTGCGCTTGGGCGCCAGCCCCACCCGGTCCAGCAGCTCCTCGGCTCTGGCGACCGCCTCGGACTTGCGCAGCCCACGCACCTGGGTGGGCGCCTCGATCACGTTCTCCAGCGCCGTGCGGTGCGGGAACAGATTGAAGTGCTGGAACACCATGCCGATGTCGCGACGCTGGATCGCGGCATCGCGCGGATGCATCTCGTAGAGCTTGCCGTTCTTCTCCCGGTAGCCGACGAGTTCGCCATCCACGTAGAGCCGGCCCGCGTTCACCTGTTCGAGGTGGTTGATGCAGCGCAGGAACGTCGACTTGCCCGAGCCCGACGGCCCGACCAGGCACAGCACCTTGCCGCGCTGCACCTCGAGCGAGACACCCTTGAGCACCTTCAGCGCGCCGAAGTTCTTGCACACGCGATCGGCCAGCACCATCGGCGGTGTGGTCACTGCTTCGGTCATTTCGCCTTCACCGCCGCCTGCGCCGTGGCCAGTTCCTGCAGCTGCTTGGCCGTCAGCTGCCGGGTGGCACCGCGCGAGTAGTAGCGCTCCAAGTAGTACTGCCCGACCATCAGCACGCTGGTGATCGCCAGGTACCAGGTGGCACAGACTAGCAGCAGCGGGATCGGCTGGAAGTTCACGCCGTAGATGTCGCGCGCGCGGCCGAACAGGTCGGTACTGAGGGGAATGGCCGTGACCAGCGAGGTGGTCTTGAGCATGCCGATCAGTTCGTTGCCGGTCGGCGGGATGATCACCCGCATCGCCTGGGGCAGCACCGTGCGGCGCATGGTCTGCGTCCACGACATGCCCAGCGCCACCGAGGCCTCCCGCTGGCCCTCACCGACGGAGTTGATGCCCGCGCGCACGATCTCGGCCATGTAGGCGGCCTCGTTGAGACCCAGGCCGATCACCGCGAACAGGAACGCCGCCTGCAACTGCTGCACGTCCAGGTGGAAGAACTGCGGACCGAACGGCACGCCGAGGTCGATCTGTTTGTAGAGCGAGGGGACGAGGCCCCAGAAGACCAACTGCACGAACACCGGGGTGCCGCGAAAGATCCACAGGTAGACCCATGCGGCGGTGCGCAGCACCGGATTCGGCGACAGACGCATCACCGCGAGAATCGTGCCGAGGCTCACCGCGATCGCCATCGCGAGCACGGTGAGCTCCAGGGTGACGATCGCGCCCGCGGTGATCCGGCTGTCGAACAGGTACTGGCCGTAGGTGTCCCACCGGTAGGCGGGGTTCGTGGCCGCGCCGTAGACGAACAATCCGACCAGGATCAGGATGATTGCCGCCGCGATCCAGCGGCCCGGCCTGCGCAGCGGGACCGCTTTGATCGGTTCGGGTTCGGCGCCCGGTCCGGGCACCTCCACCGTGATGTCCTTGCTGGTCACGTCAGCTCACTGCGCCGTTGATCACCGAGGTCTCGATCTGACCCTCCTGCACACCCCAGTTCGTGGTGATCTCGCCGTACTTGCCGTTGTCGATCAGGTGCTGCACCGCCTTCTGCAGCGACACCGCCAGCGGCGAGCCCTTCTGCACGGCCCAGCCGTAGGGCGCGGAGTCGAACAGCGGGCCCGCGGCCTCGATCTTGCCCTCGCTCTGCTTGATCGCGTACGCGGTCACCGGGGAGTCGGCCGACATCGCGTCGACCTGACCGAGCACCAGCGCGTTGGTCGCGGCGCTCTGCTCGTCGAAGGCCTTCATGTCGATGGCGGGTTTACCCTCGGCGACGCACTTGGCGCTCTTGGCGGGAATCTCGTCGGTGTGCTCGACCGTAGTGGACTGTACGGCGACTTTCTTCCCACACGCATTGTTGGGATCGATCTCTTTGCCGGTTTGCTGGGCCCACTGGATACCGGCGGAGAAATAGGTCGTGAAATCGACCTGCTGTTCGCGTTCGCGCGAATCGGTGATCGAGGACATACCCACGTCGTAGGTGCCCGCCTGCACCGCGGGAATGATCTTCTCGAACGAGGATTCGACATAGTCGACCGTCAGTCCGAGGGTGGTCGCGACCGCGTCGAACAGGTCGACATCGAAGCCGACGATCTTGCCGCTGGCGTCCTTGTACTCGTTGGGCTGGTACGGCACGTTCACGCCGACCACGATCTTGCCTGCCTGCTTCACCTTGTCGGGAACGGTCGCGGCGAGCTCGTCGACCTTCTCCACCGACACCTTGGCCACCTCGGTGCCGTCGCCCTCGGTGTTCTCGGCGCAGCCGGACAGGACAAGGGCACCGCCGGCGACGAGACAGAGCGCGCGCACGGCGCCACGGCCGAGCACAGTTCGAACAGACAAAGGAGCCTCCACATTTCACGTCGACGCCGGCCACGTGTCAGCGCCTGTTTGGCAATGTATGCGAACCGGACACAGCGTGCAGAGACAGTAACCGAAGATTAATCAGCGAATGTGAAAGGGGTCCCTTCACCTCCGGTACACGCGCGCTCTGACCTGCTCGGTGAATTCGCCGGTGGACGCGAGCCCACCCAGATCCGCGGTCGCGATTCCGGCCGCGAAAGTCGCCGCGATCGCGCGCTCGATCCGGTCGGCGGCGTCGTGGACGGCACGATCGCCGTCGCGAACGGCCAACCAGCGCAACAACATCGCCGCCGAGAGTTGCAGGGCCGCCGGATTGGCCCTGTTGTGTCCGGCCAGACCCGGCGCGGCGCCGTGCACAGCCTGGGCCATCGCCCTGGTGTCGGAGCAGTTGAGCGACGGGGCCAGGCCGAGCGAACCGCTGAGTTCGCCCGCGAGATCGGAGAGGATGTCGCCGAACAGGTTCTCGGCGACGATCACGTCGTAGGCACCGGGCTCGCGGACCAGGTGCGCGGCCATCGCGTCGACGTGCTCGTCGTCGACGCGCACGTCCGGGTACTGCGTGGCGACCTCGTAGCAGACGTCACGGAACAGTCCGGTCGTCATCGGCAGCACGTTCGCCTTGTGCACCACGGTGACCCGCTTGCGGCGCCCCCGGGCCAGCCGCAGCGCCTGATGGGCGATCCGCTCGCACGCCTGCCGGGTGATCACCGCGACCGCCATCGCCACGTCCTCGGTCGGCCGGAACTCCCCCGAGCCGGCGAACATGTTGCGATCGGCGTAGAAGCCCTCGCTGTTCTCGCGCACGATCACCAGGTCGATGTCGGGCGCCACGGCGCGGACTCCGGCGAACGCGGCGGCGGGCCGGATATTGGCGTAGAGCCCGAGCCGCTTGCGGATGGCGCCGCCGGGGGCCACCCGCATGTCGGTGGGATAGGAGGCGTTGTCGTGCGGGCCCAGGATCCAGGCGTCGAGGTCGGTGAGCGCGACCATGGTCTGCTCGGGCAGCGGATCACCGTAGGCGGCGATCGCGTCGTGGCCGATCAGCAGCGGCACCCAGTCCACCGGTGCCAGGCCCGCCGCACCGACCGCCTCGTCGACGACCGCGCGCGTCGCGGCGACCACCTCGGGGCCGATTCCGTCACCGTCGATCACACCGAGCCGCAGGCTCACCTTGGCACCGTTCACGCCCACCATCCTCGCGCCTGGCGCCGTCCCGACGCGCGTGCGGGGCGCACCGACACGCCGCGGCCACGGTCCGCGAGCGGGACGGCTACGAATTTCGGGCCGTTGAAGTGGGCTTTCGTCATCCGATGGGGGCGCTTCGCTGAGAGCCGTTCGCGATCGGTGGAAGATAGAGGGACGCCACGGCGTTACAGCCGAGGACACCGACAAGGAGAGGACGTCATGGCCACCCAGACGCTGACCCAGCAGAACTTCGACGAAATCATCACCGGAAACGACGTGGTTCTCGTCGATTTCTGGGCTTCCTGGTGCGGCCCGTGCCGCAGTTTCGCCCCGACCTTCGAGACTTCCTCCGACAAGCACCCCGATGTGGTGCACGGCAAGGTCGACACCGAGGCCGAGCAGGGACTCGCGGCCGCCGCCAACATCCAGTCCATCCCGACCATCATGGCCTTCCGCGAGGGCGTGCTCGTGTTCGCCCAGCCGGGCGCGCTGCCGCCTGCCGCGCTCGAGGATCTGGTCACCCAGGTCAAGGGTCTCGACATGGACGAGGTCCGCAAGCAGCTCGCCGAGCAGCAGTCCTCGCCTGCCGAGTAGGCGACACCAAACGTCAAGGGCCCGTTCACCTTTCGTGGTGAACGGGCCCTCGAGTCGTTGTGGGGTCTAGCGCGCGAGCAGGTTGACCCCGGCGATCATGGCGCGCACGGTCGATTCCGCGCCGTTGTCGGCCATCGCCGCGGCCCAGCCGCGCCGGCCGTTGAACTCGCACAGCACGAAGGTGGCGGTGCCCGCCTCGGTGCGGCGCTGCCGGAACTGCAGGATCTCGAGGGGGTAGCCCTCGTCGTAGAGCGCGGAGGTCATGGCCGCGACGGGGCTGCCGGTGGCGATGACGGTGCGCAGGTGGTCGGCCAGCTCCAGGGTGACGGTGAAATCCGTTCCGGAACAAGACCATTCGCCGAGGGTGACCGGTCCGTCGATGCGGGTACACCGGTCGAGGAACTCGGCGGGGTCGATGTCGTTGAGCTCGGCGCGCAGCCCGGCGGGGGCGGCGGCGAGCAGGGCATGGTCCAGTGTCAGCAGTGTCATTGCAGGTGAGGTCTTCCCGAAGATCGTCTTCGTTGGCAGGTGGGACCAGCAGAACAATGAAAATCAGCCCGCAGCGAGGGGGCCGGTCCGAATCAGACCCCGCTACGGCGGGTTACTACGAGAAGAATCTGCCGGGTAGCCACCGGCGCGGTCAGCGCGGCAGCGGCCGCGCGGTCGCGGTCAGCGACAAGCAGCGCGGCGAAGCGGTCGGCAGGATTCGGCACGATGTCGACAATAGGTCGATTGTCTCGAGATCGCAACCTGGTTGACATCCGACGTGTCTACTCGTGAGTACCATC
>JACIXH010000319.1 GCA_014360565.1 Nocardia sp.
CATCCTTATTCACAACGAGAAGACTGTGAAGGCGGCTTCAGCGACTACCGCTAGTCCATAGGTAGCCAACAGATTTCGGCCCCCGCTCTTTCGAGAGCGGGGGCCGTTTCTGCGTACAGTCGCGGTGTGAAGTCTCAGATAGTCGTGGTCGTGCTCGCGGTGATCGGCGTGCTGGCGTCGGCGTTCACCGCCTATCAGGTCGCTACCAGCGCGATGTCGGACCAGGTAGTAGTCAGCTGCCGCCCGGATCCCGGCAGGTCGTACTGCGTGTACCACCGCACAACGCCAGGACTGTTGGCCACCGAGTATCTGATCCATGTCGGTATCGCGCCCAATCGCGGCTTGTTCTACGACATTCCTTACCCGGCAAGCGATGTCGCCGCTGCGTGGAGCCCGGACACCGATCTCCTCACAATCACGATGCCGGGCACGGAGCTGACCATTGCCGAAGCGGAGTACCGCGACCGGTAATCGTCCGGGCGACAGGCGCACTCGCCACCGGCGTTAGCCGGCGAGGTCTCGCTGGTGATCAGTCAGGAGGCGGGTCGGTGGTGGTACCGCCGGTTCGGGTAGCGACTACGCGTTCGGGGTGTCCGCGGGTTCGGGGCGCGGACGGGACGGGGCGGTGCGGGCGTGGGTGGCGTAGAGGGTGAGGCCTACGAAGGTGAGGCCGCCGACGAGATTACCGATGACGGTGGGGATTTCGTTCCAGATGAGGTAGTCGGCGAGGGAGAAGTCGCCGCCGAGGAGTAGGCCGGAGGGGAACAGGAACATGTTGACGATGGAGTGTTCGAAGCCCATGTAGAAGAAGAGCATGATGGGCATCCACATCGCGATCACCTTGCCCGACACCGAGGTCGACATCATCGCCGCGACGACGCCGGTGGAGACCATCCAGTTGCACAGCACGGCACGGATGAACAGCGTGAGCATGCCCGCAGCGCCGTGTTCGGCGTAGCCGAGTGTCCTGGATTCGCCGATCTCGCCGAGCTCTTCACCGACGACGCTGGGGTCGACGGAAAAGCCCATCGTGAGGATGATGGCCATCATCACCGCGACGGTGAACGCGCCGGCGAAGTTGCCGACGAACATCAGACCCCAGTTGCGCAGCATCGAGCGCACCGTGACGCCGCGTCTCCTGTCGATCAGGGCCAGCGGAACGAGCGTGAAAACGCCGGTGAGCAAATCGAATCCGAGCAGGTAGAGCATGCAGAACCCCACGGGGAAGAGCACGGCTCCGAGTAGCGGCTCGCCGGTGTTCACGGTGATGGTCACCGCGAAGGCGGCGGAGAGGGCGAGGATCGCGCCCGCCATGAAGGCGCGGATCACGGTGTCGCGGGTGGACATGAATGCTTTGGCTTCGCCCGCGTCGATCATCTTCTCGACGAAGTCCGCCGGTGCGAGATAGGACATGCAAACCCCTTCGTAGTGCTTCTAGCGCAGGAGTTTTCGCTGTCGAGGTTGCCTGGCGATCACCGGACGTTGCTCCCACGTAAACAGTGGTATTCCACTATGGCGGCGAGTGCCTCCCCATGGCAGGCTAGCGGCGACATCGACCCTAGGAGCTCGTATGCAACCGATCCTGAGCAAGTCCGCCGCCGCCGACCTGATCGTGGCAGCTCGTATCCGCTCGGGGCAGACGTGGGCGGGCATCGCGGAATCGATCGGCGCACCCCTGGTCTGGACGACGGCTGCTCTGCTCGGCCAGCATCCGATGACCGAGGAACAGGCCGGCGCCGTCTGCGCCCTGCTCGACCTCGACGACACCGTCGCCGAAAGCCTGCGCCTGCAACCGTCCCGCGGCGCCGACCCGGCGCAACTGTCCGACCCCACGATCTACCGCCTCGTGGAAGCTGTCTCGGTTTACGGTCCCGCCCTCAAAGAACTCATTCACGAGGAATTCGGCGATGGCATCATGAGCGCCATCAACTTCAACATCGATATCGCTCGCCGACCCCACCCCGACGGCGACCGCGTCGTCATCACCTTGGACGGCAAATTCCTCGACTACCGCTGGTGAGACGGTGATGGGGTAGTTCTTGCGGGTGAGCACTGATGACGATCGCTGCCGATAACGTCCCCGTCGACGCCTCCGGTCCGGCCGGCACGTCGATCCTTTTCAGCCTGTCGAATAGCCGATCAGGGTTCCGGTGTCAGTGCGGGTGCGTCGTCGGGTGTGCTCGCGGGAGCCTCCGGGTCGCCGAGTGCGGCGGTGGAGGGTTCGCCGAGGCGGACGGTGACGACGCCGATGAGAATCAGTGCGCCGCCGAGCAATTGGACAGGTCGGGGCGCTTCGCCGAGGAGAGCCCAGGCGAAGATCAGGGCGGCCAGGACTTCGGTGAGTGCTACGAAGGAGGCGAGCCGGGAGCCGAGGCGGCGGGTGGCGGCGATGCCGGTGACGTAGGCGATGGCGGCGGTGACGATGCCGATGAGCAGGATGGGAATCCACCAGGGGGCGGTGAACTCCGCGAACACGGCGGGGTTCGTGGTGGCGTGCAGGGGGACGATGCCGAGGATGCCCGCGACGACCAGGGTCAGGCCACCGATCAGCAGGCCGCCTGCGGCGAGCACGGTGCCGGGTAGTTCGCCGCCCTCGGCCGACAGCAGGAAGTAGGCGGCGGCGCCGACCATCGAGCCCAGTGCCCACACGATTCCGATCGGATCGGCGGAAACCCCGGACAACACGTCGAGGACCAGTATCAGGCCCGTGATGCCGAGAGTGGCGCCCGCGATGGTGGCCGCGCCCGGCCGTTGGCGGTGACGCGCCCACAGCCAGCCGACGATGGCGATCGGGGCGGCGAACTCGATCAGCAGCGCGGTGCCGACCTCCATGCGCGCGACCGCGTTGAAGTAGGCGAGCTGGGTGCCGGCCACGGCGATCAAACCGTAGACGGCGATGAGCCTGGCGTTGTCGCGCACCAGTTGCCAGTTTCGGTTCAGCTGCTGAAGGGCCAGGGGCAGCAGGACGACTCCGGCGAGCAGTACGCGGGCGGCGACCACCGCCGCCGCACTCCATCCCGCGTCCATGAGCCCGCGTGCGAGCGGCCCTGACATGCCGAACGAGGTCGCGGAGGCGAGGGCGAACAACAACCCGGTCCGGATCCTCCTCGCCGCGTCGTCATGAGTCAAAGTCACCATGACTAATGACGGTAAGGAGGTTGAGGTAATATGTCAATGTGGTTTTTGCTCATGACACCGAAGCGGCGCTGCTGGCGGCGGTCGAGCTGGTCAACTCCGCCGAAAACCCGGACACGCTCACCGAGACAGCGCAGCTCGCCGACTTCTTGCACCGGCACGTCTACACCGGCATGCACACCGGCGACGCCGCGGAACTGGCGGACGTGCGGGCTATCCGCGCGCAACTACGCCGAATGCTCACCAGCGATCGGGATACGGCCGTCACCCTGGTCAACCACACTCTCGCTGAGCACCGTGCGGTCCCGCAGCTCGTCCGCCACGGTGATATCGACTACCACGTCCACGCGGTGCCGCCCGAAGCCGCATTGCCGGTCCGGATCGCCGTCGAAACCGCCATGGCGATGATCGACGTGATCCGCGCCGACGATCTGAGCAGGCTGTCGGTCTGCGCCGACGCGGACTGCGCGGGATTGGTACTCGATTTGTCCCGCAATCGCTCCCGCCGCTACTGCAGCACGGCCTGTGGCAATCGCAATGCGGTCGCGGCCTATCGCGCGCGGCAACGCTGAGGGTCACGTCCTCGTTCGCCACGGCGCACCGTTGTGCGCCAGGGCCTCAGCCGAGTGGACGCACCTTCGGGCATTTCTTGCCCGCCAGATGACACTTGTCCTCGAACCCGGCGGGCAGCCAGGTGCCGGTCTTCAGCAGTGGATGATGCGGGAAGCTGCGCAGGGCGGCCGTCACGAAAAGTAGTACCGCCCAAGGCGTTCGAACCTGTATCTGTTGCAGCTTCCCGTCCCGGTCGGGGAACCGGCAGCCGATCCGATCCGGCGCGGTCAGGTCGACGGACTCGAGTGCCGACCAGTACAGCGAGAACGACCGATCGGGATTGGTGAGATGCAGCCGCCGGTCCGAGATCATCACCGTCCCGGCTCGTTCTGCCACCCAGTGCGGTTGTGCGGCGGCCGCGGCCTGGGTGCGGCGGGCCCGATTCACGACGGCGCTGCCCAGCTGTGCGGCCGCGATGATCGGGGGCGGACCGGTGACCGGAGCTCGGCTGGCAGTCCAGTTGCCATCACCGGTGGCCCGCCATGAATACCAGTTGACGGGGCCCTCGGCCAGCGCGACTTCGCCGGGCTCGGTCCGCACCCGGGTGGCGGTATGCGGGATCAGCGCCACCTCGCCGCGCGCCAGCAGATCGACCACCCCACACGTGTACAACAGATAGTCGTCGAACCACGTCCACCCGGCCTGTTCGGCCAGGGCGCGTTCGATATCGGCCAGCGGGTCGAACACCACTGTCATCACCACCCACCCGTGCGGAATCCTGCCTCAACGGTAGCCGAGCCCGGCGGCAATTCGCCGCCGGGAATCTCGGCAACGTTCGCGCAGCGGCGAGGCGATCAGCGTTCGCTGTCCAATGCGGCCATCTGCTCGGCCTACAAGTTCCGTGTGCGGTTGTCGCCCTGGAAGCGCAGGGCTGTGGGTGCGGAAGTCGCCTCGTAACTGGTGGTCAGGGCGCGCCGGTGACATAAGCCACCGCGGTGTCGATCGCGGGCTGACCGCCTGCCAGCGCGTACCCGGCGAGAGCGCCGATCGCCGCGCCCGCCACCGTGGCGACGGGGACGGTGATGAAGTCCAGGATGAACAGGCCGAGCGGGAAGCCGAGAACGAAACCGATGGCGGCCCCGATGACGGCGCCTTCGATGATCTTCGGTTGCAGGCGCTGGGTTTCGGCGAAGAAGCGTTCCTGGGCGCTGATATCGCGCACCGGTGCGGCGGATTCGCTGAGCGGGGTGAGAGTCAGGCTGGTGCCCTTTTCGTCGATGGTCGGGGTGAGCGGCACCGAGTGCTCGCCGACGCGCACGACCATCGGCAGTGCCGCGAGAATCGCACCCGATTCATCGGTCACTGCAACGACTTTCGCGTCGTGGACGAGCTGGAAACGTCCCGCGTCGATGCTGGTGACCACCGAGCGCCGATCATCGGTCGCGCTCACCTGGTAGTTCACGCCCTTGTCGACCCCGCGCAGCGCGGGCGCCGCGGCCTGCTGTTCGGCCACCACCGGAGCGGGCTCGGCGTTTCCGTTCCCTGCCGCTGCAACGATGACTCCCATCGCCAACAGCGCCGCCCCGACCCCAGTGCCGATCCTCATCCCGCATGCCTCCTGCTGCTCCACCTCGGGTCCGGTTCGTCCCGTTCGTCGCGGCAAACCTAGCCGTTGGCGCGCGTTTCGAAAAGTTGACCGTCGGCGGGGGCGTCGGGACGGTTGGGCGCGGGCCCGGTCTGTGGGCGTCGCGCGAATTCCGGTGCGCGCTCTGGACGCAGGCCGATACCGCCGAGGTAGGCGGTGAGTCCGGCGAGCGCGGGTACAGCGTCGACGACGCGCAGGAGCAGGGGCGCGGTATGCAGGGTTCCCCGCAGGGCCGGTGCGATGAGCATGTCGTGTTCGCCGCGCTGGGATCGTTGGGTGAAGCTGGCGGGCAACCTCCGCCTGCGCTGCACCTTCTCCAGATCGGCGCGCTGCACCGACTTCTCGAGCAACGGTTTCGCCAGTATCCGCGCGGCCGCGACGGCGTCCTGGATGGCGAGATTCACGCCGACGCCGCCGACCGGCGACATCGTATGTGCCGCATCGCCGAGGCAGAGCAGTCCGGGTACGTGCCATCGGTCGAGCATGCCGACGGTCACCTCGAGCAACTTGACGTCATCCCAGGAGCCGATCGCCGCCATTGTTTCGGCACTCCAGCAGAAGAGTTCACTGACGCGATCGCGTAACCACTGGACTTCGTGTGTCGCGCGTAGCGTTGCGTCGCTGCCCTTTTCGATGATGTAGCCGGTCTGGTAATAGTCGCCGCGATCGATCGCGACGGCCGAGTTGTTGTTCGTGAAACGTGCCAGGAACTCGCCGCCGGTGTCGTCGACGGGTTTCGGAATGCGGACGAACCACATATCCATCGGTACGTCCTCCATGCGCTGACGTAGTCCAGCGGCTTCACGCGCAGTGGAATCACGCCCGTCGCAGGCGAGTACGAGGTCTGCCCGCAGGTCGTGCTCGACGCCCTCGGTGTCGCGATACCGAACGCCCCTGACCTGGCCCGATTCTTCGATCAGCCCGACCACGGCTGTCTGCATGCGCAACGTGAAAGTCGGTTCCCCGAC
>JACIXH010000032.1 GCA_014360565.1 Nocardia sp.
GAGGAAGAGGGGGCGGTCGTAGCCGGATTCGGGGAGACCCATGTAGTTCGAGAGCAGGCCGTGCAGGTGGGGGATCGAGGAGAAGGGGCGGGCGAACATGCTGCCGAGGGCGGGCGCGGCTTCGGCCAGTTCGTCGCCGAGGGGGCCGATGCAGGTGGTTTGCGCGCGGTCGAGCCAGGTGCGGCCGGAGTCGGTGAGCAGGCCCTCGATGTCCAGGTCGGGGTAGGTGGTGCGCAGGCCGTTGAGGATGTAGAGCACGTAGGCCGAGAGGTGGGAGCTCAGGGCGATGGGGGGCATGCCGGGGCCGAGTAGCTGCAGGACGTCTTCGATGTAGGCGGGGACGCCGGTGCCGACGGCGCCGCGGTAGTCGAGGTCGGGGCCGCCGAATTCGGTGGCGTAGCGGGCGGTGAACACCGCGGCGCCGCCACCCTGGGACTGGCCGACGACGGCCCACTTGGTCGACAGGTCGGTGTAGCGGTCGGTGGCGGCGCGCACGGCGTCGACCACGTTGTGTGCCTCGACGATGCCGTTGAGGTAGGGGTGCTCGCCGGGGCCGCCGAGGCCCGCGTAGTCGGCGGCGACGATCGCGTAGCCCTGCCGCAGCCAGGTGCCCAGGTAGGCCCAGTCGCGTTCGACCGCACCGGGGCCGGCCACGCTGTAGGCGCAGTCGTCGCCGAGGCCGACGGTGCCGTGCGCCCACGCGATCACCGGCCAGCCGCCTTCGGGCGCCGCGCCGGGCGGGAAGTACACGGCCGCGCTGGTGGTGGTCGGCTGATCGCCCGCGGTCGTCGACCGGTAGAGCAGGCGCTCCGCGCGCGCGGAGCCGGGCAGGGTCGCCGCGGCCGAGAGCGCTTCGACGCCGACGACACTCCCGGCCTCGGGCTGCGCGGTCGCCACGGCGGCGGGCAGCAGGCTCATCGCCGCGACCACCGTCAGGGCGAGCTTCGCCGCCGCGATCCTCGAAATCCTCATGCGGTCACCTTCTCGCCTGGGCGGACGCCTGTCCAGTACACGCCGCGGCGGCCTGGCGGTGACGACACGCACACCATTGGTCCCCGGCGTGGTGTGTGAAACGGCTCACACAGTGGAAGGGTTGGGCGTGTGCGTGCCGGTCCGGCCGACGATCTCTAACAGTACGAGCGTTATGCTGAAACTCCTGGTCAGCACTACCCGTCGGTAGGTCCGGTGCTTGCAATTAACCCGCAAATTTCGCAAAGTTAGCAAACGCGGCGGCAAACCTAGCTGAGATTCACACAAGCAACAGGTAGACGGCTATTTCCTGGTGTGCCATTGTTTGGAAGTACACCCCTCAGGCCCTAGCTAGTCCTAGCAAGCCTGCAAATTGCTTCAGCAGTACGAGCCGTGCAACCGAAGGCGTTCAGACGCCGGATGTTTCACCGGCCGCGCGGCGCGGAGCACCGACCACACCGAGGAAGTGGAGTCAGAGATGTCGACTGCCGGCACCCCGAAGACCGCTGCGGAAATCCAGCAGGATTGGGACACCAACCCGCGCTGGAAGGGCATTACCCGCAACTACACCGCCGAGCAGGTTTCCAAGCTGCAGGGCACTGTTGTCGAGGAGCACACCCTCGCGCGTCGTGGTGCCGAGATCCTGTGGGACCTCGTCAACAACGAGGACTACATCAACTCCCTCGGCGCCCTCACCGGCAACCAGGCCGTGCAGCAGGTTCGCGCCGGCCTGAAGGCCATCTACCTGTCGGGTTGGCAGGTCGCCGGTGACGCGAACCTGTCCGGCCACACCTACCCCGACCAGTCGCTGTACCCGGCGAACTCGGTCCCCTCGGTGGTCCGTCGCATCAACAACGCGCTGCTGCGCGCCGACGAGATCTCCAAGGTCGAGGGCGACGACTCCGTCAAGAACTGGCTGGCCCCGATCGTGGCCGACGCCGAGGCCGGCTTCGGTGGCGCGCTGAACGCCTACGAGCTGCAGAAGGCGATGATCGCCGCCGGTGCCGCCGGTGTCCACTGGGAGGACCAGCTGGCGTCGGAGAAGAAGTGCGGCCACCTCGGTGGCAAGGTGCTGATCCCCACCCAGCAGCACATCCGCACCCTGACCTCCGCGCGTCTCGCGGCCGACGTCGCCGACGTGCCGTCGGTGATCATCGCCCGCACCGACGCCGAGGCCGCCACCCTCATCACCTCCGATGTGGACGAGCGCGACCGTGAGTTCCTGGACGGCACCCGTACCGCCGAGGGCTTCTTCGGTGTGAAGAACGGCATCGAGCCCTGCATCGCGCGTGCCAAGGCCTACGCCCCCTACGCCGACCTCATCTGGATGGAGACCGGTATCCCCGATCTCGAGGTCGCGCGCAAGTTCGCCGAGTCGGTTCGCAGCGAGTTCCCGGACCAGCTGCTGGCCTACAACTGCTCGCCTTCGTTCAACTGGAAGCAGCACCTGGACGACGCGACCATCGCGAAGTTCCAGCGTGAGCTCGGCGCGATGGGCTTCAAGTTCCAGTTCATCACCCTGGCGGGCTTCCACTCGCTCAACTACGGCATGTTCGACCTGGCGCACGGCTACGCTCGCGAGGGCATGACCGCGTTCGTCGACCTGCAGGAGCGCGAGTTCAAGGCCGCCGCCGAGCGTGGCTTCACCGCCATCAAGCACCAGCGTGAGGTCGGTGCCGGCTACTTCGACACCATCGCCACCACCGTCGACCCCAACACGTCGACCGCCGCCCTGAAGGGCTCCACCGAAGAGGGCCAGTTCCACTGATCCCCCTCGGAGTTGCTGTGAGTAGCAACGCCCGAAGAGGGTCAGTCCACGGATTGCCCTCGGAGTTGCTTTGAGTAGCAACGTCTTTCCTCTACTCCGGTAGGGGTGTACGCCCTCCCTCGCCGATCAGCCCTCGGTGAGGGAGGGCATCCCTATACTTTGGTCGCTATGACCTCCCCAGCCACCCCACAGCCAGACACACAGCAGGAGCGGGACGTGAGCACGAGCGAGAAGATTCAGCGCGTCGGAATCATCGGCGCCGGACAGATGGGCGCAGGCATCGCCGAAGTGTGCGCACGCGCGCACGTCGACGTCCTGGTCTACGAGACCACGCGTGAACTCGCCGCAGCGGGCCGCGCACGGATCCTGCGTTCGCTGGACCGTGGCGTGAGCAGCGGCAAGATCACCGAACGTGAGCGGGAGCAGGCCGCCTGGCGGCTGCGCTTCACCTCCGATCTCAGCGACTTCGCCGACCGTCAGCTGGTGGTCGAGGCCGTTGTCGAGAACGAAGAGGTCAAGACGGCCATCTTCAGCGAGCTGGACAAGGTCGTCACCGACCCCGACGCCGTGCTCGCCTCCAACACCTCCTCCATCCCGATCATGAAGATCGCCGTCGCCACCGCGAACCCCGAGCGCGTGGTCGGTCTGCACTTCTTCAACCCGGTGCCGGTGCTGCCGCTGGTCGAGCTGGTCACCACTTTGAAGACGAGCGAGCCGGTCGCCAAGCGGGCCGAGCAGTTCGCCGCCGAGATCCTGGGCAAGCAGATCGTGCGTTCGGCCGACCGCTCCGGTTTCGTCGTCAACGCGCTGCTGGTGCCGTACCTGCTCTCGGCCATTCGGATGGTCGAGTCGGGCTTCGCCACCAAGGACGACGTCGACAAGGCGATGGTGCTCGGCTGTGCCCACCCGATGGGTCCGCTGGCGCTGACCGATCTGGTCGGGCTCGACACGGTGAAGTCGATCGCGGACTCGATGTACTCCGAGTTCAAGGAGCCGCTGTACTCGGCGCCGCCGTTGCTGATGCGGATGGTGGAGGCTGGGTTGCTCGGTAAGAAGACCGGGGCTGGGTTCTACCAGTACGGGAAGTAACCGACTTATCAGGACAGGCCGTATGCGGGCTGTTCGGTAGGTATCACTGCCGGTCCCGGGCGGTATGCGGGGTGTTCGGTAAGGGCACATCAGGTCCGCCCGCTCGGGGTCGTTCGGTGGCTGTGTTTTTGGAGCGCTGGCGCGCTCGAGCGGGGCCCTTCGGGCCCCTGATCTTCCCTCCCTACGGGTACTCCTTCGTCGCACCCTTCGGTCAGTCCAGATCAGGGCGGGCCCCTAGAAAGACTTACAAGAGGCGCTCAGGTGCTCGGGGTTTGCCGGTAGAGACTTTCCGGGGGCGCTCAGGTGCTCGGGGTTTGCGGGGGGAGCGGCGAAAGGGTGCTCTCGCGGCCTAAGCTGCTGGTGCCGGATGCGCTTGCGCTTTCGGAGTTATGTCGAGTGCAGCGTGTGATCGAAAGGGAGTATCGGCGGTCATGGTCAACGTCACCGATGGATTCGGGTCCAGCGTTCTCGGTTACCCGAGGATCGGTCCGCACCGAGAACTCAAGCGTGCGCTCGAGTCGTACTGGCGCGGGTCTATGGAGCGCGAGGAACTGCGCGCGGTAGGCCGCGATATCCAGGAGCGTCAGTTCAACGAACTGGCCGCGACCGGACTCACGCAGGTGCCGGGCAACACCTTCTCCTTCTACGATCACATCCTCGACAACGCGCTGCTGTTCGGTGCGGTGCCCTCGCGCTTCCAGGAGTTCCAAGACGGGCTCGACCCGCTGGATTTCTACTTCTTGATGGCGCGCGGCAACCCGGACACCCCGCCGCTCGAACTGGTGCGCTTCTTCGGCACCAACTACCACTACCGTCAGCCCGAACTCGACGCCGACACCAGGTTCTCGCTGCATCCCGAGGCTTTGCTCGACGAGTGGGACCGGGCGGCCGAACGCGGCATCGAGCTGCGCCCGGTGGTGCTGGGACCGGTGTCGCTGCTGCTGCTGTCGAAGGCCGGGCACGTGCCGGGCGAGGCCGAATTCGACACGCTGGGCCTGCTCGATCAGCTGCTGCCGTTCTACGAAGAGCTGTTCGAGATCCTCGCCAAGCGCGGGTCGACCTGTGTGCAGCTCGACGAGCCGTGCTTCACCGGTGAGCGCACGCCCGCCGAGCTGGCCGCGTTCGAGAAGGCCTACACCCAGCTCTCGAAGGCGCCGCTGCGTCCGCGCATCCTGGTCACCGGCCAGTACGGCGATTTCGGTGAGGCGCTGCGAATTCTGGCGGCGAGCAATGTCGAGGCGATCGGGCTCGATCTGGCCTCGTACCGGATGCAGCCCGAGGAGCTGGCGGCGATTCCGGGGATCAAGCGCAAGCGGATCTACGCGGGTGTCATCAGCGGCCAGAATGTGTGGCGAGCGGATCGCTTCGTCACCTTGAACTATCTCAACGAGATCGCCGAGGTGTGCCCGGATCTCGTGGTGTCGACCGGCACCACGTTGCTGCACGTGCCCTACGACGTGCTCGCCGAGTACGACATCGAAGGCAATGTCGCCGACCGGCTCGCGTTCGCGAAACAGAAGGTGGGCGAGGTCGTCTCGCTCGCCACGGCGCTCACCGAGGGCCCGTCGGAGAAGTGGCGCAAGCGCCCGACCGAGGTGCATTTCAAGCAGAAGCACGCGGTGCGCCAGCGCGTGTACGCGGTGACGCCCGAAATGCGCGAACGCGCGCCCTACGATGTGCGCGCGATCGCGCAGCAGGAGCGGTTGAACCTGCCGCTGGTGCCCGCCACCACGCTCGGTTCGTTCCCGCAGAGCGGCAAGCTGCGCCAGGCCCGCCACGAGGTGGCCTCGGGGCGGATGTCCGGCGACGACTACCGCAAGCAGGTCGAGGCCGAGATCGAGGCGACGATCCGGCTCCAGGAGGACATCGGCCTCGATGTGTTCGTGCACGGTGAGCACGAGCGCAACGACATGATCCAGTTCTTCGCCGAGCAGCTCGACGGTTTCGCCACCACCCGCTTCGGCTGGGTGCAGGTGTACGGATCCCGTTGTGTGCGACCGCCGGTCCTCTACGGCGATGTCGCGCGACCCGCCCCGATGTCGGTGGACTGGACCACCTACGCGCAGTCGCTGACCGACAAGCCGGTCAAGGGCATGGTCACCGGGCCGGTCACCATGCTGGCACGTTCGTTCGTCCGCCAGGATCAGCCGCTCTACGAGACGGCCGACCAGGTGGCACTCGCCATCCGGGATGAAGTGGTCGATCTGGAGAAAGCCGGGATCGCGATCATCCAGGTCGACGAACCCGCCATCCGTGAGCTACTGCCCGCCCGTCCGCACGGCCGCGAGGAGTATCTGCGCTGGGCGGTCGGCGCGTTCAAGCTGGCCACCTCCGGCGTGCGCCCCGACACTCAGATCCACACCCACATCGGCTATTCGGGTCGCACCGAAGTCGTCGACGCGATCGATCAGCTCGACGCCGACGTCACCGCGATCGTGGCGACCCGCTCGATCGCCTGGGTCATCGAGGCGCTCACCGAGGATCTCTCCTCGGGCCACGGCCTCACCCACGGCGTCGGCCCCGGCGTCTACGAGAGCCGCTCGGCCCGCATCCCCGACATCGACGAGTTCGACGAGCTGCTCACCCAGGCCGCGAATGCGGTGACGCCCCAACGGTTGTGGGCCAACCCCGACGGTGGCCTCAAGACTCGCCACTACTGGCAGCTGGAGCCGTCCTTGCGGAACATGGTGGCTGCGGCACGTCGAGTTCGCCGGCGAGCATCGGCTGCGGAAGCCGCGGCGGCGACTGCCTCGGAATGATCTGACTGTCAGACGGGCGCACCGGAATCGGTGCGCCCGTTTCGTCTGTCACCACCGCGCGCGCGACGACACGGTGGAGGTTTCCCTATCGGCCCCGATCGGGCTCTACCGTGGGGGAATGGAACAGCGAATCAGCCTGATCACCCTGGGTGTCGCCGATCTGGCCCGCTCGCGCGCCTTTTACGAAGCCCTCGGCTGGCGCGGCCAGGAGATCGAGGAGACAGTCTTCTTTCAAGCGGGCGGGCTCGGCCTGGTGTTGTGGGGCCGTGACAAGCTCGCCGCGGATTCCGGTCTGCCCGACGACGGCGCCGGGTTCGGCGGCATCACCCTGGCCCACAACGTCCGGTCCGACGCCGAAGTCGAGCAGATGCTGGCGGCGGCGCAGGCAGCGGGCGCCACGATCACCAAGCCCGCGGCCACCAACCCCCTCGGCTTCCGCTCAGGCGTCTTCCTCGATCCCGACGGCCATCCCTGGGAAATCGCGCACAACCCGGGCTTCCCACTGGCCGCCGATGGTTCGATCACCATCCCCGATTTCGGCGCCTGAGCCCGCTGGGCTGTCAGGTTGCGGATCGTGGCTCGCCGCCTGCGGTCAGTTCGACTGAGGCAGCTCCGCTCGATCAGGCGTATCTCGCGCGGGTGTGGTCGTTGAGCGACCGGCCGTTACCCAAATTGTCCCCCATTTAAACGCGAGAAATGCTGAACCCCAGCAGCTTCCGGCGTCAGCGACTAAAGTTCGCGGCGTCAGCGGGGGTCAGGAGGGGCGCGGTGCTCGATCCGCATCACCATCAGGGGAAGTTCGGGCACGACTACATTCGCGTGCTCGCCTCGGCGGCCGGCCTGGTCTGGTCGACCGATGATCTAGATGTCGACGGGGTCGACCTGACCATCAAGCAGCCGGGCCGGACGAGGTACGGATTCTCTCCGCAGATCGAAGTGCAGATCAAGACAGTGTCGCGGCCGAGATACCGGCAGGGACAACTTATCTTCGGCGGGCTCAGTCATACCCAGTACAACCAGCTCGCCGGCATCGATTTCGCCGTTCCGCGTTACCTTTTCGCAGTCCACGTGCCCGCGGCCGCGGGCATGTTCACCGACGCTGTCACCGGTGGGCTGATGCTTCGGCATACGGGGTACTTCCTCTCACTGCGTGATCGGGCCCGATTCGCGGTCGACAACGCCAAGCGCAAGGTATCGGTCCCGATTCCGGTCAGCAATGTGCTCGATGTCGAGGCCCTCGCCGCGCTCGTCGCCGGATCGTCGCGGTAGGACCGATGGTTGCCCCGCCTCGCCTCGACGACGTGATCGGGTACCTGCGAGCCCAGGGGTGGACGCCCCAGGTGCCGTGGCGCAACGGTCGGGTCTGGTCGCACGGCGAGTTCGACGTGCTGGTGCCCGACGGCGAGGTCGTCGACTTCACGGCGCGTATGCGGGCGCTGGTGCGTTGTGTCGCAGACTCCGAGCAACGGTCGGCGGAAGTCGTGGTGCGCGACATCGTTTCCGGTGGCGTCGACATCGTCGGGTATCGCGCGGGTGATGGCGAGGTCTCGCTCGAAGCGGGCACGGCCGCGCTGGCAGCCCTGCGTTCGCTGCTCGTCACCTGTGCGTATCAAGTCGCGGGCAGCGAGATCAGGATGTCGTCGATGCGACAGCGCGCGGTCGCCGAACTGCTCGACGACACCACACTGCTGCCGCGTCGGGACACTTTCGGCTTCGACGTGTTCCTCGCGGGTCCCGGTTCACGGCTGGGGCGTGGCTCGGCGATCCGGTTGCTGGACATCGCGGCGACGGTCCGGGGCGCGGCGCACGGGGAGAGGTTCGGCATAGCGCACGAGATCCGGTACGAGACGGTCGAACAGTTCAGCGCGCTCGGGTCGGCGGAGCGTAGCCCGATGCGGTTCGAATTGAATTTCCGCTGGTCACATCAAGTTCCGCGGCCGGATGTCGCGGTCGAGTTCTCCAGCGGCGCGGTCGCCCGGCTGCCGAGACTGTTCGACGACGCCGTCGCTTCCTCTCCGCTGCCGACCGACCGGCTCGAATCGCTGCCCGGCCCTGCCTCGCCCGCGATGGTCGAAGGGGTCGTGGTCGGGCTGGACAACGATGGTGGTCCGAAGGCGATCGTGCGCGGCGTGCTCGTCGTCGACGAGACGACCACCGGTCGGCAACGACGCGTCACAGTGCGGCTGCGCTCGGCTGACGATTACGTGAAAGCCCTTGCGGCACACAGCTCGCTTGCCCGCGTGCGCGCTATCGGAACCTTCGACGGTAGACGTGACCTGCAAGTGTCCGAGAACGGATTCACCGTCATCGAAGGCGACGGATCGTGAGAGAACGGATCGAACATTGTCGGATCAGATGAGTCCACGAGAACTTGCTGTGCTGCTCACGCTGTTGGCGCAGGCACGCGAACTCACGAACGCCGAACTCTTCGCGGTGGCCGGGGTGACGCTCGACGGCAAACCGCGACTTCGGCTCAACAAGTTGGGGCTGGTCGACAGCGTGAAGGTCGGTCGAGCGCTCGTGCACGAACTCACCGAGCAGGGGGCCGAGTGGTGCACCGCGGAGCTCACGCGCCCACGCCCGGAGAAATCCGGTTCCTACGGAGGGGCCCTGTACGCGGTATTGGCCGGGCTGCACCGGCATCTCGAGACCTCGGGGCAATTGCTCACCGATGTCTTCGTCCCTGATGTAGCGGGCCAGATTCTCCGGAAATACACCGAGCTGACCAAGGGCAAACCCGACCAGGTCCGGCTCTCCGAGCTGCGAACCAGGTTGCCGCACATTCCACCCACCGACTTCTCGGAGGCGATGGCGCGGCTGGCCGATCGTGACGGTGTGCACGTGCGGGCGGAGGCCGATCGCAAAACGCTGACCGACGATGACCACGCGGCGGCCATTGTGCTGGGCGGTACCCCTCGTCATCTGCTGACCGTCGAGGCGGTGCGGTGAACGACCTGGAATATCGCGCGCTCGCGCGGGTGCAGTTCAGCACCGCACTCGGCCCGGATTCGATCTGGCGCCCGCAGAGCTACCACGTCGAGGAGCTGCATCGGGCAGCGTCGGCGGAGATTGCCAGGGCCATCGGCCTGGCGAAGGATCGGCCGCAGATATCGCCGACCGGGTACATCCTCAACGGTGATCCGGGAGTTGGGAAAACCCACCTGCTCGGATGGATTCGGCAGTATGTCCAAGATCCGGCAGTGGGCGGATTCTTCTTCATGCCGAAATTGCTCGACGGTAAGTCGTTCTGGGACGGCGCCGTTCACGGTGTGATGAACAGGCTGGTCGACGCCGACGGTGATCAGCTGCGCAGGTTGCTGGTCGCTCTGGCGAAACGTGCTGGATTCGATCCCGAACGCACCGCACGGATCGCCGGGCCGATGCGTCCCAAACCCGAGGACATCGAGCGGTTTCTGGACGATCTGTCGGCCCCGGAGCCACAGTTGGCTTACGAATGCCGGGACACGTTGCGGGCTCTGGTCTTGTTCCGGGCCGGCGGCGCTTTGCGCTACGTGGGCGACACCTTTCTGATTCTGCGCGATCCTCTCGATCGTGACACCGCGATGGAGTGGGGCTTCCGGCCCGGGAACCGCACCGCTCAGTTGATTTTTCACGATTTGATCAGCTTGTTCGCGGCGGTTGGCCCGGTGGTGATCGCGGTCGACCAGATCGATGACGTCATGGCCAAGGGCGGCGCCGAGCGCACCGCGCACCTCGCGGACAGTCTGATGAAGCTTCGCGAAGAGACGGTCCGAACGATTGTCATCGCCGCGTGCATCCCTACAACCTGGGATTACCTGAAGAAGCAAGGGGTGGCCTCGGTCGAAGACCGGTTCACCGACCAGTTTCTGGCGACCAAGCTGCCCGGTGCCGCGGTGGCGGCGGCAGTGGTCGCCGGACATCTGCGGGTGCTCTACGACGAAGTCGACTTCTTACCGGCTTACCCGACGTGGCCCATCGACCCGCGCGCCTTCGAAGCTGATGCGGTATCCAAGTACACCCCGCGCAGATTGCTGCAACTGGTCGCCGATCATGTGCGGAATTGTCTGGAGCGAAAAGAGATTCGGGAACTGGGGGATTTCACCGATCTCGAGAAGGGTGCCGAGGCGAAGGTGCCGGTGCCGCCGGCGGATCACAGCGGTTTCGACAGTCACTTCAACGAACTGCGCGAAGCCGCCGATTCCACGAGGGCGCTCGACCCCGCCGAAGAAGACGAGATCATGGCCGACCTACTCAAGGCGGCCCTGCAGTGTTTCGTCCTCGAACAGCGCGACCGCGACGACTTGAGCATCGACCCGGCGACTGCCACCGGGCGAGCGCTGCACGCCCGCCTGTTGCGGACGGTCGACCCCGTTCTCGAAGAACAGGAGCACTGGAGCTTCCGGGCGATCGGCCACACCCATCACCTGGCCGTGCAATCCCGGATGCGTTCAGCGGTCATCGAATCCGGTATCGAAGAGACCGACGGCAACCGTCATCTGACGATCCTGCGCAACATCCCGTTCTCGAAAGGTCCCAAAACCCTGGCGATGCTGGGTGAGCTGGCCGCATCGGAGGGGCGGACGTTACCGATTTCGCAGGATGATCTGCTCACGTTCACGGCGCTGCAGCAGATGCTCGCTGAGGCGAGGCCGGGATTCGACCGTTGGCTGGTGGAACGCACGCCTGCTGGAAAGACTCAGTTGTTCCGGCGGGTGTTCGGTGATCTGCCGGAACCTGCTGTCCTGCATGACCCCGCGCCGGATCTGCCGATGTCCGCCGGGTCCGATTCCGCCAACGAGCGATCGCCCGTCGTACTACCCGGATCCGCCGAGCCGTCGGTCGTACTCGGTCGGGGTATCGCCGATGGCATCGAGTTCGTAGTTCCGCTCGAACTGCTGCGCAAGCACCTGGTCCTGTTCGCCAGTAGCGGCTCGGGCAAGACGGTATTGCTGCGGCGGCTGGTGGAAGAAGTGGCACTGCACGGGGTTTCGGTGATCGTCCTCGATGTGAACAATGACCTCTCCCGGCTCGGTGACGCCTGGCAGCACCCACCGTCGGCGTGGCACCCGGGCGACGCAGAAAAGGCAGCGCGGTATCTGGCTGAGACCGATGTGGTTGTGTGGACCCCACGCAGACAAGCCGGCCGCCCGCTCATCCTGAACCCGCTCCCGGATTTCGGGGCGGTGCTCGACGACCCGGACGAACTGCGGACCGCCGTGGAGGTGGCCGCCGGTGATCTGCTGGCGCGGTCCGGCATCGCACGGGCGAAGTCGGAAAAGGCGCGCGCGGTGCTGTTGCAGACGCTCACCCATTTCGCCAGGTCGGGGGAGACGAAACTGTCGGGCCTCATCGAGCTGCTCGGTGATCTCCCTGATGGTGTGAGTCGTGTGCGCAACGCCGCGGACCTCGCGGCCGAAATGGCGGACGGGCTCACGGTTTCCATGATCAACGACCCACTGTTCGGCGGCGATGGTGAACCCCTCGACCCCGGCGTCCTGCTGACTCCGGCGCCGGGGAAGAAGGCTCGGGTTTCCGTCGTCAGTTGTGTGGGACTACCCGACCCCGACCAACGCGCCACTTTCGTCAGCCAGCTCCAGGTCGCCTTGTTCACCTACTTCAAGACCAACCCCGCAGGTGACCGGCCGCTCGGGGCGCTGCTGGTCCTCGACGAGGCCCAGATGCTCGCACCCTCGGGCAAGAGCACTCCGGCCACCGCCAGCACCTTGATGCTCGCGGCCCAGGCACGAAAATATGGGCTCGGCATCGCCTATGCCACGCAAGCGCCGAAAGGGCTCGACAACAAGGTGGTGGGCAACACGGCGGTCCAGTTCTTCGGAAAGCTGGGTACCGCGGTGCAGATCCAGGCAGCCAAGAGCATCGCCGCCACCTGGGGCGGAAATGTCGACGACATCGGCAGACTGAGTACCGGCCAGTTCTACGGGGCCACCGAAGGGCGTGCGTTCCGCAAGCTCGCGACGCCGCTGTGCCTGAGCTACCACCCCGCCAGCCCGCCGACCGAGGCCGAAGTGCTCGAGCGGGCACGGCGGGGCGAGCAATAGCGTCGGTCAGGTTCTGGTGATCGGGGGGAGGGTGTAGGTCTGGTCGAGGATTGTCGGCTGTGGCTCGTACATGCGCATGCAGGGGCGGAAGCCCCCTTCGGGGGCGGGGAGCCAGTTCGCGCGGGCCTTGGGGTCGACGGGCTCGGCGTGGCTGATGGTGATGGTGAGGGAGCCGTTGTCGTCGTAGACGAGGCCGGGGGTGCGGTCGCCGATCGAGTAGCGGTCGATCGGGTTGGCGCACAGGTAGAAGTCGGGGGTCGAGTACATGGTGACCGACCAGAAGGCATTGACCGGCGGGGTGGGGTCGAGGCGAAGGGTGTAGGTGTTCGCGCCGGTCAGTGGCTGGCCGGTGTGGTCGGTGTAGATCATGGCGTAGGCCGCCTCGTAGGCGTGGTTGCCCCAGAGTCCGGCCTTGGCGGCTACGGCGCGAGTGGTGATGCGCTGCTTCTGGTCGGTGATCTTGAAGTTCTCGTCGTCGAGTGTCCCGACCTCGAAGAAGTCGATGTTGTAGTCGAACAGGTGCAGTGTCGGCTGCCAGCCGTTCTCCCCGGTGCCCGGCCCGCTCTGCATCGCGTTGTTCAGCTCTTCCTGGCCCTCACCCAGTCCGGCCCGCAGCGCGGATGCTCGGTCCGGTTCGAGGGAGGGGTAGGGAGAGGTGCCTGTTGTCGTCAGGCCGATCGGTGCGAAGGACTCCTGGAGTGCGAGATCGCGCTCGGCGGGCGGGAACGCCTGCGACCACACGCGGACCTTCTCGAGAAACATCAGGTCCGCGGCTACGGTCGGGTCCGGCGTCGGGAGTCCCGCTGGTTGCGCGGCTCGGTCGGCGGCGGTCAAGGTCATCGCGTCCTGCAAGGCGTGCACTGCGGGGAGGTCGGCTTCGCCGGTGCAGGCCCATCGGCCGACGATCACACCCACAGCGGTGGGGAACCGGATGACCGTGGTGTCGTCGGGGGCCGTGCCGGTCCAGGTCGGCGGTACGAGCAGGTAGTCGCCTGCGCGATTTCCGGTGGCCCGGGTGCCGACGTAGGCGAAGTTGTCGGTCCAGGCGTCGATGAACTGCATGACGTAGTAGCGGTCACCGGCATCAGGCACGTGAAAAGTCACCGGGCCGACCGAAAGGTCTATCGGGGCGATCGAGTACACCGTGTCGTTGTTGACCGAGACGAACGTCGCCGAGGCGCCGGCGAGGGTGCGGGCGTGGGAGAAGCCGTTGAACGGGGTCGCCGGATTGCCGCCGATGCCCTCGCGCAGGAATCGCTCGATCGAATCGAGGTTGAAGACCAGGGGAAATCCGTACAGGTAGGCCTGTGCGGTCAGCTCGGGCACGTTCTGATCCGGCATGTGCGCTCCTCGTCCTGGCGTACGGGTGCGCGACCGTGACTGGACGCGCGACACCAGCATTCGCCGGTGCTCGGTCGGCGCACATCGCCCGGAGCGGGTGAGATCGCCGCGTGCCGGTTCGGAGACGAGCGTGTCAGGCGCGGATGATGGCCCGGGCGCCCGCGGTGAGCTGGGCCGCCGACGGAGCGTTGTCCGGGTCGACCAGCCATTGCACGAGTAGGCCGCCGATCATCGTTTGCAGGACCGCGCCGACATTGCGGTCGCCGTTGCCGAAGGCCTCGGCCAGGCCGCGGCGGGCGAGTGCCTGCGCGTCGGCCAGTTCTGCGCGCAGCTCGGGGGAGTGCAGTGCCTGATTGAGGCATTCCGCATTGGCGTGCCACAGCGGCGCGTTCTCGACGAACGAGGTGATCAAGCTCTGCCAGAACGCTTCCAGGCGGGCGGGGGGGTCGATCGGATCGGTGGCGGGCAGGGCGGCGAGGATCTGGGTCACCGCGGTCGCGCTGGACTCCAGCATCGCCTGTTGCAGCAGCTTGTCGCGGGTGCCGAAGTGGTAGTTGATGGCGGCGAGGTTGGTGCCGGAGGCCGCGACGATGTCGCGGACGGTGGTGCGGGCATAGCCGCGTTCGGCCAGGCACTGCTTGGCGGCTTCCAGGAGATCTTCGCGCGTTCCCACCAGCGCACGATAGCAAGTGGTGCATACACTTGTTCGTGACATCCGTTTCAAACAGTTGTCAGTGACAAGCGTATGAAACGACTGTATGTTTCGTGCATGACCTCTCGGCGACGTATCTCCCCGTTCGAATCCAGCTTCTTCGGCATCGGCACGACCATCGGCAGCGTGCCGACCGGCGGGATGCCCTTGTTTCTCGGCACCACCGTGCACGGCGAGATCGACCCCGAGATCCTGCGGACAGTGCTCGATGAACTCGCCGCCGCGCACCCGCTGCTCCGCAGCCGGGTGGTCACCGACGACGGCGTGCAATATCTGGTCCGCGACGACGAATTCCGCCCTCGCCTCGACATCGTCGAAGGTGGTGAAACCGAGTATCTGGCGCTGGTGAACGGGCCGCGGGACTGGAGTGGTGGCCTGTTTCGCGCCTATCTGCTGCGGGCCGGTCTGCGCCGGCAGGTCGTGCTTGTCGTGCACCACGGAATCGCTGACGGCCGATCGGGATTCGCCTTGCTGGGGCAGATGTGGCGTCATTACACCGCGCATTCGACGGGTGCTGTGGTGGCTGCGGCGGAACCGGATCAGCGGCTGCCCGAGTCGATGGACGTGCGTCTGGCACAGGTTGTTCCGGTCGCGGAGGCCGAAGCGTGGCTGGCCGAGATCAGGGCTGGTGCGGCGGCGATGAGCCCTGAGGACGCGCCACGCGCCCTGCCCCGCGACGGTGCCGACGGCGATCCGCTCGGCCGATTCGCGATGCAGCGCATAGAGCTGAACGCCGAGGAGACCGCCGCGCTCGTGACGGCGGCGCGCGCGGCGGGTCTTTCGGTGAACAGCGTGCTCACCGGTGCGGCCTTGGCTGCCGTGCGGACCAGGTTGCCGGAGGCGGAGGCGCTGCCGATGTTCTGCGGGTACTCGGTCGACGTGCGCGGCGAGTTCGATCCGCCCGTGCCCGCGCACACGATGGTCAACCTCGCCTCAGGGGCGGGCACGCTGGTCCGGGCGACCGGCGCGACCGGTCAGCTGGAACTGGCGCACATGGTGGAATCCGGCCTGAACCGCCGCGAACCCGTCGTCTTCCCGATCGTCGCCCAATTGGTGAACGACGAATTCACCGCCGCGCTTCTCGGCGCGCCCCCGACGATCGCCATCTCCAATATCGGCCGCCTGAAACCGCATTCGATCCCCGGCCACCTGTCCTTCGTCCGCGACGACATCTACGCCATGGGCCCCGGCATGCCGCCCAAACTCACCGCCTTCACCATCGCGGGTCGCCTCACCCTGCAACTCGAATACGACACCACGCTCTACAGCCGGTCCCAGATGGAAAAGCTGCGCCTGACCCTCGTGGAGCTGCTGCGCACTCTCTGGTGATGCGCTGCGGTAGGCTCCCACGCCCTCGCCCGTCGCGGAGGCTGCCTATTCGTCGGTGGATGCGGTTGCGGTCTTCTTGCGCTTGGGCTTCTTCTTCGGCGGCGGCGCGTCGGCCTCCTCGGTGACTTCGTAGCGACGCACATAGGCGCCCGCGAAACCCTGCAGCGTGGCGGTGACCGGAATCGCGAGCAACGCGCCGGTCGGACCGAGTAACGCGGCGCCGGCGATCACCGCCCCGAAGGCCACCGCTGGATGCATGTCCAGGGTGGTGGCGGTGATCCGCGGTTGCAGGACGTAGTTCTCGAACTGCTGGTAAGCGACGATGAACAGCAGGATCCACAGCGCTGTGATCGGGTCGTGTACCAGCGCCACCAGCACCGGGAGCGCGCCCGCCATGTACGTGCCGACAGTCGGAATGAACTGGGAGACAACGCCGACCCACAACGCCAGCGCGAACGCCGACGGCACATCGAGTACGCGCAACGCCACGTAGTGCGCGATCGCCGAACACAGGGCGAGCAGGGCGCGTGAATAGATGTAGCCGCCGGTCTTCTCGACCGCGATGTCCCAGGCACGCAGCACATGCTTCTGCTGCTTGGGCGGCAGCAGCGAACACACCCAGGTGCGGAAACGCGGCCCGTCGGCGGCGAAGTAGAACGTGAACAGCAGTACTCCGAGCAGCTGGAACAGCGCGCCGATCGCGATCGTGCCGATGCCCCAGACGTTTCCGGCCAGACCGACCAGGTACTTCTCGATCGTGGAGCTCCACTCCGAAGCGTACTTGGTCAGGTCGTCACCCGAAAGATCTTGGCGGAACGTCGAATTGACCCAGTTGACCAGATCCTGGACGTAATCGGGTGCGTTCTTCACCAGCATCGTCACCTGGTTGACGAGCAGCGCGCCCAACGTCCACACGAACGCGACGATCACCACCAGTACCACCAGGAACACCGCGCCGGTGCCTGCCCCGCGCCGAACACCGCGCGCCGCAAGCCAATTCACCGCGGGCTCGATCGCGAACGCCAGGAAGATCGACACCAGCAGCACGGTCAGCAGGCCCTGCATCTTGGCGAGCACCCAGAACGCCGCGATCAACCCGGCGACCGCGAGCACCACGTACAGCAGCGCGCGCGGCAGCCAGCGCGGCGGCGTTCGCACCGACCAGAAGGCAGGCAGTTCGGCGGACTGTGCGGCAGGTTCAGCGGATTCGTCCTGGGCAACCACGAATGTCACGCTACCCAGGACGGGCGTCCACAGCCGCTCGGCGCGGCGACTACACCGTTGCGGTGTCGATCACGAATCGGTACTGGACATCGCTGGCGACCACGCGGTCGTAGGCCGAGTCGATCTCGTCGGCGGAGATCAGTTCGATCTCCGCGCCGATCCCGTGCGAGGCACAGAAATTCAGCATTTCCTGGGTCTGCGCGACACCGCCGATCATCGAACCGGCCAGTGAGCGGCGGAAACCGGCGAGGTTGCGGCCGCTGACGCTCATCGGGTGTTCCGGCAGACCGAGGATGACGAGCGTGCCGTCGAGCGCGAGCAGGCGCAGGTAGTTGTCGATGGGCAGGTCGGCGGAGACGGTGTTGATGATCAGGTCGAACTGATTGCGCAGCGCACGGAAGTTTTCCTTGTCGCTGGTGGCGTAGTAGTGGTGGGCGCCCATGCGCAGGCCGTCGTCGCGCTTGCGCAGTGACTGGCTCAGCACGGTGACCTCGGCGCCGAGTGCGGCGGCGATCTTCACTCCGACGTGCCCGAGCCCGCCCATGCCGATGATCGCGACCTTCTTGCCCGGCCCGGTGTTCCAGTGCTTCAGCGGCGAGAACAGCGTGATGCCCGCGCACAGTAGCGGCGCGGCGACATCGAGGCCGATGCCTTCGGGAATCGCGACCACGAAGCTCTGGTCGACCACGATCTGGGTGGAGTAGCCGCCCATCGTGTGTCCGCCGGGCTGCGCGGTTTCGGGGACGGGGGAGTTGTAGGTCCAGGTGGCGCCGTTGGTGCAGTACTGCTCTTCGCCCGCGAGACACGGCACGCACTTGCCGCAGGAGCCGACCAGGCAGCCGACGCCGACGCGGTCGCCCACCTGGTACTTGCGCACCGACGAGCCGACCGCGGCGACGATGCCGGCGATCTCGTGGCCCGGCACGCACGGATACCGCGCGTTGCCCCACTCGTTGCGTGCGGTGTGGATGTCGGAATGGCAGATGCCGGCGTATTTGATGTCGATCAGCACATCATCCGGACCGACCTCGCGACGTTCGATCGTGACCTTTTCGAAGGCCCCGTCAGGGGAATGCTTGGCGTAGGCGGCTGCGGTGCTCATGGCTACATGCCTACAGCCGCATGGGTGCTTTGCCAACTTCCGCGTCCGTATCGATACCGGCGGACCCGGAAAACGAGTGACAATGGACTCGTCGGCTCGGAAGAGAGGACATGTGCTGTGAGGCGTGTCGGACGAGTTCTGGTGACGATGGCGGCGGCGTTGCTCGGGGTATGCGCACTTCTCGGGTATCGCGGGGAGGTCGCCCTGGTCGAGCCGGAGTTCGTGGCGCAGGCGCAGGCACCGGTGCTGGTTCCGCTCGATCCCGCCCAGGTCGCCGGGCAGATCGAACCGGTGTTGGTGAACATCGATGCCGACGCGGGCGGTTTCGGTCTCGGGGCCGCCGGGTCCGGGATCGTGCTCACCGCCGACGGACAGATTCTGACCAGCCATCACGTGATCAAGGGCGCCGAGTCGCTCCGGGTCACCGATGTCGCCAACGGGCTCGTCTACGACGCCACGGTTCTGGGCTACGACTCCGGCGCCGATATCGCGCTGCTGTCGCTGGGCGGGGCGGCGGGATTGCCGACCGCGCGCCTGGGCACCTCCAGCGACCTGCGAATGAGCCAGGATGTGCTGGCCATCGGCGATGCGGGCGGCGACGGCGGCGCGCCGACCTCGGTCGCCGGGCCGATCACCGACCTGGACGCGACGATCGTCGCCATGAACTCCGCCGACCTCACCCGCAAGGCGCTCAACGGCATGCTGGAGATCGCCGCGCCTGTGATGGGCGGGCAGTCCGGCGGTGCGCTGGCCGACGCGTCGGGTTCGGTGGTCGGCGTGATCACCGCCGCGTCGGGCGAGAACGCCCGGACCGAGGGCCGACCGGCGAACGGATACGCCGTCCCGATCGACACCGCCATGCGAATCGTGGCGCAGATCCGTTCGGGCACGCCCACCGAAACGGTCCACATCGGCCCCACCGCCACCCTCGGCGTGCAGGTCATGGACGCCCGCCCCGCAGGGGCCCAGGTGAGCTGGGCCTTCCACGGCCAACCGGCCCGCGAAGCCGGCATCAACATCGGCGATGTGATCACCGCGGTCGACGACACCCCGGTCATCACCGCGAAAGCCCTGAGCGCGGCCATCAGCGTCCGCAAACCCGCCGACCTCATCCGCCTCACCGTCACCGCCCCGAACGGCTCCATCCGAACCATCGAGGTAGTTCTGGCCCACGGAACCCCCAACTAGCCCACCGGCTCAGAACACCGGCCGCGGCATCAGCACGACAATCCATCCGTCTGGATCCGGAAAGGCCGTGCCACCGTTGGCGCCCCAGTACGGATTGTCCAGCGCCACCGCCGCGACGCCGAAGCCGCTGAGCCGATCCACCGCACGTGACATCTGCTCCTCGTCATCGAAATAGAGCACGAGCAGGTTCTCGGAACTGGGGGCCGTGCCCGGGCTGCCGTCGACATGGCTGGTGAATTCCAGGTGGTAGTCGGTGCCCGGTAAGCCGAGCATCACACCGTCGTAGCCGGCGTGATCGTGGAACTCGGCGAGCTTACGCAGGCCCAGACCTTGTTCGTAGAACCGGACCACGTCGTCGAGGCGGTCGGTCGGACGCGCGACCCGGACCTGCGCCACCGGCAGAGTTTCCGGCCATTTCGGGGTGTGCACGACTCCACGATGCCGGATGGCCGATCCTGCGCGACCTATCGGCAGGCGACATCGGAGGCGGCCTGACGGGTCGTGGTGAGTCGCGGCGGTAGCGTTCGCCGCATGGACACCCTGAACTCGGTGATCGTCGACATCAATGATGTGTTCTGGAACTGGCTGCTGATTCCGCTCGTCATCGTGGCCGGGTTGTACTTCACCGCGCGCAGCGGCGTCGTGCAGTTGCGGATGCTGCCGGAGATGTTTCGGGTGGTGGCCGAGAAAGGGCCGACGGCGGCGGACGGGAAGAAAGCGGTCTCGGCGTTCGGGGCGTTCAGTATCTCCGCCGCGGCGCGAGTGGGGACCGGCAATATCGCCGGTGTCGCCACCGCGATCACTGTCGGTGGGCCGGGGGCAGTGTTCTGGATGTGGGCGATGGCGACGGTCGGCGCGGCGTCGGCGTTCGTGGAATCGACACTCGCCCAGCTCTACAAACGGCGGGAGGGGGAGCCGGGGGCCTTCCGCGGCGGCCCGGCCTACTACATGCAATACGGGTTGCGCCGCCGGTGGCAGGGGCTGATCTTCGCGGTGATCATCACGATGACCTTCGGCTTCGTCTTCAACGCGGTGCAGTCCAACACCATCGTGGCGACCGGACGGGCCTCGCTGTCGGCGATCGACGGTGACTGGTTCGCCCCGATCGTCGGCCTCGGGCTGGTGGTTCTGCTCGGGCTGGTGATCTTCGGCGGGGTGCGCCGGATCAGCCACATCACCGAGGTACTGGTTCCGGTGATGGCAACGGTGTATCTGCTGCTCGGCATCGCGGTGGTGGCACTCAACATCAGCGACCTGCCGCGAGTGGTCGCCGATATCGTCGGCGGCGCGTTCGGGCTGCGTGAGGTGGTCGGCGGCGGGATCGGAACCGCGCTGGCGCAGGGTATCCGGCGCGGCATGTTCTCCAACGAGGCCGGACTGGGATCCTCGCCCAATGCCGCTGCGGCGGCCGATGTCTCGCACCCGGTGAAGCAGGGGCTGGTCCAGTCCCTCGGCGTCTACTTCGACACCTTGCTGATCTGTTCGATCACCGCGTTCATCATTCTCACCAGCGACCCCGATCTGTCCGAGCGGCGCAGCGCCGACCTGACCCAGAGCGCCCTACAGGACTCGCTGGGCACCTGGGCCGGGCACGTGCTCACCGCGGTGGTGTTCATGCTGGCGTTCAGCTCGATGATCGGCAATTTCTACTACGGGCGGGCCAACATCGAATTCATCACCAGCCGTCCACAGGCGCTCACGGCGTTTCGGATCCTGGTCCTGGTAGCTGTTTTCGGCGGCGCGCTCGGCTCGGTGAGCCTGATCTGGAACCTGGCCGATGTTTTCATGGGCGCGATGGCGCTGGTCAACCTGGCCGCGATCATCCCACTCGGCGCGATAGCGTTCCGCTTGCTGGCCGACTACCGCGCCCAGCGCAGTGCGGGCAAGGACCCGGTGTATGTGCACAGCGCCGACATCGCCGACCCGGCAGGCGTGCAGTGCTGGCAGGCAACGATTGCGTCGAGCTTGCCCGGTAAACCCACCCACTAGTGGTAGGCATGGGAAATGGCGAAACAATGGACCGAACCGGCTGATATCGCACTGCGTGCCAACGGTCTGCGCGTCGCCGATCTCGACACCTCGAGCACGCCGGGATTCGCGGGCGACAAGCGCCTGGGCAAACAACTGCTGACCGAACGGGCGACGGTGCTGTCGGTGTTGCAGGAGAAGCTGTTCGCGCACGGTCGCACCGGCGGTCAGCACAGCGTGCTGTTGATCTTGCAGGGCATGGATACCGCAGGCAAGGGCGGGATCGTGCGTCACGTCATCGGTTCGGTCGACCCGCAGGGCGTCGACCACGCGTCCTTCGGTGTGCCGACCGAACTCGAGGCCCAGCACGACTTCCTCTGGCGCATCCGCAACAAACTGCCCTCGCACGGCCAGATCGGTGTGTTCGACCGCTCCCAATACGAGGACGTGCTGGTGGTGCGGGTGCGCGAGCTCGTGCCGCAGGCCCAGTGGGAGCAGCGCTACGACCAGATCAATGCCTTCGAAAAGGAAGTCGCCGACGCGGGTACCACCATCGTGAAGGTGGCCATGTTCGTGTCCCTCGACGAGCAGAAGCGGCGCCTGCGCGAACGTCTGGAGCGCCCGGACAAATACTGGAAGTTCAACACCTCCGACATCACCGAGCGTGCCTACTGGCCCGAATATCAGAAGGCCTACCAGGCAGTTCTCGATCGCACCAATACCGATTACGCACCCTGGTACGTGCTGCCGTCGGACCACAAGTGGTACGCGCGCCTGGCTGTCACCGAGTTGCTGATCGCCGCGCTCGCCCAGTTGAAACTGGATTGGCCGCCCGCGGACTTCGATATCGCCGAGCAGCTGCGCCGACTCGACGAGTCCTGAAGACGAGCTTTGCGGAAACTCTCAGGTTCGGCCCGCATGATGTTCCCGATGGGGGGCCAACGAGCGAAAGGCGTGTGACGACGGTGAGCACGGGCAAAAAGCCCTCGGGCAGGAATCCGCTGGCGGCGGCCGAGGCGGCCGACAAGAAGCGCAAGATCGCGATCCAGGTCGGCGTCGCCGCCGTGCTGGTGGCGCTGGTCGCGGCCATCGGCATCGGCATCGCGGTGCAGAAGTCCGATTCCGACCAGGAATCGACGACTGCTTCGGCCGCGCAGCTGCCCGCGACGGGCGGGTCGGTCACCGAGACCGGCACGGTCGTGATCGGCAACCCCGATGCCAAGGTCAAGGTGCGCGTCGCCGCCGACCTGCAGTGCCCGGCCTGCAAGAAGTTCGAGGCCGCCAACGGGAAGGCGCTGGCCGAAGCCGCCGCCGACGGCACCGCGTCGGTCGAGTACCAGATCATCTCCTTCCTCGACCGAGCCTCGACCAACCAGTACTCCTCGCGCGCGGCCAACGCGTCGTTCTGCGTGGCGAAGGCGGACACGACCCAGTACCAGAATTGGCTGCAGACCATGTTCGAGAAGCAGCCCGCCGAGGGTGGTGTCGGCCTGAGCGACGACGAACTCATCGAGATCGCCCAGGGCGCCGGCTACACCGATCCGGCCGTCGCCAGCTGCATCGAGGGCAGGCCGTACAACGACTACATCCAGCAGGTCACCCAGACCGCGCTGCAGGGCGGCGTGGAGTCGACCCCGGCGGTGTACATCAACGGTCAGCTGAACCAGACCGACGCGGTCTTCACCGAGAACGGCCTGGCTCCTGTGATCGCTGACGCGGCCAAGTGATCACCGCCCCCGCCCGCTCGGCCTGGCTGCTGCTGATCGCCGGGCTGGCCGGCTGGCTGGCGTCGTTCACGCTCACCGTTGAACGGTTCAAGCTGTTCGTCGACCCGGACTACGTCACCTCGTGCAGCATCAACTCGGTGCTGTCGTGCGGGTCGATCATGAAGACCGACCAGGCCGCGGTCTTCGGCTTCCCCAACCCACTGATCGGCATCGTCGGCTTTTCGGTGGTGGTGACCCTCGCGGTCCTGTCGGTGGTCGGGGTCGGTTTCCCGCGCTGGATCTGGGGCGGGCTGTGGATCGGCACCGTCCTCGGCATCGCAGGGCTGTGCTGGCTGATCTTCCAGAGCCTGTACCGGATCAACGCGCTGTGCCCGTACTGCATGGTGGTGTGGGCAGCGGTGCCGGTGCTGTTCGCGGTGACCACCCAGGAGCTGTGGGGTCGCTCGCGCGGCCCGATGGGGATCCTCGCCGAATGGCGCTGGACCCTGGTCGTGGTGTTCTACGCGGTGGTACTGCTGCTGGTGTTCCTGAAGTTCCAGGACTACTGGCTGAGCCTGGTTTAGCCGCCCACCGGCACGGTCGTAGGCCAGCGCTGGTGAAAAGGTCGGTCGAGTTGGCTCCGACGCCCGCGTGCATTGCCGAGGTGTACGCGGTTGCCCTGGCTATCCCGAAATGTGGTTAGACGAGCCAAGATCGGGGTGGGTTGTCGTCGTCGTCATCGTCGCTCGGTCCGACGATTTCGCCGCGGCGGAAGACTGACCCATAGGTCAAAGCTCGGGCGGGTTCATCGGGCGGCGTCGGCTTCGCGACGGGACAATACAACCACTCGTGGCGTGGTGACGCCTTCAACTCGGCGACCTCCGGCGGCACCGGGTTGGCCCAGAGTTCGATGTCGTTCCAGCGTGCTCCGCCGGACAGCACACGCTGGGCGTACATTTGCAACGCCACGGAGGCCGTCGGAGAGGCCGCCAAACGATTCATGAACTCATCGGTGACAGGAACAGCGCACAGCTCATCTATCGTGGTGTTCTCGCTGCGGATTCGCAAGGTCGCCAGAGCGTCTACCTGCCCCATCAAACGCTGGAATGCTCGCAGATGATGCGGGTCTGCATCGCCTATCGGACTATTCATCAGGAACCCCACGGTTGTGATCCGGCGCCGACCTCATAGGCCGACTCCGGTTTGTTCCTGATCGTATCGATATTCCCGGCTGTGACAATGTCCTGGGCCATTTCCGCCTTCTGCTGAGCGTCTTCGATCTTGTCGGTGATCGGTTTCAGCTTGGCTTCGAGCCCCTCTTCGACATTGCCGACCGGGTCCTTCGCAAATTCGATAAACTCTATCACCGAATTTACGGTGGTTTGGATATTGTCAACCAACTCTATGACATGGTCCATTACCTTGGTGAGCTGTACGGCGATGTCGCCGAGTTGGTACGCCCATCCGGCAACCGGGACCTTCTTCAGAGCGAACTTCAAGGCAGATGTGACGCCTTTGACCTCGACCTGACTCTTCAGTACATCTATTATCTTGTTGACGACTTCGGTGACTGCCTTTTCGATCTCATCGGCAACTCGTTCGAGTGCAGTCGAGATCAACCTACCGATCGGACCCTCCCATTGCATTCCGGCGGATAGTCGACCCGCAAAGTCCTGGAAGCTGGTGGAAGCTTGCCCATCCCAATGCGAGTCGACCGTGGTTCTTCCCCATTCCAGATTGAGTCCGCCCTTTTCGAAAGTTTCGCCAACCTCCTTATGGACTTCGCCGACACGCCTCAGATCGTTCCAGTTACCGGCAATCTTCTCGAGAACATCGGTGAGTGGATTATAGCCAATCTCGGAGAAGTAATCCAGGATGTCCAACACCCATTCATTACCCTGCGCCAAGATCTCATTCAAATTCGGAGGTACCGACACCGTGCAGGCCGGGACCGAGAGGGTCTCCGGACCGCTGTACGGTACGGCATTCACAAAGGCGTCGGTGGCCCCGTGCTCCTCTGTGTTGGAATCGCCGGTATCGATTCCATTGGTGTGTGCGTTCAGTGCAGCGTAGTTCTTGGCATCCTGATCGACGTACATCCACGCGGCCTTGTTGAGCTCGACGCCTGTGGTCTGGAGGATCGTCGTCATTTTTCGCTGGCGATCACTCGCCGTATCTCGAAGCGAATTCAGCGGCGTAACAAGTAACTGCATAATGCCGGTATATTCATCGCTGGCGGGGCCGCCCATGATTCCGGTTGTGCGTGTGAGATAGTCGGCATTACTGCCGATCTCGTCGATCAGCTTGCCGAGTCCGGCGATCTCGCCAGCCTCGGCCTTGAATGTTGTCCCCACTGTTCTTTCCCCTCCAGGGATCAAGCCTGACGTCCGATATTGGTGCTATTTCCAAGGAATTTTTGCGAATACCTGTTTGATCAAAGGCTTCGACCGGTCGCACAAACCGTTGTCCAGGGATGATGCCCGCTGCTCCTCCGGCAGGTAGATCCTCAGATTGGCCATGCGATCACTGCTGTACCAGACGTACACGTGGCAGGCGCCCGACATCGGGCGTGCACGGGCCGGATGACCGATCTCATCCGTCCACGTCTTTTCCTGGTCGGCCAAAGGCATGGTGGGCGGTGTAGCTAGCGAAAGGTACACGCCCAAGCTTTCCTCAGGTGGTTTCCATGAGCAGGCAGCCATCGAACCAGTTTGCCCAGGGGCCACTATCCGTTCGGGAGCTCCGATGCTCGGTGCGCCGATGGCGTCGCGCGCTTCCTCGCCGGTCAAAAGCGTGCACGGGTCCAAGCCTTCGAACTCGGCCGGAATGGCAGATGCAGGCTCACCTTCGACGGCGACTATCGGAGCTGAAACCGTTGTGTCACTGCCGGATTCGTCTGAGCCGCAGCCAGCGGACAGGCCCGCGATCGACACTACTACGGCCAGTCCGAAGATGGCTGACACGGGACGGGTCACTGAATTCCCCCTAGTAGGAACGGACCGAACAGCTTTCGGCAATCCAAGCAGACGGGGTTCGTAGCGGGCAACTCGCCGTCGAGGCGATCACGCCGTGACTCCCGCACTCGAGCCATCGTCGAATAGGTTGCCCCAGAGTGACTGCGTTGCATCGGGCATCACCCGATGCGAGACCGGTCAGGGTTGCGCTGAGTCCCGACGTGTGAGAATTGCAGGATGGGACGGCGTTACCTGTCGTCCGCGTCGTTCCAACTCGTCGGGCCGATCAGGTAGCCCAATAGTTACGGCAGCGCTGGGACATCGAGAATTCAGTCCATTACGTTCGTACTCGACCTACGACGAACCGATGCGCACTCTCAGCGGGGACCACCCAGGTGCACTTGATCGATTCGAGTTTCGGCGTGTAACCGATGCGTCGCATCCGATGTAGGCGGGAGAGGACTGCGTAGCGCGGCCGTGTCACACGGGCTTGGTGGCGTCCACGTACTGCATGAAACGGTGGACGCGCTGGTCGATTTCGACCAGGCCCGCCCGGGCGAACAGCTTCGGGAAGATGTCGCGGTCGAACAGGCGTAGGCCGCTGAGGCTGGCGGCCAGACTGCTGGCCGAGCCGAAGAGGTTGTCCTCGGCGTAGCTGGTGCTGATCGCGATGCGGCCGCCGGGGGCGAGGACGCGGATCATCTCGCGGGTGGCGACCAGCGGGTCCGGGATCAGGTAGAGGGCGCCGAAACAGCACACGGCGTCGAAGGTGCCGTCGGCGAACGGCAGGCTGCGGGCGTCGCCGCGGACGTAGCCGACGCGGGGGCTCGCGTTGTCGGCGGCGGCCTTGGCCAGCATCGGCGCCGAGTAGTCGAGGCCGGTGACGAAGCCGCCCTTGGTCAGGTATCCGCTGAGGTAGCGGGTGAAATTGCCTGGGCCGCAGGCCAGATCCAGCACCTTCATGGGACCGCTCAGGCGCAGGGTATCGACGGCGTCGCGACGGTCGGTGCCGGTGGTCCGGCCGCTGGCGAGGTAGAACAGCGTGGGTCGCCACGCGTGCTCGTACACCGCCGCCAGCGCCGGGGCGTTCATCGTTTTGCGAGCGAGGTTCACTGCCGTACGACCTCGATGGTCATGCCCGCTTCGCGCAGTCGTGCGGTGAGCGCCTCGCCCATCGCGGACGCGGGGGTGAGCACGCCCGCGCGCTCGGGCAGGGTGTCGAAGGCAAGGCTCAGGCCGCTCTGGCCGAGCAGGACGGCGGTGGCCTGGTAGCCGGGATCGCCGGTGCCGGAGAAGGTGGCCTGGTACTTGGCGCCGGAACTGGTGCGCGCGAAGGTCTTCATGGTGAACCAACCGCTGCGGCGGACCTTCTCACCGGGGCCGGTGCCGGGCTTGGGCAGAAGCCGGTCGAGCAGCTTGCGGCCGAGCGAGACCTTCGACAGGACGGTGCCCGAGGCCATGCTGGCCATGACCCCGCCCGCGATACCCGCGGCGATCAGCGGCGCGGCGGCCGAGGTGCCCGCGTTCATCACCTCGCGGTAGCGGAACTGCTTGCCGTAGGCCCAGCCGAGCAGGCCGTTGGTGCGGCGCACGACCTTGGTGTTGTGCGAGGCCATCACGAACGTGGTGACCCAGCCGTCCAGACTCGGGTCGATGCTGTCGGCGCGGGCCAGCGCCTGATCGGACTGGCGGCCGACATCGGGTTCCATGCTGCGGTCGGGGCTCAGCGAATAGGGGTGGGCCAGGATCTTGCCGCGCGCGGAGTCGGCGGCGACGTCTTCCATCATGGCGCGCCCCGAATCGATGGTGCCGCCGCTCATGCCGCCCTTGAGGTAGGCGACCAGGGTGGTGTCCTCGAGCTCGCCGGTGTCGTCGGCGATGGTGGCGCGGTAGATCTCGTACACGCTCAGATCCGACGGAATCGAATCGTAGCCACAGGAATTGACGATCTTCGCGCCGGAATCGACGGCCGCCTGCTCGTACTTCTCGATGGCGTCGTGGATGAACAGCGGCTCGCCGGTGAGGTCGGCGTAGTGGGTGCCCGCCGCGGCGCACGCGCCGAGCAGCGGCATGCCGTAACGCAGATACGGGCCGACGGTGGTGACCACGACCTTGGTGCGCTCGGCCATCGCCGCCAGCGATGCGGGATCGCTGGAATCGGCGACGATCAGTTCCCATGACGCGGCGGCCGGGCCGAGCTCGTCGCGGGTGGCGGCCAGCTTGCTCGCCGAGCGGCCCGCCAAAGCGATCTTCGCATCGGCCGGTGCGGCGGTGAGGAGGTACTCGGCGGTGAGCTTGCCGACGAAACCCGTTGCGCCGAACAGGATCAGGTCGAACTCACGGTGCTGCGGCATGACGCGCCTTTCGAAAGATGATCAGGACTTGCCGGCGGGTGCGCTCGCCTTGCGGGCGCGAGTCTTCTTCACCGGCTTCGGTGGATGAGTGCGGAGCCAATCACGATGGGCCAGACCGAGTTCGGTGATCGGCGGATCGCCGTAGAGCCATTCGCGGGCGATCAGGTGCCAGTTGTTGGTGCTGTCGAGCTGACCGAGCATGCCGAAGGTCAGGAAGTCGGCGCGGCGTGAGAACAGATGCTCCGGCGGCAGGTTCTGCTGCTTCATGCCGGTGAACTCGCTGGCCCTCGGGTCGACGGCGAGCAGGAACGCGCCGCTGGCGAGTTCGGGGGTGATGGTGAGATCCTCGTCGACCAGGCACCATTCGGAGGCGGCGAGCACGTATTCGAGGCACTCCTCGGCGCCGATCTCCTCGGGGGAGTCGATCACGCCGCGATCGATCATCAGCTGGCGCAGATCTTCGGCGCGATCCTCGGCGGCCGCGCGCAGGCACTGGATCTCGAATCCCACCAGCTTCGGGTCCATCCGGTTGAACAGCCCGAAGTCGAGGAAGGCGACCCGGCCGTCTCTGGCGAGCAGCACATTGCCCGGATGCGGGTCGCCGCAGAACTCGTTGAAGCTGAACAGTGAGCCGACGTAGAAGCGGTAGATGATCTCGCCCACCCGATCGCGAAGCGCCGCGGGCATTTTCCGGATCTCGTCGAAGCCGTCTCCGTCGACGAACTCGCTGACCAGTACCCGGGTGGTCGACAGCTCCGGAACCGAGGAGGGCACCACGATGAACGGGTGTTCGCGGTAGAGGTGCGCGATCTCGGCCTGCGTGGCGGCTTCGGCCTGGTAGTCGAGCTCGCTCTCCATGTTCAGTTTCAGCTCGTCGAGCACCGCGGGGGTGATCCACGGCATCGCCGAGGCCAGCACCCGGCGGAACATGGTGAGGTTTTTCAGATCCGCGCGCACCGCGGCGTCGACGCCGGGGTACTGGACCTTCACCGCGACGGCGCGACCGTCGTGCAGCGTGGCCCGATAGACCTGGCCGATCGAGGCGGCCGCGATCGGCTCCGGATCGAAATCGGCGAAGATCTCCGCCAGCGGGGCTCCGAAATCCTGCTCGATCACCGCGCGCATGGATTCGAACGACACCGTCGGCGCCGCATTGCGCAACACGGCCAGGCGTTGCTGAAACCGCTCGCGATGGTTCTCCGGCACCAGATCCAGATCGAGCACCGACATCATCTGGCCCAGTTTCATGGCCACGCCCTTCATGGTGCCCAGCACCATGACCACCTGTTCGGTGGTGCGGATCATCGACTCCTCGGCCATCCGCGCGCGCACAGCCTCCGAACGGCCGCGCATCGACAGCCTTGTCTTCTTCGAGCGGATGACCGATCCCGCCGCGACCGCCCCCAGCTTCGTCCCGCGGGCAAGCCGGGAAGTCGGCACGTTCTTCGCCATCGAGGTACCTCCGTTGGTGCCGACGTGCGCGGCGGCGTGGACGCGAAAACGTCGCACGACCGCCCGCGGTGACGCAAGCCACAGCGCCCCGCTCGGTTCAGCGTAGCCAACCGCCGGGCGTTGTCGAGCCCGGCTCCCTCGAAGGCGAGAAATTACCGGTCAGGGCGCCTGCTGTGGGATCTCGGGCAGGGGATGCGGCTGCGCGGTGAAGATCTCGGGTGAGCCGCCTGCCCTGGCGACACCCTCGATCGCGCTCCACGCCATCATCGTGAGGTAATCGATCACGTCCTGGCGCGGCATGGCCTTCTCGGTGGTCGTCCACCAGTGCGTGGCCAGCTGGATGCCCCCGACCAGGACATACGACCACAGCATCGCGCCGTCGGTGCGCACGCCCTTGCCGCCCGCCCGGTCGACCAGCACCGTGGTGACCACCTCGGCGAAGAGCCGCTCGAACTCCGCGAGCGAGGACTTGTCGCCCGCGGAATTGCCCATGATGAACCGGTAGACCTCGGGGTCGTCGTCGACAGTGCCGACGTATTCGGTCATCGCGGCGCGCACGAGTTGGTATTCGTCGGCGTCCAGGCTGATCGCGCCGTAGACCCTGGGCAGCAGGGTGGTTTCGATGAAGCGCTGCATGGTGGCGTGGACCAGTTCGTTCTTGTCCGCGAAGTAGCGGTACAGGACGGTCTTGGACACGCCGATCTCGGTGGCGATCTCGTCCATGCCCGCCTGGCTGCCCCGTACGCGGATGGCGTTGAGGGTGCCGTCGACGAGCTCCTCGCGCCGGTCGATCTTGTGCTGTCGCCACCGACGTTTGCGGCCGTCGGCTTGGCCGCCGCCGCGCACAGTGGCTCGGCTCGACTGCTCGCCGATCTCGACAAGGTCTTCGGTGGACAGAACAGCCCCCTTGTGATCGATGTTGGCGTCTCTTGACAACAGCTTAGGCGCGCCCGTGTGGGGTGGCGCTCCTTTGGCCCACGTTGCGGCATTTACCACACTTCGGCGCCTACGCGCGCGTACGCCGAACCCGTGGTTCGCCGTGTCGTGGGAGACGCCACGCGGGTTGGCGGCGGCACACTCGCCGCGCGCACAGCAGAATGGGGGCTATGGAGAAATCTCCCGGCAACACGGCGGTTCTCACGCCGCGCACCGAGCCCGCCGCGCAGCCCGCCGGCTTCGCGGTGCTCACCGACGAGGCGGGCAAGAAGCGTGACCTGTTCAAGATGAAGGCATTGGCCACCAGTTTCCTGGTGGTGGCCAGTGTGATCTATCTGCTGTGCCGCTGGCTCGAATCGCGTGGCGGCGGTGGCGAGTGGGTGGGTTATGTGCGGGCGGCCTCGGAGGCGGGCATGGTCGGCGCGCTGGCCGACTGGTTCGCGGTCACCGCGCTGTTCAAACATCCGCTCGGGCTGCCGATCCCGCACACCGCGATCATCCGGAAGAAGAAGGACCAGCTCGGCGAGAGCCTCGGTGACTTCGTCGGCACCAACTTCCTTGCGCCCGACGTGGTCTCGGCGCGCTTGGAGTCGGCGCAGATCTCACTGCGGGTGGGTCGGTGGATGGCCGATCCGGCGCACGCGGCCCGGGTGGCGCAGGAGAGCGCCACGATCCTGACCGCGGTGGTCAACACCCTGCGCGACGAGGACGTCGAGCAGATCATCGACAACACCATCGTCAAGCGGATCGCCGAACCGCTGTGGGGCCCGCCGCTGGGCCGGGTGCTCTCGGAGATGATCGCCGACAACCGGCAGCGGCCGCTGATCGATCTGCTGGCCGAGCGCGCGCATCAGTGGGCGCTGGGCTCACAGGAAACGATCGACCGGATCGTGGTGCGCGACGCACCGCAATGGGCGCCGAAATTCGTCAACACATTGCTTTCCGAGCGAATCTATCGGGAACTCGTCGAGTTCACCTGGAAGGTGCGCTCCGATCCCGATCATGAATTGCGCCGGGCCGCCGATCGCTTTCTGCAGGATTTCGCCGAGGACCTGCAACACGATGACGCGATGATCGCCAAGGCGGAGAAGGTCAAGGCCGAGATCATGGGCCGCGAGCAGATCACCGGAATGGCCGAGGCCACCTGGCGCGCGGCGAAAAGGTTGATCTTGGAGTCGGCCGACGACCCCGATTCCACATTGCGTCGCAAGGTGGCGGAGAATGTGCAACAGCTGGGCGAACGTCTGCGTGACGACCCGGCGATGCGTGGCAAGGTGGACGGGTGGGTCGATCGGGGCGCACGCTATCTGGTCGGCAACTACTCCGGTGAGATCTCGACCTTGGTGACCGATACGGTCGCGCGCTGGGATGCCGACGAGGCGAGCCGGAAGATCGAATTGCAGGTCGGCCGGGATCTGCAGTTCATCAGGATCAACGGCACGGTGGTCGGATCGCTCGCCGGCCTGGTCATCTACACGATCTCGCAGCTGCTGTTCCACTGAGAACTCGGTTGCCGACCGAGTGCTAACTGTAGTGCTTGCAAAAGCTAGCACCCTGTTCTAGTATTGGCTTACAACGCCAGAAGGTGAGCGATGACAGACCAACCCGAGAGTCGTGTAGCGCACGCGGCTCAAGATATCGGAGGTTTCATCAGGGCACAGCGCGAAAGCGCGCAGGTGTCCCTGCGTCAGCTCGCCGCTCTGGCGGGGGTGAGTAATCCGTACCTGAGCCAAATCGAACGCGGATTACGCAATCCCTCCGCCGAGGTACTCGCGCAGATCGCCAAGGCGCTGCGGGTTTCCTCGGAGGTATTGTATGTGCGGGCGGGATTTCTCGAACAGCGTCCGCACAGCCCGGTCCGTGACGCCCTGCTCGCCGATACTTCGGTGTCCGAACGGCAGAAACAGGTGTTGCTGGAAATCTATGAGTCGTTCCGCCGGGAAAATGGGGACGAAACCGGCTCAGGGGGGAACGAACGAGACAGTGACGTTTCGTTCACGACAACTGACACTCCGCCACACCAGGAGAATGAAGACTGATGACCGAGAAGACCGCCACTGTGACCAAGCCGCTGTTCGCCACCGTCGGCGCCGGTGACGCCATCTACGCCGCCGTGAACGACGTTGTCGCCGACGTCCGTGGCCGTGTTGTCGCCACCGATGCCAAGGCCCGCGTCGAAGAGGCCCGCGAGCGCATCGCGAACGTGCCCGCTGACGTGCAGGCCCAGTTCGACACGCTGCGTGACCGCATCTCCGGCCTGCCGTCGGAGCTGCCGGAGGACCTCGCCGAGCTGCGCGAGAAGTTCACTCCCGAAGAGCTGCGCAAGCTGGCCGAGCAGTACTACCGCCAGGCGCTCGACATCTACGCCGACCTCGCCGTTCGCGGTGAGGAGACCGTCGACCGGCTGCGTGCCAACCAGGCCGTCGACGAGCAGATCGGCCGCGTCGAGACCCTGTACAAGGATGCCTCCGCTCGCGCCGAGGACGCCCTGATCAAGGTCAACGACCTGCTGGGCCGTGGCAAGGCCGAGGCCGAGGCTGTGGCCGACAAGGTCGAGGCTGTTGTCGAGGCCGAGGTCGTCGCCGTCACCACCGAGCCGGCCCCGGCCAAGGCTCCCGTCGCGGCTCCCGCTGCCAAGAAGGCTCCGGCCAAGAAGGTCGCGCCCGCCAAGAAGGCCGCGCCGAAGAAGGTCTAGTCCCTTCGAGCGTCACCACTCACAGCGGCCCCGTACACCACGCGTGTACGGGGCCGCTGTTCGTATGATGGGCTTGTGAACATCGTGAATGGGATGACCTCGCTGATTCTGCTGGTCCTGTGGGCCTGTGCCCTCGGTGCGACCGTGTTCGCGCTCGTTCACGCCGTCCGGCAGCGTTCGGATGCGTTCACCGCGGTCGACAAGCTGAGCAAGCCGATCTGGCTGGCGATTCTCGGTGGCGCGCTGGTGTTCCTGCTGCTCGGGGCAGGTGGGCTGGGGCTCATTGCGATCATCGGCATCGTCGCGACCGGTGTCTATCTGGTCGACGTGCGTCCGAAGGTCGACGAGGTGCAGCGCGGCCCGCGCTGGTAAAAGCTCGCCGCAGGGCTCGCGAGTGCGTGGTACACGGTGTTACTGTATCTAGCAGTAACACGAAGGAGTGTGCCGATGCGTGCAATGTTGCCGACGGCTCTGGTGAACCTGGCCGGTCAGGCTTCCACCGTGGTCAAGACCGTGCTGGCGGCCCACCGGGCCGACCTGCGGACCCGCTCGCACGGGATCGCGGCCTTCGATCCGCCGCGGGTGCCCCACGACGTGATCCCCGTGGTCACCGCTGACGGGGCCCGACTTCGGGTGCATGCCTACGGCCCGGTCGACGCGCCCGTCATCGTGTTCGCCCACGGCTGGACGTGTTCCCTCGAATACTGGAACGCCCAGATCAACGCCTTCGCCGGCGAGTACCGCGTGGTCGCCTACGACCAGCGCGGCCACGGCGAGAGCACCAATGGTTATGCCCGCCCGAGCACGAATCTGCTGGCCGACGATCTGTGTGACGTGCTGGACGCGGTCC
>JACIXH010000320.1 GCA_014360565.1 Nocardia sp.
GTTTTCAGACATCTGCCAAAGGCCGGACGAAAGTCCGGCCTTTGTGCTTTTCCGGGGAAATTTCGCCGGATGTTCAGGGGCAATACAGCACCCGAACTTGCCACGTTTCACACCGGGCGACTTCGGTGCTGTCTTACGAGTGAGTAAGGTCCACGTTGTGACAGTGAACACCGGAACTCACGATGCGGATCATCCCGCAGCCGCCGAAACCTTCGATCCCGCCGCCCACGCGGCGTCGATGGTCGGCCACCACTACCGCGTCGACGACTATTACGAGGTCGGTCGCGAGAAGGTGCGTGAATACGCCCGTGCCGTGCAGGACTACCACCCGGTGCACTGGGAAGAGGACATCGCGCGCGAGTACGGTCACCAGGGCCTGCTCGCCCCGCTCACCTTCATTTCCCTGGTCGGCATTCTCGCCCAGCGCAAACTGTTCGAACAGATCGTGACCGGGTACGACCTGAGTCAGATCATGCAGACCGATCAGATCCTGGAATTCCACCGGCCGATCCGGGTGGGCGACCAGTTGACCTGTGATGTGTATCTGCACTCGTTCCGGCAGGCGTTCGGCGGCGACATCATCGTCACCAAGAACATCGTCACCGCCCAGGACGACGAACTGGTGCTCACCACCTACACCACGCTGATCGGCCGCAGCGGCGGCGACATCGATCCGCGCATGTCGGACGCGGTGCGCAACGTGCTCATGCACGGTCTGGGCGAGGACGAGCCCGCCCACCACGCGCCGGCCGAGCTGCCCGTCGGGATCACCCCCGACCCGATCACCAAAGAGCCCGCCCCGACGCTCAGCGTGCACGCCCTGTCCTTCGACAGCGTGTCGGTGGGCGACCAGCTGCCGGCGCGCGTGGTGCGACTCACCCGCGGCGACCTGGTCAACTACGCGGGCGTTTCCGGCGATGCGAATCCGATCCACTGGAGCGACGAGGTCGTCAAGCTCGTCGGCCTGGACAACGTGGTCGCGCACGGCATGCTGACGATGGGTCTCGGCGGCGGCTTCGTCACCGCATGGCTGGGCGATCCCGGCGCGGTGAAGGAATACAACGTCCGCTTCACCAGCCCGGTCTACGTCGGCTCCGACGCCCCGGCCGAGCTCGAATTCACCGGTAAAGTGAAATCGATCGACCCGCAGACCCGGACCGCGGTGGTCGCCATCACGGCGAAATCGGCGGGCAAAAAGATCTTCGGTCGAGCCACGGCAACCGTTCAGTTGTCCTGACCTGGTCGAGTGTCCCGATTGGCGATAACCGCGCGCGGTACCGTATAGTCGGGACTCTGGGGTCACGAGATGCTGCGCGCTGATCTTCCCGAGGGGCTAGCTCCTCATGGAAGCGGCGCGCGTGTTGTGTGACACTGGGGACAACCGAATATCGAATGTGGTTGGGCACGACAGCTCAGGCTGGCCCAACCGAAGGGGCGTAGCTCAATTGGCAGAGCAGCGGTCTCCAAAACCGCAGGTTGCAGGTTCAAGTCCTGTCGCCCCTGCCCTGAATGCCAGCGACGAGAGAGGATCGACGTGAGCGACGAGCGGGATACTCGCGAAGACGGCGAGGACACCGCCGCTGCCACTCGACCGAGTGGCAAGCGGTCTGCTCGTCGTGTGCGCGCGTCGGATGCTCCGGCAGACAACGGATCGGTGGCCATGCTCGATCGGCCATCGGGCTCGCGCAAGGCAGACACTGCCGGCAAGGCCAAGGCGGGCAATCCGTTCAAGCGGCTGGTCAAGTTCCTGCGAGAGGTCATCGCGGAACTGCGCAAGGTGATCTGGCCCAACCGGAAGCAGATGGCCACCTACACGGCCGTCGTTCTGGTGTTCGTGGTCTTCATGGTCGCGTTCATCGCCGGGATCGACGTAGCGTTCGTCAAGGGTGTCGACTGGTTGTTCGGCTGATCGCCGACACCCACGCCGGTAGCCGATCGCGGGTCGCAACGGCGGAGTGTGCCTCCGCACACCCGACCCGGCCCAGAGGATGTACGTGACGACAAAGGAAGCGAGTGCCTCAGTGAGCACCCCGGAGAACGACACCAACGACGAGTTCCCGGTTGACGACACTGTCGTGGCGGAAACCGCCACCGACGAGGTCGAGGCCGCCGAGCCCGCCGACGCCGACGACGAAGCCGCTGCCGAAGAGGTCGCCGTCGACGAAGCCGTGATCGACGAAGTCGCCACCGAGGAAGACCCCGAAGCCGACCCCATCGAGTCCATGAAGACCAAGCTGCGGCGTGTGCCCGGCGATTGGTATGTCGTGCACTCCTACGCGGGCTACGAGAACAAGGTCAAGACCAACCTCGAGACCCGTGTGCAGAACCTCGGCCTCGAGGACTACATCTTCCAGGTCGAGGTGCCGACCGAAGAGGTCACCGAGATCAAGAACGGCCAGAAGAAGAACGTCAACCGCAAGGTGCTGCCGGGCTACATCCTGGTCCGGATGGAACTGAACAACGAGTCGTGGGGCGCGGTGCGCAACACCCCCGGCGTCACCGGTTTCGTCGGCATGACCGGCGGTGGCCCCGGCGCCAAGCCGACCCCGCTGACCATCAACGAGGTCGTGAAGTTCCTGGTTCCGGCCGGTGCGCAGGCGCAGAAGAAGGCCGCCGCCGCTGCGGGTGGCGCGGACGCCGGTACCGCCGGCTCGGGCAAGCCGGTCATCGAGGTCGACTTCGAGGTCGGCGAGTCGGTCACCGTCATGGACGGCCCGTTCGCCACGCTGCCCGCGTCGATCTCCGAGGTCAACGCCGAGCAGCAGAAGCTCAAGGTGCTCGTCTCGATCTTCGGTCGTGAGACCCCGGTCGAGCTGAACTTCAACCAGGTTTCCAAGATCTAAGATCTTTTACTCTCGCGTCAACGGCACCGCCTACCAGCGGTGCCGTTGGTGTTTGCGCTGGTCGCCACCCCATTGCTGGGCCGCGGGTCAAGTCGAGTAGAGTGTGATGGTTCGTGTTCTGACTTCCCCGCACTTCCTGTCGGGGACCGGTCGTGCGCGGATACGAGGCTTACGGCAACCGTAAGGAACCGAACCCCAGAAACCCAAGGAAGAAAGATGCCCCCCAAGAAGAAGAAGCTCGCCGGGATCATCAAGCTGCAGATCCAGGCCGGCGCCGCGAACCCGGCCCCTCCGGTCGGCCCCGCGCTCGGTCAGCACGGCGTCAACATCATGGAGTTCTGCAAGGCGTACAACGCCGCGACCGAGTCGCAGCGTGGCAACGTCATCCCGGTCGAGATCTCGGTGTACGAGGACCGGTCGTTCGACTTCAAGCTGAAGACCCCGCCTGCCGCTCGTCTGCTGCTCAAGGCCGCCGGTGTGCAGAAGGGCTCCGCTGAGCCGCACAAGACCAAGGTCGCCAAGGTCACCATGGACCAGGTCCGGGAGATCGCCAAGACCAAGGCCGAGGATCTCAACGCCACCGATATCGATCAGGCCGCGAAGATCATCGCCGGCACCGCCCGTTCGATGGGTATCACCGTCGAGGGCTGAGCGAATCTCGCTCCAGGTGGGAGGGCCGGCCAGGCCCGGAAACCACATCTGAACTCAGAACCTTAAGGACAGAGAAACATGGCAAAGCGAAGCAAGGCGTATCTCGCCGCTGCTGAGAAGGTCGATCGCGACGCGCTGTACTCCCCGCTGAGCGCCGCGCGCCTGGCCAAGGAGACCGCCACCACCAAGACCGACGCGACCGTCGAGGTCGCCGTTCGTCTCGGCGTGGATCCCCGTAAGGCTGACCAGATGGTCCGCGGCACCGTCAACCTGCCGCACGGCACCGGTAAGACCGCCCGCGTCATCGTGTTCGCCGCGGGCGAGAAGGCCGCCGAGGCCGAAGCCGCCGGTGCCGACGCCGTGGGCGCCGAGGACCTGATCGAGCGCATCCAGGGCGGCTGGCTCGACTTCGACGCCGCGATCGCCACCCCGGACCAGATGGCCAAGGTCGGCCGCATCGCGCGTGTCCTCGGCCCGCGTGGTCTGATGCCGAACCCGAAGACGGGCACGGTCACCAACGATGTGACCAAGGCCGTCAACGACATCAAGGGCGGCAAGATCAACTTCCGCGTCGACAAGCAGGCCAACCTGCACTTCGTCATCGGCAAGGCGTCCTTCGACGACGCCAAGCTGGTGGAGAACTACGGCGCCGCGCTGGACGAGATCCTGCGTGTGAAGCCGTCGACCGCCAAGGGTCGCTACGTCAAGAAGATCACGGTTTCGACGAACACCGGACCGGGCATCCCGGTGGACCCGAACCGCACCCGCAACCTCCTCGACGAGGATGCGTGAGCTTCGGCTGACCAGCTCCTAGCGCAATCCGCGAGGGCGAGAACGCAGTACGCGTTCTCGCCCTCGCGGCGTTCGATGACGTTGCCCGCCAAGGTGATTCGGTGCGCGGTGTCGGCGACGTCGCTGTCTCCGGCCTAATCCGTTGTGACGTCGCGTGGCCCGTTTTGGTTATTACACGTCGAGCTTGTAGACTCGACAACGGTCATGCGGGATGTGCATACATCCGGCGAGGACCACACCCATTCGTTCTACCGAAGACCGTTGGTCGTTGATGCCGAATTTCACGGTGTCGATCGAAGGTCCGGCGACATTGCCGGCGACCCACGCAGGGAGAGCTGAGGCCGAATTCATTTTGCGCCCCGGTACGCCTTGCGTCCGGGGCGTTCGTTTTGTCGCCGGCCCCTGATTCGGTAGTGCACCAACGAAACCGACATCAGAGAGGAGGCGAAGTATGGCGAAACCTGAAAAGGTCACCGCTGTCGCGGAGATCGCGGAGCAGTTCAAGAACTCCACGGCCACTGTTGTCACGGAATACCGTGGCCTGTCGGTCGGCAAGCTCACCGAGCTGCGTCGTGCGCTCGGCGCCGACGCCACGTACTCCGTCGCCAAGAACACCCTGGTCAAGATCGCGGCCGCGGAAGCGGGCGTCGAGGGCCTGGACGACTTGTTCGTCGGACCGACCGCCATCACCTTCATTTCGGGTGAGCCCGTCCTGGCCGCGAAGGCCCTCAAGACCTTCGCCAAGGACAACAAGGCACTCGTCATCAAGGGCGGGTACATGGACGGCGCTGCGCTGTCCGTGGCCGAGGTCGAGAAGATCGCCGACCTGGAGACCCGTGAGGTCCTGCTGGCCAAGCTGGCCGGCGCGATGAAGGGCAACCTGTCCAAGGCTGCCGGTCTGTTCAACGCTCCCGCAGGTCAGGTGGCCCGTCTGGCCGCCGCGCTGCAGGAGAAGAAGCAGGCTGCCGAAGGCGCTGCCGAGTAATACCCTGCGGCGCGAGCTCAGGGCCCGGAGGCGGAAGCCTGCGTAACCACGTAGGGCCCGTGAGTGCCGCCGATATACACAGCTCGGGTATTACGCCCGCGCGCACAGACATTCATTACCGAAAGGAACAAATCATGGCCAAGCTGTCCACTGAAGAGCTGCTCGACGTTTTCTCGGAGATGACCCTCCTGGAGCTGTCCTCCTTCGTGAAGGCGTTCGAGGACAAGTTCGAGGTCACCGCTGCTGCCCCCGTCGCCGTTGCCGCCGCCGGTGGCGCCGCTCCGGCCGAGGCCGCTGAGGAGCAGGACGAGTTCGACGTCATCCTCGAGGGTGCCGGCGACAAGAAGATCCAGGTCATCAAGGTGGTCCGTGAGATCGTCTCGGGCCTGGGCCTGAAGGAAGCCAAGGACCTCGTCGAGGGCGCCCCGAAGGCGATCCTGGAGAAGGTTGCCAAGGATGCCGCCGAGGCCGCCAAGGCGAAGCTCGAAGAGGCCGGCGCCAAGGTTTCCGTCAAGTAATTCGGAACCTGTGCTGTTGTTGTGAACGGGCGGTCCTTCGGGGCCGCCTGTTTGCTGTTCGTCCGGACATGCCACAGTGATCCGGGTTGCGGAACGCGCGCCAGGTTACTCTTCAGTCATGTAGGGGTGTGCCCCGTCTCACCGATGGGTTACAGTGACCGGAACCACAGAGTCGTAGCGCACCGCCGTGATGTGAGCGCGCGGGAACGCGGGTGGGGTGCTCGCAGGGATCAATGGAGGTAGCAGTGGGCGTCGAGGTCAGGACCGAGGGTGTAACAAAGTCCTTCGGTTCACAGCGAATTTGGCAGGACGTGTCGATCACGCTCCCTTCGGGTGAGGTCAGTGCGTTGCTCGGCCCCTCGGGTACGGGTAAGTCGGTGTTCCTGAAATCGCTCATCGGTCTGCT
>JACIXH010000321.1 GCA_014360565.1 Nocardia sp.
CGGTACCCCGGTCACCGCCGAGGTGTACGCCGAGATGTGCCGCTCCTACGACACCGGTGTCGCCGAATTCCTCGACCTCAGCTTCGTCAAGCCCAACACCCTCGGCAACACCCGCATGCTGCTCACCCTGTAGAAACCCTCGCGAGAAAGTGATCGACTGTGCCGATCTTCGCTGTCCACTACACCTATTCCGAGTCCACCGCGGCCGACCGCGCGACCAACCGACCCGAGCACCGCGGCTGGCTGAACGCGCTCGTCGACGCGGGCACGGTCCTGTCCAGCGGCCCCTACCCCGACGGTTCGGGCGCGCTGCTGCTGTTCCGGGCGGAGGACGCGCCCTCGCTGACCGACCTGCTGGCCGATGATCCGTTCGCGAAGCTGGGCCTGATCGACGCCGTTCGCGTGGTGGAGTGGCTGCCGGTGATGGGCGCCTTCGCCGAATAGGCCGCACCGACGACACTGCCCGGAACCGCAGCGGTTCCGGGCAGTGTCGTTTCGCCGAGTCAGGCCTTGTCGGTCTGCCGGGTGCGCAGCAAACTCGCCACCGTCGCGATGACGAGAATGCCGATGATCACGCTCAGCGAGACCGCCGTGGAGATCTCCGGCACACTCACGTGCTCACCGCCGTTGACGAACGACAGCGTGTTCTCGTGCAGTGCGTGCAGCACCAGCTTGACGCCGATGAACGCCAGAATCGCGGCCAGGCCGTAGGACAGGTACACCAGGCGGTCGAGCAGCCCGCCGATGAGGAAGTACAGCTGACGCAGGCCCATCAGCGCGAAGGCGTTCGCGGTGAACACCAGGTAGGGCTCTTCGGTGAGACCGTAGATCGCCGGAATCGAGTCCAGCGCGAACAGCAGGTCCGCGAATCCGATGGCCAGCAGGGCGAGCAGCAGCGGGGTCACCACCCGTTTGCCGTCGATCCGGGTGATGAGCTTGTCGCCGTCGTACTGATCGGTGGTCGGCAGGACCCGTTTGGCCAGCGAGACGATGTAGCTGTCGCGCTTCTGCTCGTGTTCGGCCTCATGCCCGCTCTCGCGCAGCAGTTTGATCGCGGTGTAGATCAGGAACGCGCCGAAGAGGTAGAACACCCAGCTGTACGCACTGATCGCGGCCGCGCCGACCGCGATGAACACACCGCGCATCACCAGTGCCAGCACGATGCCGATCAGCAGCACCTTCTGCTGGTAGATCCGCGGCACCGCGAAGGTGCTCATGATGATGAGGAAGATGAACAGGTTGTCGACCGAGAGCGCTTTCTCGGTGACGAAGCCCGCGTAGTACTCCCCCGAGAACGTGCCGCCCCATTTCCAGGCGACGAACAGACCGAACAGCAGCGCCAGGCTGATGTAGACGGCCGACCAGATGCCCGATTCCTTGAAGGTGGGCTCGTGCGGGGTACGCACGTGGGCGAAGAAGTCGAAAACGAACAGGCCGAGGATCACCAGTCCGGTGACCACCCACTCGAGCGTGGTCACCTGCATGTGGTGGTCCGATCGAAGAAGTTCATGACGCCCATCATGCCCGAATTGTCCATTTCACTCGTCGTTGCAGAACGATTGCCCGCCATGATTTCACACACACCGGCGGGCCGAAGCATCCGCCGCGCGCACCGAAAAGCGCTTTCGCCCGGTTCGTGACCGCTGCTACCGTCGCCACACATCCCGACGACAGCCCCGAAAGGAGCGAGCCGTGTACGAATCCACCGCGCCGAACCAGCGCCGAACCGCGATGCACCGGCTCCGCCCCGGTGTCCTGAAATCGGGCATCCGCCTCGTGCGCGCCCGCGTCGCCGCCTGACCGGCGATTCCCACCCCCGGCTCCCTGTCCGGGCAACTTTCCCGACCATGAACCGTGCCAGGTCCCTCCTCGTTCGTCGCCGCCTGCTTCCGGCACGGTCAGAGCAAACCGGGAACGGCGCTACTCGTCCTCGGACGCACCGGGATCGCCGCCACGGATCGACCACAGCAACCCGTCCAATTCGTCGGGCTTGATGAGCACGTCACGCGCCTTGGAACCCTCGCTGGGCCCGACCACGCCGCGCGTCTCCATCAGGTCCATCAACCGGCCCGCCTTGGCGAAGCCGACCCGCAGCTTGCGCTGCAGCATCGAGGTGGAGCCGAACTGCGAGCTGACCACCAGCTCCACGGCCTGCAGCAGCACATCCATGTCGTCACCGATATCGGGGTCGACATCCTTGACCTCGCCTGCCTTGGCCGCGGTGACGCCCTCTTGGTATTCGGGCTCGGCCTGGGTCTTGCTGAACTCGACCACGGCCTGGATCTCCTCGTCGGAGATGAACGCGCCCTGCAGACGGGTCGGCTTGCCCTGGCCCATCGGCAGGAACAGGCCGTCGCCCATGCCGATCAGCTTCTCGGCGCCCGGCTGGTCCAGGATCACGCGCGAATCGGTGAGCGAGGAGGTGGCGAAGGCCAGCCGCGATGGCACGTTGGTCTTGATCAGGCCGGTCACCACGTCGACCGACGGGCGCTGGGTGGCCAGCACCAGGTGGATTCCGGCGGCGCGCGCCTTCTGGGTGATCCGCACGATGGCGTCCTCGACGTCACGCGGTGCGGTCATCATCAGGTCGGCCAGCTCGTCGACGATGGCCAGGATGTACGGATACGGCCGGTAGACACGTTCACTGCCCAGCGGCGCGGTGATCTTGCCCGAGCGCACGTTCTTGTTGAAATCGTCGATGTGGCGGACCTTGTTGGCCTGCATGTCCTGGTAGCGCTGTTCCATCTCCTCCACCAGCCAGGCCAGCGCGGCGGCGGCCTTCTTCGGCTGGGTGATGATGGGCGTGATCAGGTGCGGGATCCCCTCGTACGGCGTGAGCTCCACCATCTTCGGGTCGATCAGGATCATCCTGACCTCCTCGGGGGTGGCCCGGTGCAGCAGGGAGATCAGCATCGAGTTCACGAAGCTGGACTTACCCGAACCGGTGGAACCGGCCACCAGCAAGTGCGGCATCTTGGCCAGATTGGCCGAGACGAACTCGCCCTCGATGTTCTTGCCGAGCCCGATCACCAGCGGGTGGTGGTCGTTGCGGGTGTGCGGCGACTTCAGGACGTCGGCCAGACGCACCAATTCGCGGTCGGCATTGGGCACTTCGATACCGACCGCCGATTTTCCGGGGATCGGGGCGAGCAGGCGCACGTTCTCGGTCGCGACCGCGTAGGCGAGGTTGCGCGCCAGGGCCGTGATCTTCTCGACCTTGACGCCGGGGCCGAGTTCCACCTCGTAGCGGGTGACGGTCGGGCCACGCACGAAGCCGGTGACCGCGGCATCGATCTTGAACTGCACCAGCACCTCGGTGATCGCCTCGATCATCGATTCGTTGGCCGCGGAACGCTTCTTGGGCGGATCACCGTCGAGCAGCAACGTGAGCGGGGGCAGCGTGTAATCACCGTCGACGACGCGGTCGGTGACGAATTCCGGTTCCGGTGGCGGCGGGGTCTGATCGACCGGCTTGACCACCGGTCGCTTGCGCGCCGGCTTCGGGGCGGGCGCCGGCGCGGGCGGTTCCTCGATCGGCTTGGCATCGCGCAGCGGCGGTTCGCCCAGCGACTCGGTGACCGCGTCGGAGCCGCCGAACTCGTCGGCGGGGTAGTTGTCGTCGGAGTTGCGGCCACGGCGGCGGGTTCGGTTGCGGTGCACCGGGAATCCGTCGGCGTCGTAGTTGGCCGGATCGTAAGGGTCGGCGTCGTCGGCGTATTCGCCGAGACCGAAGTATTCGCGCAGCCTCGACGGCACCTCGCGCACGGTGGTGCCGGTGAGCAACAACACACCGAACATCATGGCCAGCAACAGGATCGGCAGGGCCAGCCACGGCGTGAGACCCTGCCCGAGCGGACCGCCGATCGCGTATCCGAGTGCGCCCGCGGCCACGGCGCGACCGTCGGCGTCGGTGGGGGAACCCGCCGCCAGATGCCAGATCCCCAGCGCGGGAAGCACGACGAGCAGCCCGCCCAGGACCAACCGCGGCCGGATCTCCGGATGCGGTTCGGTGCGCATCAGCACCACCGCGAGCGCGACGAGCAGAATCGGCGCCAACGCGGCCGCGGAACCGGCTATCGCCCGCACGATGTCTTCGAGGAAACGGCCGACCGGTCCGCCCGCCGAGAGCCACATCGCGGCGGCGATGATCACGCTCAACGCGATGAGCCCCAGCCCGATTCCGTCGCGGCGGTGCCCGTGTTCGAGCTCGCCCGCCCGGCTCAGCGTGCGGGTGGTGGCTCCGAGACCACGCGCCAGCATGGTCCAGCTGTTGCCGATACCGCGCCCGATCACGGCCAGTGGAGCAGTGTCGGAAGCGCGCTTGACCGGCCTGCGCACGGGCGTGGTGCGCCCTCGCGGAGCCGGCGTCGCGCGCGGTGTCGCCGAACGAGAACGCGCCGCAGGCGTGCGCCCCCTGGTCGATCCCGCCCGCGCACGAGAGGTCGTGGTGCTGCGGGACTTACCTGCCATGACCTCAGGCTAGCCGCTCGAGCACCTCCGAGACCATCCGCAACACTGGTCCCACCCCGCTTACCGGGCCGATCCGGCCCGGACACGCAGGTCGCGGCGCCCCGGTCAGCGCGGGGAAACCTCGCAGCGAAGGCGCGTTTCGGGAGCGGCGAACTTGCGGAATCCTTACCGATCTCCTCTATTTCGGGGCTCAGGGGCCCGCACGGCTGGCGCGGCGCCCATACCCCTGGGTACTTTGACAGCGCTCTATCGGGTCGTCGACCCGTGCTTATGAAGGGGAAGCTACAAGTGAAGAGATTGCTCACCAGCGCGGCCGTGCTGGGTGTCGCCACCGTTGCCATGTTCACGGGACACATCGCTCCGGCACACGCGCAGGCCGACAACTACGGCGCGCTCGCGCTGTCGCGCAACGGCGCTTCCAGCATCAGCGCCAACTACGACAGCTACGCGCAGGCCGAGTCGGCGGCGATCAACGGCTGCCAGCGCAGCGGTGGCGGTCCCGGATGCGATGTCAAGGTGTCGTGGCGCAACGGGTGTGGTGCGCTCGCCGAATCGCGGCGCTCCTACAGCTGGGCGTCGGCGCCCTCGCTGCGCGAAGCCAAGCGCAAGGCGATCAACGCCAACCGCGGCGGGGCGGCCACCATCGTCAACTGGAACTGCACCTCGGGCTACGGGCTGTAATTCGCCACCGACCCGCCGGGGGGATCACTCCGGCGACACATTTCATTTTGGGGAGATCAGTGAACAACCGCATGTTCAAAACGGCGGCCGTCCTCGCGGTGGCCGCCGCCGCCACGTTCGGCGTGACCGCGTGCAGCAGCAGCGACGAGACCGCCGCCGCGGCACCGACGACGACCGCGGGCGCCGGGTTCGAGGACGGCAAGCAGGTCGAGGGCACCCAGGAGGGTGACGCGCCGATGACGACCACCGTGCCGAACCTGCCCGCGCCGACGGTCGAGGAGCTCAACGCCCGCCTCGACAAGGCACTCGCCGGTCAGCTGACCGACGACGAGAAGGCGAGCTTCATCGAGGACGCCGAACGCGACCCGTACCTGGTCGACAAGTTCGTCGAGGCCGCGAAGAAGAACAATGTCAAGGCCGAGATCACCAGTGTGGGCGCGCCGGTCGACGGCAAGGTGACCGCACCCGCCGATGTGACCATCGACGGCAACCCGGTCAAGGGCGCGACAGTGGAATTCGTGGCGGCCGAGGGCGGCTGGCGCGTGTCGCACGAGTTCACCTGCAACATCGTGAAGTCGGCCAAGCTGGATTCCGCGGCCTGCCAAGCCTGATCGGAGATGCGAAAACCGCCGGGCGACACTGTCGCCCGGCGGTTTCGTCGTTCGTCTGGATCAGACGGCGATGACCGTCGGCACGATCATCGGGCGACGACGGTAGACGTCGGCGACCCAGCGACCCACCACCCGGCGCACGCCCTGGGCGATGCGATGGGTGTCGGTGATGCCCTCACTTGCCAGGCGCAGCAGCTCCGCCTCGATCAGTTCGTTCGCGCCGTGCAGCGCGGTCCGGTCGTCGGAGAAGCCGCGCCCGTTGACCTCGGGCGTGCTCACCGCCTTGCCGGTGGTCGAGTCGATGACGATGGTGATCGAGATGAAACCACCCTCGCCGAGGACCAAGCGGTCCGACAGCGTCGACTCGCCCACGTCACCGACCGACAGGCCGTCGACGTAGACGTGACCGACCGGCACCCGGCCGACGATGGAGGC
>JACIXH010000322.1 GCA_014360565.1 Nocardia sp.
CGCCGTGGGAGGGCCACTACATGGCCGCCAAGGTGTTCCAGCTGGCGCGCTACCGGGCGCTGTGGCTCACTCTGCTGTTGTTCGCGGCGACGCTGACCGTGAGCGTCACCGACATGTTCGCCAGCACGCTCGAGCAGGCCGCCAGCCTGGCGCTGTTCATTCCGCTGCTGATCGGCGCCGGTGGCAACGCGGGTGCGCAGGCGGCGACGGCGTGTGTGCGCGCGCTGGCGGTCGGCGAGGTGCGGGTCTCGGATCTGTTCAAGGTGATCTGGCGCGAATGCCGGGTCGGGCTGGTGCTCGGCAGCATGCTGGCCGCGGCCGGGCTGCTGATCGGCACCGTGTTCGTGGGGCCGAAGATCGCCGTCGTCGTGGCCATCACCCTGGTGGTGATCTGTGGCTGGGCGGCGACCATCGGCGGCACGATGCCGTTGCTGGCCAAGAAGTTCCGTATCGACCCCGCCGTTGTCTCGGCGCCGATGGTGACCACCCTGGTCGACGCGACGGGGCTGATCATCTACTTCACCACCGCGAAGCTGGTGCTGGGGATCTGAAGCTGGTGCGGGGATCTAACGCTGCGGGAACAGCGTGAGCGTCTGTGCCATCACGTCTTTCGCGACGTCGTCGGTGGCGGCGACCACTTCGACAACCGGGATACGCCTGCCGAACGCGGTGGATTCGGCGGGCAGTTCCGGACCGACAGCAGCGGTGTAGATCGGGATCGAGCTGTCGTAGACCGAGACCGAGCGGTGCACGGTGCGGCCGTCGATGTGGTCTTCGGTGCTGTTGGCGGCGAGGTATTCGGGCACCCGGTACTCGTAGCTCACGGTGATCTTCTCGCCGCGATAACCGAACAGGCACTGAGTGAGTCGCTGTTCGTCGCCGGGGACGGCGCCTGCCAGTTTGCCGCGGACCGTGCACGGGTCCGCCCCGAGCAGCACTGTCGGCGCCGTATCGGGGGAGCTGCCCTGCGCCGGTGACTGCAGCCAGCGCTCGACCATGCCCGGCACCAGCTCGTCGGCGACGGTGCACGGGTTCTTTCCCGGCGTCGACAGACCGAGGTAGAAGGCCGCGCCCGACGGGAACCGGGCGGTCACACCACACGCGCGTGGTTCGCCGACGTCGCGATCGGCGACCGTGCGCACGGTCGCGGCACCGACCAGCCCCGTCACGCCCCTGCCCGTGGTGCTGAGCGCGCTCAGCAGGGTGGCGTGCCAGGTCAGCGTCGAGCCTTCGCCGGGCACAGTGCTGTCGAGGACCGCCCGGCACGAATCCAGCCCGACGGTCACACTCTCGATGTCGCCGAGCTGCCCGAGAGTGTCGCGTGGAAGCAGCGCGCACACGTCGATCTGACGGGTGGCCTGGGCGACCTCGTCGCGCTGGCGCTGGTCTTGGGGGACCATCGACCAGAACTCCGGCGGCTGAGCGGGAATCAACGGTGCGGGCGGCGGTGGGAGATTGACGTAATCGGGTTGTTCACCGTCGTCGCCACCGCACGCGGCACATATGAGCACTGCGGCAGCGGCCAGCGCCATCCTGCGGAACATCGGCACCCCTGTCCTCGATGGATCCGGGTCCGGGCCTACGCCCGACCATCGAGTCTGCCCGCTGCGGCAACCGATCCGCAAACATCGATCACGACCGATGTCGGGTCGTCACTGCAACGAAACCTCGTCCCGATCGACACCCCGACGACATCCATTCCAGCACCTCGGCGCGTTCGCCTCCCTACACTGACATCCTCCGCGCACACTGCGATCAACAGCCGCGAAACGGATGGAGAGTGCGATGATTGCACCGCCCCGGGAACAGTGGGGAACACGAGCGGGGTTTCTGCTCGCGGCGATCGGATCGGCGATCGGCCTGGGCAATATCTGGCGATTCCCGTATATCGCCTACGAGAACGGCGGCGGCGCCTTCCTGGTGCCCTATCTCGTCGCCCTGCTCTCAGCCGGAATCCCGCTGCTCATCTTCGAGTACACGGTCGGCCACAAGTTCCGTGGTTCGCCCCCGCTGGCGTTCCGGCGGATGTCGCGCCTGGCGCAGCCGATCGGCTGGTGGCAGGTGGCGATCTGCTTCGTGATCGCCGTCTATTACGCGGTGATCATCGCGTGGGCCGTGCGCTACGTCGGGTTCTCCGTCGGGCAGCAATGGGGCAGCGACCCCGGATCGTTCTTCAACAACGACTTCCTGCACATCGCCGACCAGCCCGGTTTCGCCGCACCTTTCGTACCCGGCGTGCTGTGGCCGCTGATCGCGGTGTGGGCGGTGACGCTGATCGTGCTCGCTTTCGGGGTGCGGCGCGGCATCGAAGCCGCCAACAAGATCTTCATCCCCTTGCTCGTGGTGCTGTTCCTGATTCTGGTGGTCCGGGCGCTGTTCCTGCCCGGCGCTGCCGACGGTCTCGACGCGTTCTTCTCGCCGGATTGGTCGTCGATCACCGATGGCAGGGTATGGGTCGCCGCCTACGGACAGATCTTCTTCTCGCTGTCGGTCGGCTTCGGCATCATGATCACCTACGCCTCCTACCTGCGCCGCAAAGCCGATCTCGGCGGGTCGGCGCTGGTCGCGGGCTTCGCCAACAGTTCCTTCGAGATCCTGGCAGGCATCGGGGTGTTCGCGACCCTGGGCTTCATGGCGCACGAGACCGGCGTGGCCGTCAGCGAAGCCGCCACCAGCGGGCCCGGTCTGGCCTTCGTCGCCTTCCCGACGATCATCTCCGAATTGTCTTCCGGTGCAGCGTGGTTCGGCATTCTGTTCTTCAGTTGCCTGGTGCTGGCGGGATTGTCCTCGCTGATCAGCAACGTCCAGGTGATCATTTCCTCGGTGCAGGATCGCACCGGCCTGGCGCGGGTGCCGACCGTGTTGATCATCGGCGGCCTCACCGCCGCGGTCTCGATCGGGCTGTTCCCGACCCGCAACGGCCTGTACCTGCTCGACGTGGCCGATCACTTCATCAACCAGTACGGCATCGTCCTGGCGGGCTTCGTCGCGGTGGTCGTGGTCGCCTGGGCTCTGCGCAAGCTGGGTGTCCTGCGGGCACATACCGACATGGTGTCGAACCTGAAGGTCGGTCGCGTGTGGATGGTCCTGCTCGGGGTGATCACCCCGCTGGCGCTGGTGTGGATGATGGTCGACAGCCTCCGCCAGGAGTTCGACGAAACCTACGGCGGGTACACGACCGGCTACGTTCTCGCCGCCGGCTGGGGAGTGGCGGGCGTGGCGATCCTGTTCGGCGTGCTCATGTCGCTGCTGCCGTGGCGCCACCCCGGCACCCCTGACGACGAAGACGGCACCGCTGTGGCGCCGATGACCGAGGAGGCGAACCGCTGATGTCGACTGGTGCGATCGCAATGATGATCATCTCGATCGTGGTGGTGTGGGGCGGTCTGGTCGCGTCCATCGTGGCGTTTCGGCGGCACCCGGACGAGCCGGAATAGCCGGCCGGGGCTGTCAGCGCACCAGCGGCAAGGTCTCGCGCATGACCTTCTCCGCGATCGCCGAATGGGCCGTGACCGAGACGGTCGGCACGCGGCGACCGAGCAGCGCGTCGGTCGGTCCCGGAGCGAGCCCGGGACCGACCACGGCCGACAGTGATGCCAGGTCGGCCTGGGCGGTATCGAAGCGGTACACCTGGCGGGAGCCGACGGTGAATGCCGGGATGTCGTCGATGATGGTGCGTTCCTCGTTGTAGTCGTAGGTGACGATCGCGTCGCGCCCGTCGACGCTGAACTTGCAGGTGGTGACGCCCTGATCGGCAGCGGGCACCCGCACCCCGAGCACCGGCGCGACCGCGCACGGATCGGCGCCGGTGATCACCGCCCGATCCGAATCCGGCGAGGTGCCCTGCGCCGGCTCCTTGCGCCACTCGGTCAACGCGATCCGCAACAGCGCCTTCGCCGACGCGCACGCGTCCTGCGGCGCCCGCACGCTGAACGACAGATCGGCCCCCGCCACGAACCGCGCCCACGCCTGACAGGCCCCGCGCACCTGTGGGTCGGCCGACGCCGCGGGTTCGTCATTGAACAGCACCCGCACATCGCCCATCGACTCATCGTCGACGGGTCCGTCCATGCTCGGCTCGCCCTCGAACATCACCCCGGTGCTCCAGGTCGCGTCGATCCCGGTGAGATGACCCTCGACAGCGATATTGAGCCGACATTGGTTCGGGTGCACGTTTTCCACATCGCGCACGCTCCCGAGGGTCCCCAGTGCGGCGCGGGGTAGCAACGCGCAGACGTCGATCGCTCTGACCTTGCCCAGCACTGCGATCTTGTCCTGATCCGAAACCGGTGCGGTGGACCAGAATCCGCCTCGTGGCAGGGAATCCGGTGCGGGTTCGCTCCCGCAAGCGACCAACGTCAGCACTGCGGTGACAAGCAGGACGAGATGTCGCACCGGGGTTCTCCTTGTCCGGTTCAGGTGGCGGGGAAGAGTTCGACCGTCGCGCGAAGGACGGCCTCGAGATCGGCGCGGTTCTCACCGTAGGCTTGAACGACGGGGACGCTCGGGCCCAGGAGTGCCGAACCCGGTCCGGGCAGGACGGGGCCGACAACAGCTGTGTACGAGGTGGACCCGCCCGAGTCATGGCTGGAGCCGTAGCCGGGGTGGCCGTTGATGACGAAGAGCGGTTCGCCGTCGACGCTGATGTCTCGGGCTGTGTACTGATAGTCCACATCGATGTCGGCACCTCGGAAGGCGAACTGGCAGGACCACAGTCGAAGAGCGGGGACGTTCACCGGTACGTCGAGGACGGTCGCGACCTCGCACGGATCCTTGCCGTGCAGGGCGGTGCGCGGGGTGTCCGGTGAGGTGCCTTGCGCCGGTTCGGTGGCGAGTCCGCCCATCGCGCGGGCCAGCGCAGCCTGCGCGGTCGGGCACGGTTCGGTGCCGAGTGGTGTTCGCACGATCATCGGGAGGGTGGCCGTATTCGCGAAAGCCGCGGTGGCCAGACAACTTCGGTCCAGCTGTCCTTCGCGCAGGGGGCCGTTGTCGAGATCGCCGAGACGGCCGACAGTGATGCCGTCGACTTCCTGCCGCTCGGACTGGCCCCAGCTGTACCCGTCCGGCGCAACACCGATCGCCCAGCTGACCGAGGTGCCCTTGTGGGTCTCGGTGGAGTCGAACGTCGCCTCACATTTGCTCGGGCCGTCGTTTTCGACCTGGAGCAGGGTGCCGAGTTTCTCCAGGTCCGCCCGGGGGATCAGCGCGCACGGGTCGATGGCGCGAAGGCGCCGCAACAGGTCCAGGCGCTGATCATCAGTGGCCGGCACGGTCTTCCAGTACGCGGGCATCGCGGACGCGGCCTCGATCGGTGTGGCCGGACGCTGCTTCGGCACATTCTCCTGGCAGGCCGTTAGCCCGATCATGACAGCGGCGCCAACCGCGTAACGACGCAACAACATCGACAAATCCCCCTCGCGCGAGACGACTCCCGCTCCTGTGACCCGCTTCCGAAGCCAGTGTGCCGGATTTGTCGCCCCCGACCCGCACCGGGCCGGATGCCCGGGCAGTGGCACCGCTCACGGCGGAACCGGGCCCGCACACGCATGTGGCGAATCACTGGCGATGCGATGGTGGTGCGACGGCGATCGTGGCGCACAATGGGGGCCGCGTGTGTGGTGTGGGTGTTCGGCCGGTCAGGCCGGGTTCCACGCGCCGCAACACAAGCTGTAGTGCTCCCAGAGGTTGTCACCCACTACGAGTAGTGTTCTGGGTGAAAGGCCTCGTGCACGGCGGCGAGTGCGGGTCATCAGGTCTGGCGGAAAGGTGTGGAGGCGGAATGAAGCTCATCGATCGGGCGTCGGCCATCAATTGGAATCGGGTGCCCGATGAGAAGGATGCCGAGGTCTGGGATCGGCTGACCGGCAACTTCTGGTTGCCGGAGAAGGTCCCGGTGTCCAACGACATCCCGTCCTGGAACACCCTCACCCCCGACGAGAAGCAGCTCACCATGCGGGTCTTCACCGGCCTGACGCTGCTCGACACGATCCAGGGCACGGTCGGCGCGGTCTCGCTGATCCCCGACGCGATCACCCCGCACGAGCAGGCGGTGTACACCAACATCGCGTTCATGGAGTCGGTGCACGCCAAGAGCTACAGCTCCATCTTCTCCACCCTGTGCTCCACCA
>JACIXH010000323.1 GCA_014360565.1 Nocardia sp.
TGGATGTCGATCTCGAGCCGTAGCTGCGCCAACGCGTCGACCTCGAGCAGGTCGACGACCCAGGCGCGCCCATCGATCTCGTGCGCCACCGCCTTCGCACCGACTCCGTCGACATCGGCGACGGTCACCTCGGCGCCGCGGGCCGCGAGTTCGCGCGCGCACGCCGCACCGATGCCGCTCGCGCCACCGGTGACCAGCGCCTTGCGCCCCGTGAGATCGCTCATCCGGCAGTGGCTTTCGTAGCGGCGGCGTCGGCCAGATCGACGGACTCCAGGTCGATTCCGCGAGTCTCCTTCGCGCACAACACGGCGACAACGGTGACAGTCGCCGCGAGCGCCAGGTACCAGGCGATCGGAACCGACGAACCGAACTCGTCGAGCAGTTTGACCGCGATGATCGGCGCCAGCGAGCCCGCGACGATGGAGGTGACCTGGTAACCCATCGATACACCGGAGTACCGCATCCGGGTCGGGAACATCTCGGCCATGATCGCAGGCTGACCGGCATACATGAAGCCGTGGAACACCAGCCCGATGATGATGGCGGACAGGATGACCACGCTGTTGCCGCTGTCCATCATCGGGAACGCGAAGAAGCCCCAGGTCGCCGCGGCGAGGGCACCGGCCAGGTAGACCGGGCGGCGGCCGACCCGGTCACCGAGCCTGCCTGCCACGGGGATCACCATCATGTGCACGGCGTGCGCGATGAGCAGCCACCACAGAATCGTCGTGGTGTCGGCCTGTACATGGACCTTGAGGTAGGTGATCGAGAAGGTGACCACCAGGTAGTACATGATGTTCTCGCCGAAGCGCAGCCCCATCGCGGTGAACACCCCGCGCGGGTACTTGCGCAGCACCTCGAACGGGCTGAACGAAGCGGCCTTGACCTGGTCCATCCTGCTGTGCGGCCACGAAGATCGGCGCATCGGTGACCTTGGTGCGCACGTAGTAGCCGACCAGTACCACCACCGCCGACAGCCAGAACGCCACGCGCCAGCCCCAGCTCAGGAACGCCTCGTCGGACAAGGTGGACGTGAGCACCAGCAGCACGACAGTGGCGAGCAGGTTGCCCGCGGGCACACCGGCTTGCGGCCAGCTCGACCAGAAACCACGGCTCTTGCTCGGGCTGTGCTCGGCGACCAGCAGCACCGCGCCGCCCCATTCGCCGCCGATCGCGAAGCCCTGCACGAAGCGCAGGATCACCAGCATCGCCGGTGCCCAATAACCGATTTGGGCGAAGGTGGGCAGACAGCCCATCAGGAAGGTCGCCGCGCCGACGAGCACCAGGCTCACCTGCAACAACTGTTTGCGGCCGTAGCGGTCGCCGAAGTAGCCGAACACGATGCCGCCGAGCGGGCGGGCCGCGAAGCCGACGGCGTAGGTGACGAAAGCGGCGAGGATCGCGTCGAGATCGCTGGTGTCCTTGGAGAAGAACACCTTGCTGAACACCAGGGTGGCGGCCGTGCCGTAGAGGAAGAACTCGTACCACTCGACGACCGTGCCCGCCATCGAGGCGGCCACCACCCGCCGCAGTCCGGTGGGGGCTTCGTCCGGGTCGTCGCCGGTCGGTCGGGTCGTGCTGCGCACGCTCATCGCACTACTCCTTCAATGTTCCAGGACACATCACGAAATAGATGTGATGCAGCCCACAAGCCGTCAGGAGAGTATTCGTGCAGATCGATCCCGGTGACAATGGCCAGTTTCGCAGCAGCAATCTGCGAAACTGCACATGTGAGCCATTCTGCTTCGACGCCGGGACGCAGGCCGAGCGCTGACGATTTGCTGGTGCTGCTCGCCGTCGGCCGGTCAGGCCGCTACATCACCGCCGCCGAGGAACTGGGCATCAACCACACCACGATCTCGCGACGCATCGCGGCACTGGAACAGGCGATGGGCGGGCGGGTGCTGACGCGGGTCGCGGGCGGCTGGGAGCTCACCGACCTGGGCCGCGAGGCCTTGACCGCCGCCGAAGCCGTGGACGCGGCCGTGCGATCGCTGGGATCGGTCGCAGGCGAACGCGCGCTGGAGGGCGTGGTGCGCATCTCGGCCACCGACGGTTTCAGTGCCTACCTGGCCGCGCCCTCGGCCGCACGCGTGCAACGCAGACATCCCGGCGTGGCCGTCGACATCATCGCCGCGACCCGGCGAGCATCCACTCAGCGAACCGGCCTCGACATCGAAGTGGTGGTCGGCAGACCGCAGGTCCACCGCGCCGAAGCGATCGAACTGGGCGACTACTGCCTACGCCTCTACGCCTCCCGCGACTACCTCGCCGAACACGGCGCACCTGCCACCATCGCCGAACTCGCCCGCTATCCGCTGGTCTATTTCATCGAATCCATCCTCCAGGTCGACGACCTCGACCTCGCCCTGGCCTTCGCGCCCACCATGCGCCGCTCCGTCGCTTCCACCAATGTGTTCGTCCACGTCGAAGCAACCCGGGCCGCCGCGGGGATCGGCCTGCTGCCCTGCTTCATGGCCGACCGCCACCCCGACCTCATCCGCCTGCTCCCCGACGAAGTCCGCGTCCAACTCACCTACTGGCTCGTCATCCGCCCGGAGACCTTGCGCCGCCCCGAGGTCGCCGCGGTCGTCGAGGCGCTGCGCACGACAGTCGGTCAACGCCGAGAAGAGCTACTCGGCGATCGGCCGGAACCACGTCCGGTTCGGATCGACGATCCGAACCGGGACGTGGACTCCAGCCGTTGAGCACCCACCGCGCGCAGGCGTAGTCCGTCAGCCCCGCGCGGCGTTCGCGGCCGTGATGAACTCGATCTGCGCGGGTGACGGTCCGCAGAACTCGCTCTCGATGCGGTCGGACTCCTCTGCTTGCATCCGGTACATGCTCTCGCGCAGGCCGGGGTCGCCACCGTGGAACTCCTCCAACAGGCCCATCCACCGCGCGGCCATCTGCTGCGCCGCGGGTGCGGTGGGGTCCATGCCCGCCGCGATCGCCGCGTCGACCGCGGGGATCAGTTCGGCCCAATCCGCTTCGGCTTGCTCGATGTGTTGTTCACCGAGCTCCTCACGACGCAGGGCCAGCTGCGTCACCTGCTCCTGGGTGAAGTACTGCTTGATGGTGTCGTCGACCATGACGGTTCTCCTGATCAGTTCCAGGAAGTGGTCCGTGGAGGCATCCGATCTGCCCTCCGCCGTGGCGGTGAGTGCCGCGACAAGAGCGTGCAGGTCTCGGGTCGCGGCGAGTTGGGCGGCCAGATAGTCGCGTTGCGCGGCCAGCACCCGGGTCATCGGTACAGCGCCCTCGAGCAAGTCCGCGATCTGGTCCAGACCGAGGCCCAGCTGACGCAGCGCCAGCACCTGGTAGAGCCGCTCCACATCGCTCGCGGTGTAGAGCCGGTGGCCGGTCCCGGTGCGCTCGGCCGGGTGCACCAACCCGATGCGGTCGTAATGGTGCAGCGTCCGCACCGTCAGCCCGGCCTCGGCCGCGAGTTCACCGACCTTCCACACCCGCTCGGTCCCGCGCTGTTGCATCCGTGTCATCCCACTTCCACCGGCACTCTGTGCGCCGGTGAGATCGACGGTAGAACCTGACCTTACGTCAGGTGCAAGCTCGAATACGGCCACGGATGACCGGGTCCTAGACCCGATCGAGCGCCTTCCAGGGCCGCGCCGGCAGTTCGACAACAATGCTGTCGCCGGGCCTGACCTCGCCGCCTGCAGTCACCACACCCATGATCCCCGCCTTGCGCACCAGAGTGCCCGCCGCGTCGTGGTGGACCAACCGCTTCAGCAGGCCGTTTTGGAACCGGTCGATCTGCACGCACGGATTGCGCAACCCGGTGACCTCGACGACGGCATCGGAACCGATCCGCAGCAGCGCACCCACCGGCAATGCCAGCAGATCGATCGCACTGGTCGTGATGTTCTCACCGAGATCGCCAGGAAAAACCTCGAAACCGCGGCCCGCGACCTCGGCGAAGAGCTCCTCGTGCATGAGGTGAACCTGGCGCAGGTTGGGCTGCGTCGGGTCCTGCGCGACGCGAGAGCGGTGTTTGACCGTTGTTCCGGCGTGAACATCTCCCTCGACACCGAGTCCGGTCAACAGCCGGATGCTGGGTCTGGTCGGCTTGGTGAACGAGTACTCGCCGTTGCTGTTCACCGCGATAACAGTGGCGCTCATCGTGTTTCATGCCCCCTCGGCTGTACGAACCCTTCGAGGTGAGCCTAACGCGCGCCGGGACTGCTGGTGAAGGGATTATCGCCCTCAGCGCGGGGTCGGGCAGCGGCCTTCGTAGCTGCTCAAGCCCAGACCGTTGGCCTTCTTGCTGCGGCCGACGGGGCCGTTCTTGGCGGAACGGACCCAGGCGCCGGTGGTGTCGAGCACGGGCATGCGTTCGCTGAAGGCCCGGCTGTAGCGGACGGTGCCGTCAACGGTGAGGATGCCGTCGCGCACGTCGATGTGGGCGACGGTGGCCCAGAACGAACTTTTGCCGTTGCCGACGATGACGGTGATCTGGTCGGCGTCCTTGTCGGGCAGGCCGTCGGGTCCGGGGCGGCCATAGCGGACGCGTACTCGGGGGTTGCCGAACTTGTCGATGGCGCCCGCGCCGTTGTCGACGGATTGGTAGACGTTGACGAGCAGGTCCCCGTTCTCCGTGGGACGCACGGTCACCTGTTCGGTGGCCGGCTGGTTGTCGGCGCCGGGGCCGCGGGAGTCGCCCTGGTGATGAATGAACGGCCAGGTTCCGATATCGCCCTGGTGGCCTTTTTCGCCGCTGAGTACAACGTAGTCGTCGGTGGCTTCGTTGCGGCAGAAGAAGTACACGTCCAGATCGCCGACGCCGAATTCGGTGCAGCGGCCGTTGCTGTCGTATTTCGCGCCCCGGCCGTCCCATTCCAGGCCCACGGTCAGGACATAACCGGGATCGCCCTTGCGCAGGTCGATGCTGGCACGGCGGTCGGCAGAGTCCTTGGTCAGCACGACGTCGACCTTGCGGAGATCGATCGATGGCGACGTAACGCTCTGTGGTGCCGCAGCTTTCGCCATGGCCGGCACTGCGGGCACCTCGGCGGGTTCTTCTTCGGTATCGACGGAGATGCCGTGCTCGGTCGCGAAGGCCGCCAGACCCGCGCTGTATCCCTGGCCGATGGCGTCGAGCCGCCAGCCACTCCCCCGCCGGTACAGCGCCACCGCTTGCAGCACGGTCTCGGAGTCCAGACCCGGCGGCACGAAACTCACCGACTGACTCGCACCGTCGACAGCGACCCGGAGCCCGGCGACCACGCCGAACCGAATCCCCTGCGCCTCGGTGCTTCCGGTGATCACCACCCGGTGGATCTCGGCGGGTAAGGCCGAAAGATCGACCGACACAACAGCATCGGACTCCAACCGCACACCCGGCGCCGAAGGATTGTTGAAGAACACGAAGTCGTCGTCGGTGCGTACCTTGCCGTCGGCGGTCAACAGCACCGCGGCGACGTCGACCGCACCGGCCGGGCTGTCCAGATCCAGACGCACGGTGTAGTGCCCATCGACCAGATCCGTCTTGGAACCCTTGCCCACTTCGACCATCGTTGTCGTGCTCCCACTCATGATTGTGCGCCTCCACCGGTCGACTTCGCCCCACGCTACCCGCGCAGCGACAGGAGGCCGTCCGCTCGATGACAATCCCACCGACCTGTTGCAACGATCAGAACGCGCCGGCACGGCATCGCCGTCGAACGACGGCATCGCTGCGCACAGCAAAACGCCGGCCCCATGGGACCGGCGTCATGCGTTATACGGCAACCAGACCGAAGTCCAGCTTCACCAATTGGTCGGCGCAATCGAAGTACCGGTCGTCGTGGGTGATCACGATGACCGTCTTACCCCGGCGCTTCAGATCGGTGAGGATCTCGTGATAGAACACGTCGCGGAAGCGCGGTTCCTGATCGGCCGCCCATTCGTCGAAGACGTAGATCTGACGGTCTTCGAGCAGGGCCGTGAGCAGGGCCAGGCGCTTGCGCTGGCCTTGCGACAGGTCGACGGTCGACAAACGCCCGTCCTGCACCCTCACCTTGTGTGCGATCTGCAACTCGTCGAGGTAGCGCTGGACTTCGGCGTCGATTCCGGGGCGGTCGAAGCC
>JACIXH010000324.1 GCA_014360565.1 Nocardia sp.
TTCGTGGACGGGGCTGTGTAGATGGAGCGCTGGCGCGCTCGAGGCGGGGCCCTTCGGGCCCCTGATCTTCCCTCCCTGCGGGTACTCCTTCGTCGCACCCTCCGGTCAGTCCAGATCAGGGCGGGGGTGAGTGAGCACTCATCGGCGCAACGGTCATTTCGCGTAGTTTGGAGCAGGTAGGCAAGCTTGCGAAGGGACGGCAATGGCTGAAGTCATAGTGGTCGGGTCGGGGCCGAACGGACTCGCCGCGGCAGTGATCGCCGCGCGCGCCGGGCTGTCGGTGCGGGTTCTCGAAGCGCAAGAGCAGGCCGGCGGCGGCTCGCGCACGGCCGAGCTGACGCTGCCCGGATTCCATCACGACATCTGTGCCGGTGCGCATCCGATGGCGCTGGCATCACCGTTCTTTCGTGCGTTCGACCTCGAGGCCCACGGTGTCGAACTGCTGGTCCCGACGGTGTCCTACGCCCATCCCCTCGACGGCGGGATCGCCGGCTTGGCTTGGCGCAACCTCGAATCCACCGTCGCCGACCTCGGGGGCGACGGCCGGGCGTGGCGTGCGCTGTTCGCGCCGCTGGTCGAGCACTGGCCCGATGTCGTCGACCTGGCCATGTCGGACCTGCGACACCCACCGCTGCTCGTCGGCACCGGCATCAAGTTCGCGACCCGCCTGCTCGAACAGGCATCGCCGTTGGCCGGGAACCGTTTCCGCGGCGACGTCGCTCCCGCGCTGTTCAGCGGCGTGGCCGCGCACGCCATCACCTCACCGCGGGCCTTCCCCGCGGTCGGCGCGGCGCTGTTGCTCGGCACTCTCGCGCACGCGGGCGGCTGGGTGATCCCGCGCGGCGGCAGCCAGGCGATCCCGGACGCGATGATCGCCGAGATCGAAAGCCACGGTGGCGAAGTGATCACCGGGCACCGGGTCGACGATTTCACCGAACTCGCCACCGCGCGCGCGGTGCTGTTCGACACCTCGCCCGCCGAACTCCTTCGCATCGCCGGTGACCGTCTGCCGTCGCGATACCGCCAGGGCCTCGGGCATTTTCAGTACGGTAACGCCGCCTGCAAGGTCGACTTCGCACTGTCGGGACCCGTGCCGTGGGCCGCGCAGGGCGCCGACCTCGCAGGCACGCTGCACCTGGTCGGTACCAGGGCCGAGGCGATGCACGCCGAATATCAGGTCGCCACAGGCGCATTCGCCGACAAGCCGTTCGTGCTGTCCATTCAGCCCGGGGTGGTCGACCCCACCAGGGCGCCCGCGGGGCAGCACACTTTCTACACCTACGCCCACGTCCCCAACGGATCCGATCGCGATATCAGTGACCAGGTGATCGACCAGGTCGAACGCTTCGCCCCGGGATTCCGCGACCTGATCCTCGCCAAACACGTGACACCGGCGGCTTTCATGCCCGACCACAACGCCAACTACATCGGCGGCGATATCTCCGCGGGCGCGATGACCACGCGCCAGACCCTGTTCCGGCCCCTCGCGCGCTGGAACCCCTACGCCACCCCGATTCCGGGCACGTACCTGTGCTCGTCGTCGACGCCGCCGGGCCCCGGCGTCCACGGGATGCCCGGTCTGCACGCGGCCAAGCACCTGCTGCGCAACCGATTCGGCATCGTCACCGACCCGCTCGACCTGTTGCGCGGCGCGGCCCCCGCCTATCGGTAGGGCTTCATCGGGGCGTCGTGGATCTTGTCGGGCTCGAACACATCGGGCTCGAGATAGATCGTGCACATGTTCGCCACCGCGGCATGGATACGGTCGTTCGCGGCGTCGATCGTCTCGGCGACCTGGGTGATGTCGAGGCCCGCGTGCAGCGCGATCTTGGCGTTGATCAGCAGATCCTGGGGCCCGAAGTACTGGGTCTGCATCCTGATCACGCGCTCGATCCGCGGATCGGCGAGCAGTGCCGACCGAATCGCGGTCTCGTCCTTGGCTGTCACGCCCTCACCGATCAGCAGGCTCTTGGTCTCCACGATCAGGATCACCGCGTTCACGCCGAGCAGGATGCCGATGAAAAGAGTGCCGATGCCGTCCCATACCGAGTGGCCGGTGAGCATCGACAGACTCACCCCCGCCAGCGCGAACAGCAGGCCGATGATCGCGCCCGCGTCTTCGAGCAGCACCACGGGCAGTTCAGGATTGCGGGTGTTGCGGACGAAATACCACCACGAATTCTTGCCCTTCAGCGGCTGCGACTGTTTGCGCGCGGTACGAAAACTGGCGCTCTCCAAGATCAGCGACACCCCGAGAATCCCGATCGCGACCCAGGGCGACACGATCTCCTCCGGGAACCGGATCTTGTGGATCGCCTCGTTGATCGCGAACAGCGACCCCATCACGAACAGGACGAGCGCGACGACGAACGAATAGAAATACCGATTGCGCGAATACCCGAAGGGGTGCAGCGTGTCCGCCGGCTGGCCGGCCCGATTGCGCCCCACCAGCAGCAGCGCCTCGTTGCCGGTATCGGCTACCGAGTGCACCGCCTCGGCCAGCATCGCCGACGAACCGGTGATGAACGCACCGATGAATTTGGCGACCATGATGCCCGCGTTCGCCCCGAGCGCGGCGAGGATCGCGATCTTGCTGTCTTCACCCTGCTCGGCCATACCGGAACGCTACCGCCGACACCGGGCCACACCCCGGCCTCAGCACCGTGTCGTCGGCACTGAGAACGGCGGCACCGGTGGCCGGCTGATACAGCAGGCCCCTACTTGACTCGATAGAGGTCGGGTTCGAGATAGATGAGGCGGGCGGTGGGTACCGCGGTGCGCACACGCATTTCGGCGGCATCGATCGCCTCGGCGACATCGGCGATGCCGAGGTTCGGTGCGAGGGCGACCTTGGCGGCGACCAGCATTTCGTCCGGACCCATGTACTGGGTCTTGAGGTGGATCAGCGAAGTGATCTTGGTGCCGTCGACCAGATTCTCGCGGATGGCGCGGCCCTGTTCCGCGGTGGCACCTTCGCCGATGAGCAAGCTCTTCATCTCGATGATCAGCACGATCGCGATGATGCCGAGCAGGACGCCGATGGACAGGGTGCCGATGCCGTCGAAGATCGGGTCGCCGGTGATCATGGTCAGGCCGACGCCGCCGAGGGCCAACACCAGACCGATGAGCGCGCCCGCGTCTTCGAGCAGCACCACCGGCAGCTCGGGGCTGCGCGAATTGCGGATGAACTGCCACCAACTTGCGTTGCCCTTGAGCGGTCTGGATTCGCGCACGGCGGTGAGGAAGCTGTAGGTCTCCAGCCCGATCGCGATCACCAAGATCACGACCGCGACCATCGGCTGATTCAGTTCCTCGGGATGCTGAACCTTGTGGATGCCTTCGTAGATCGCGAACACCGAGCCGAGGGTGAACAGCACCAGCGCCACGACGAACGAGTAGAAGTAGCGGTTGCGGCCGTACCCGAACTGGTGCAGTTCGTCGGCGTCCTTGGCGGCGGCGCGCTGCCCGAACAGCAGCAGCCCCTGGTTCGAGGTGTCGGCGACCGAGTGCACGCCCTCCGCCATCATCGACGCCGACCCCGTGATGAACGCGCCGATGAACTTCGCCACCGCGATCCCCGCATTGGCCGTCAACGCCGCGAGGATCGCCTTTTTGCCACCAGAAGCCGACATGCCGGCCCGCCCTTCTGTTCACTGAACACGACTCGCACAGCCTAATGGGGTACCGGCGCGAAGCGGTCATTTGTTGCGAGCGGCTGGGCGAAGACTCAGTCGCCCTTGCCGACGCAGGCGCTGAACAGCTGGGCGGGGCCGCGCAGCGCGCGCGCCTTGATATCGCTGTCGGCGGCCGAGATCCAGGCCGCGCTGCCACGTTCGACGACCAGAGAGCGCCCGTTCTCGGACAGCTCGACCGTGCCCGCGGTGCACAGCACGATGCCCGGTCCGGCGTCGGCGAGCACCACCGGCTCGGCGTCGGCCACGAGGTCGAAGCGGCACAGTGCGAATTCCGGTGCGGGCGTGCGATACCGGATGCCGCCGTCGTCGCCGGGCTCGGGTTCGATCACCGGCAGGTCGATCGGCTCGAAGTCCAGCACCCGCAGCAGTTCGGGCACATCGACATGCTTGGGGGTGAGCCCGCCACGCAAGACGTTGTCGGAGTTGGCCATGATCTCCACCCCGACCCCACGCAGGTAGGCGTGCAGATTGCCGGCCGCGAGGAACAGCGCCTGACCCGGTTCCAGGGTCAGCCGGTTGAGCAGCAGCGCGGCGAGGACACCCGCGTCACCGGGGTAGACCTCGGCGAGTTCGAGCGCGGTGCGCATTTCGGCGGCGAACTCGCGCGGACCCTTGCCGGACAGGTACTGCACGCACCCCTCCAGCACCGTGGGCAGCAGCTTCGACAAGGCGGCGGGCGGCAGGGTGATCCAGGTGGTGAACAGCGTGCGCAGCCCGGCCGAGTCGGGCTGGGCGGCAAGTAGTTCGGCATAGATGTTGAGGCCGGGCACGTCGAGCGCGCGCAACAGATCGACGGTGCGGTGCGGGTCGCGGAACCCGGCCAGCGCCTCGAAACGTTCCAGTGCGACAACCAGTTCGGGCTTGTGGCTGTCGTCGCGGTAGTTGCGCAGCGGCGAATCCAGGGCGACGCCGGTGCGGTTCTCCCACTCGAAACCGGCTCGCGCCTGCGCCGAACTGGGGTGTGCCTGCAGCGACAGCGGCTCCTCGGCGGCGAGGATTTTCAGCAGGAACGGCAGCCGGGAGCCGAAAGTGTCGGCCACCGCGCCCAATTCGCCCGCCGGATCGTCGGTGAGCACCGCGAGCAGTGAGCGTTTGCCCGCGTCGGATTTCACGTGCGCGGGATCGGCCGGGTGGGCGCCGAACCAGAGTTCGGCTTCGGGGTGGGCCGATGGCACCGGTCGTCCGCACAGCTGAGCGAGCGCGGTGCGCGACCCCCAAGCGTAAGAACGCAGCGCACCAACGAGTTCCTGCACTAGTAGCGTCCCCCGTCGTATCGATCCGGTTCGGGCGCGGCGGTGCTGCGCGCACCGGTCAGCCGGAGATAGGCCGCGGCCATGTCCAGCCGCAGTGCGAGCACGGCCAGCTGCTCGAGTTCGCTGCCGTGTCCGCCTCCAGCCGCGGAATCAACAGCCGTTGCCTCGATCGCGGACGCGGCGCGAGGGTCGGCCAGCTGCGATTGCAGCACGTCGACATCGGCATGAACCAGATCTGCGTCGACCATGCCCGCGCCCGCGCCTTCGAAGACCGCGAGCTTGCGCCGGACGGCGGCCTGATCGGGATGCACGCTCAAGGCCAGCACCCGCACCCGGTCGACCGGTGCGGGCCCGTCGAGTTCCTCGTCGTGGAACAGCGGGTCGAAGCCGGGTGCGGTGCCGCCGGTGCTCGCGGCCAGCCGCCCGACCGCGGCGACCGCGTCGGCGAGATCGGCGGCCGACGCCAGCCTGCCCGCCGACTGCAGCAGCACCTCGGCGCCGTGCCCGGCCAGCTCCACCGCGGCGGGCGAGTCGCCCGCGAGGACGATCCCGACGCCGTGCATGCGCGCGGCGAGCGTTTTGGCGGGATTGTGGAAGACCTCGTTGGTCGGTCCGTCGCGCAGGGCTTCGGCGTCGAGCATGTCGGCCAGCGCGGTGAGATCGGGCGTGGCCCGGCCGCTGCGCTGGGCATCGACACCACGCAACACCGCGATCCCGACGGCGAGGAAACGCAACAGGCGGTTGTGGTCGAGCACGGGCACCCGCGGTTCGAGCACGATCGCGCGACCGGCGGCGACCGCGCGCAACGGACCCTCGTTGGGTGCGGCGATCACCACCTCGGCGCTACGGCGCAGGGCGCGGTCGACGGCGTCGATCAGTCGCGGATCGCCCGCGTCGTCGCCTGCCACCAGCACCACGTCCAGCGGGCCGACCCACGCGGGCAGCGCGGTGACGGGCACGATCGGCAGTCCGGCCCGGTCGCCGAGGGTGGCGACGAGCAGCCC
>JACIXH010000325.1 GCA_014360565.1 Nocardia sp.
AGTCGGGCGCAAGTTACCGCCGAATGTCCTCAGAGGGGTGATCGTCGTCGTCGGCACGATCGCGGTGATCCGCCTGCTCACCAGCTGACTGTCCGCATCGCCCGGCGCGGCCGTGGTGACATGCGACAAATGTGGGTACTAGCGGGCGATTCGTCGTGTTTGGGGGTATTCTTCGCGTCGGCCATGCGTGATGAGGGAGGTGGCCTGGTGCACAGACGTGCCTTTTTCAAGGCGGCGGGACTGGCGGGGATCGCCGGTGTCGCGGGAACGGCGCTGACGAACGCCCCCGCTTCGGCGGATCCGCGCGAGGCGATGTTCCAGTCCTGGGTGCCGGAGATCTTCGCGCCGATCCCGGACGCGCCCGCGCACACGCAGGCCATCGTCATTGGATCCGGCTTCGGCGCCGCGGTCACCGCGCTGCGCCTGGCCGAGGCCGGGATCACCAACACCGTGCTTGAGCGCGGTTCGCACTGGCCGAACGACCCGTGGCGCGAGATCTTCACCGGCGACGATCTGCCCGACGGTCGCGGCTTCTGGCATCGCACCAGCTTCACCGGGGTCACCAAGGTGCCGATGAGTTTCAGCGCTTTCGGCGGCGTGCTGGATGTGACCGAATATTCGGGGATCGACGTGTGGCGGGCCGCAGCGGTCGGCGGCGGATCGGTGATCTTCACCGGGGCGATGGTGGCGCCGGAACGCAGGCTGTTCGACCAGGTCTTCGGCGGAGTGGTCGACTTCGGCGAGCTGGAACGCGTCTACTACCCCCGGGTGCGCCAGATGTTGCGGCTGGACACGATGCCCGCCGACATCTACCACTCCTCGCCGTTCGCGCACTCCCGCGCCTGGGACGAGCAGGTGCGCGCGGCCGGCTACCAGCCGCTGCCCAACGATTCGATCTTCACCTGGGACGTGCTGCGCAGCGAGCTCGCGGGAACCTCGCGGGCCTCGGCCACCTCGGCCCGCTCGAACCTGGGCAACTCCAACGGCGCCAAGTTCGATCTCAACCAGAACTACCTGCGCTACGCCCGCGAGACCGGTAGGTCCCAGGTGTACCCCGCTCACCGGGTCGACGCCATCGCCCAGGATGCGAACGGCAAGTTCGTGGTCGCGGTGTCGAAGCTGACCCCGACCGGTCAGGTACTGAGCACCCGCAACCTGACCTGCGACAAGCTGTTCCTCGGAGCCGGTTCGATCGGCACCTCGGAGCTACTGGTCCGGGCGCAGGCCACCGGCACGCTGCCCAATCTCAACGAGCACATCGGTGACGGCTTCGGGACCAACGGTGACGTGGTGCTCGCCCGCGGTGCGAGCGCCATCGCAGGTCACGGCCAGGGTGTGCCGAGCGCCAGCCGGATCTACGACGAGTCCGGCGTCCCGCTCACCCTCGAGAACTGGTACATCCCCGGCATCCCGTTCGAGACCGGCGCGCTCGCCTCGCTCGGCATGGTCCTGGACCCGACGCGCGCCCGCTTCGGCTACCACGCGGCGACGGGCGGGGTCGGGCTGAACTGGTCGGCGGGCACCCAGGAGGCCGTCGCCGGGGCGGCCCGCGCGGTCGATCGTCGGGTCGCCGAACGCGCAGGCGCGATCGCCGAATACGGTGCGCTCGGCTACGACGCCAATGCGCAGTTCACCGCGCACCCGCTCGGCGGCGCGGTCCTCGGCAAGGCCACCGACGCCTTCGGCCGGGTCCACGGACTTCCCGGCCTCTACGTGATGGACGGTGCCGCGATCCCCGGCAGCACCGCCACGGTCAATCCCTCGCTGACCATCACCGCACTCGCCGAACGCAACATCGAAGCGGTCCTCCGCGGCTGAACACGCCACCGACCGGCGTCCGCAACTCCCCTCGCGGCGCCGGTCGACCAATTAGCGTGGGAAAGATCGAAGGGTTACGAGGCCCCGAACTCGCGGCGTCAGCCGCCAACAGACTCAGGAGCGACCAGTTGGCTTCACCGGGGATCGAACGGGTCGAGGCCCTGCCGGACGTGCGCTCGAAAACGCCCACCTTGCGCACCGACATCTTCATGCTGATCCTGGCGATCATCTCGGTGGTGCTGGTCGCGTGGATCACCTTCTTCGAGGTCAGCGGGGCGACCTACCACACGATCGTTATCGTCGACACCTCGATCTGCGCGGTTTTCGCCGTCGAATTCCTGTGGCGGTGGCGGCGGGCGGGCTGGCCGTGGTCGTTCCCGTTCATCTACTGGTACGAAGTGCTCGGCATGATCCCGGTGACCAGTCCGCTGTTCCGCGGGTTCCGGCTGCTGCGCATCGTGGTGATTTTGATCCGGCTCGGCCGGGTCGCCGACCGGGCGCTGGGCGAGCGGGTCACCGCGACGATCGTCAACCGGTTCGTCGGCACGATCGTCGACGTCATCAAGCGCCCGATGACGATCGCGATCCTCGACGAGGTCTCCAAAGTTTTGCGCGCAGGCCACTACACGCAGAACATCGCGGCCGCGCTGGAGGAGAACCACGCCGAGGTCGACCGACTGATCATGGACCTGATCAAGAACGACCCGCAGACCGGCAAACTGCGCTACGTCCCGTTCCACGACGACATCATCCGGCTCGTCGCCGACACGGTCTACCGCATGCTGCGCCAGCTGCTCGACGACCCGCGCACCGACGAACTCGTTGCCGACATGCTGCGCGAGAACCTCGACCAGATCAATGACGCCGTGCGCGCCGGGGTGCGAGTGCCGCCCTCACAGCGCGGGGTGACGCCTACCGAGCACGGCGTGCGTCACCACCTCGGTCAGGTCAAGCGTGTCTGATCTGGTCGCGCGGTTCGGCGAAGCGCACGGTTTCCCAGATCGTCAGGGCCGCGAGTACCGCGCACAGCAGGGCCAACGCGGCCAGCGCGGGCAGGTGGGTGGCCACCGGGATCAGTACGAGCAGCAGGGCAGCGCTCACAATCCGGGCAGGTGACAGCGATTTCGTCGCGTAGTACTTCGTACCGACGAGCGCGAGCAGGAAAACGGCGGGTCCGACGAACAGCGCAGCGAGCGGGATGCCGTGCAGCGCGTCGGTCAGGGCGTGATGCGAGGAGTCGCCGACGTAGTAGAGCACCTTCTTCAGGCCGAGCGAGAGCGCGATCACGCCCGCGATCATCGGGAAGTGCCCGTAGGTGTAGCAGATCTGGGCGAGCTTGACCCGGCGTGCCCCCTTGGCCTGCTTCAGCGCGTGTTCGATCGTGATCGCCGCGACGTCGAAGTAGAGCCACCACAGCAGACCCGACACCACCAGGCCGAGCATCGAGGCGAGCACGATCGGCCACGAGATCGGCAGACCGGCCACCCCGATACCGATCGAGACGATCGATTCGCCGAGCGCGACGATGATGATGAGCCCGTGTCGTTCGGCGAAATGACTGGCCGAGTTCAGCCGCCAGTCGGTGCCCGCCGCCCAGGTCCACAGCATGTCACCGGTGATCGCGGCGAGCCAGAGCAGGATCTGCACGGTGCCGGTGGTCATCGCGGCCACGACGAGCAGGGTGGTGCCGAGGGTGATCGAGCCGAGCGACCAGCGCAGCAACTGGCCGCGCAGCTGTGGGTCCTCGGCACTGATCGTCCAGAAGATGGCCACGTGCACCAGGCGCACCACCAGGTAGGCGATGGCGAACACGAGCGGACCGAACCAGCCGCCGGGCAGATCGGTGAACGCTTCGGGAATCGTGAGCGCGGCGATGAACGTGCCGCCCATCGCGACGAACATCGCCAATCGCGCGATGCCCTCGTCGGCGCGCACCACATTGCCGACCCACGAATAGGCGATCCACACCCACCACATCAGGGCGAGGACGAGGCCCGCCCGCAGGAGATTCGCCGGGGTGGGGTCATCGGCCGCCAATGCGGTGACCATGGTCAAGGCGAAAACGAGCACCAGGTCGAAGAACAGTTCGAGCTGAGTGACCGAGGCTTCTTCGTCGACCGATTGGAGCCGGGCCCGTCTAGTTCCGATCATGCCGATAATCGTTGCACCTGCGGGGAGAGTGTGCGCGACCAACGCAGCGCGTCGGCCTGGTTCGCGCTCGACGCGACTAGCCGACCGCGTAGCCCCCGATCCCGGGGAACCGCTCGGCGAAGTCGATGAAGTTCGCGACCGTCTCGTCGTGCAACTTGCGCAGCGTGCGATTGAACAGGATGCCCGGAATGGGCAGTGGCAGCGAGAGCTCCACGTGGTAGTCGACCTCGGTGCCTTCGGGCGTGTCCAGCAGCTCGATCCAGCCGCCGCCCTTGGAACCGCGACTGCTGTCGACGACTCGCCATTGCGATCGGTACTGCTCCCAGGAGTATTCCAGCACCTGGGCGTCGGAGTTGCCCATGAAGTGGGCAGTGGCGAAGACCCGGCGTGGCCTGCCGTCGGCATCGCGCGGGCCCACCCGGACGTCACTGAGCGAGGTCGACCACTCCGACATCAGGTCGACGGCCAGTAGTGCGTCCATCACTTGGTCGATCTCGGCGTCAACGGTGAATCGGATGTCGATCTTCGAGCGCATCTTGTCTATCCTCCGAACCCCCGCAGCTTTCGCGCCCGATTGTGCACAGTCGTACTAGTGATCGTCAACACGTCTATGGTCTGGACAAATGACCGGGTCAGCTGCTTATCACACGCTCGACGGCGGTTTCGATCAGTTCCATGCTCTGTTGCTCGGTGAAGATTCCGGGCAGTGTGAGGTGTTCGACGATGAGCCAGTTGAGTGCCAGATAGAGCAGCAGGACCGACTCCGCATCGCCGGGTAGCCCGGATGCCAGGTGGTTGCGCACGTTGAAATCGATGTCGGCGCGCACCCGTTCGGTGAGCACCTTGCGCAGTTCTGGGCGGCGGGTGGCCTCGAGGCGAAGTTCGAGCAGCGCGAGATAGGCCTTGCGATGGGATTCGATGCGCCCGACCACCTCTTTCATCAGCGCGGTGATGTTCGCGATGTCTTTCGGGCCGTCGCTGACCAGGGCCATCGTCTCCTCGCTCGGCCGCACCACCTCGTAGAAGCGGACGCCGGCTTGGGTGAGCAGCTCGTCGCGATTGGCGAAGTAGTTCGACGCCGTGCCCGCCGGGACCCCCGCTTGTTTGTCCACCGCGCGGAAGGTGAGGCCGCGGGCGCCCTCGTCGGCGAGGACCTCGATGGCCGCGTCGAGCAGGGCTTGTCGTCGTTCGGGATTAGTTCGCACTTGACACCACTCCATTCGTAGTACTACGTTTAAACCACTACATACACAGTACAACAACTTAGGCGGTAACCCCATGCGAAAGCTTGTCTACTACATCGGCGTCTCCCTCGACGGTTACATCGCAGGTCCCGGCGGTGAATACGACTTCTACCCCATTCCGAAGGAGTACACGGACTGGCTGAACCCGGAATTCCCCGAAGCGATCCCGGCCCACCTGCGGTCGCACTTCGGGATGGCACTCGACACACCGAACAAGAACTGGGACACCCTGCTCATGGGTCGCGGCACCTACGCGCCCGCCTATGACGCGGGCATCGTCAACCCGTTCTCGCACATGAAGCAGTACGTCTTCACCTCCTCGATCGGCCCGGTCGAGGATCCGAACGTCGAAATCGTCAACGGCGACCCCGTCGAACTGGTGCGCGAGCTCAAGCAGCAGGACGGTCTGGACATCTGGTTGTGCGGCGGCGGGAACCTGGCGGGACAGCTCCTCGACGAGATCGACCAGCTGATCATCAAGAGCTACCCGGTCATCGCGGGCGAGGGCATCCCCGCGTTCACCGGCGTCTTCAAACCGACACTTTTCACCCCGACCCGACGCAAGGATTTCGACAGCGGCGCGCAGGTCACCTGGTTCGATCGGAGCTGAATCCGGTGGTTATCCACAGGTGACAAGCCTGTGTCGTTTTCCACAGGCAGGGCAGGTAGCAGCAAAACCGGTGGCCCGGGGCCGGTACTCTTGGTCGCTGATACC
>JACIXH010000326.1 GCA_014360565.1 Nocardia sp.
GTCTCGGTACTGCGCCCGACGTGTTCAGCGATGGCGCTATTGCCTTGCAGCACCGCGTTTTCCAGCCGTGCCAGCACATCTCCGTCGGCTGCCTGATCGAGCGGTGCCAGCGCGGCGATCATCAATGCCGAGGCGACTTCGCCCGCCGCATGACCACCCATCCCGTCGGCGAGCGCGAGCACGCGCTCCCCAACATGCACGCTGTCTTCGTTGGCCGCGCGAACCAGCCCACGATTGCTGCGCTGAGCGCACACGAGCCGGGTCGGCACGACGACATCTTCGTCGCTCATTCGCGTGTCAGAGGTTGACGCCGTAGTCACGGGCGATACCGGCCAGACCGGAGGCATAACCCTGACCGACCGCACGGAACTTCCACTCCGCACCGGCGCGGTAGAGCTCGCCGAAGACCATCGCGGTCTCGCTCGAGGCGTCCTCGGTGAGGTCGTAGCGAGCCAACTCCGCGCCGGTGGCGCGGTCGACGACGCGAATGTAGGCGTTGCGGACCTGCCCGAAAGACTGCGAGCGGGCCTGCGCGTCGTGGATGGAGACGGGGAAGAAGATGTTGGTGATCGTCGGCGGCGTGGCGGCCAGATCGACATTGATCACCTCGTCGTCGCCGTCGCCCTCGCCGGTGAGGTTGTCACCGGTGTGTTCGACGCTGCCTTCCGGCGAGCGCAGGTTGTTGTAGAACACGAAGTGCCCGTCGGAGAGCACCTTCTGCTCGGGCCCGGTCACCAGCGCGCTGGCGTCGAGGTCGAAATCGGTTCCCGTGGTCGAGCGCACGTCCCATCCCAGACCCACCGCGACCGCGGTCAGGTTCGGCGCCTGCTTCGACAGCGACACGTTGCCGCCCTTTGCCAGACTGACACCCATGATTAGTCCCTTCGTTGTTGTGTGAAACTGCTTGTGCCACCGACAGCTTGTTCGGTGGTCGTGAGATCAGGTTGAGGTCTTGCTTCCCGCGGCCGCGGGAAGTAGGCGTTGCAGCACATCGGTGATGGTGAGCAACCCCACGATCACCGTCCCGGCGTCTGCGGTGGTGACCAACGCGAGGTGGCTGCGGGATTCGCGCATGACGTGCAGCGCCTCGTACACCGGGGTGTTCGAGGCGAACCGCAGCACCGGGCGCATCAACTCGGCCGCGGTGGTATTCGGTAGGGCGGTGAGACTGTCACGCACGTGAACCACGCCCACTACGTCGTCGCCGTCACACACCAACAACCGCAGGTGCCCGGTCTCCCGCGACATATCTTGGATGTCACCGATGTCGGCGGTGGGGGCGACTGCGCTCGGCGTGGGGTTGGGCGCGGTGATGTCACCGACGGTGAGTCGTTCGAGTTCCAGTGCACTGGTGAGGTTTCCGTGGTAGCGCTCATCGAGGGTGCCCGCGGTCGCGGAATGTTCGACGAGGTGGCGCAGCGCGGCCGAGTCCTGACCCGAGTCGACCTCGTCGACCGGTGCGACCCCGACCTTGCGCAGACACCAGTTGGCGGCACCGTTCAACGCGGTCAGCAGCGGACGCGCCACCGTCATGAACGCGCGCATCGGAATCGCCAGCATGGTCGCCGATTTCTCCGGATGCGCGATGGCCCACGACTTGGGCGCCATCTCACCGACCACCAGGTGCAGGAACGTCACCACGATCAGCGCCAGCCCGAACCCGGCCACGTCGGCGAACCACAGCGGTGCGCCCAGTTTCTCGACGAGAGGGGTGATCCAATGGTGCACAGCAGGTTTGGTGACCGCGCCCATAGCCAGCGTGCACACCGTGATGCCCAACTGCGAACCCGCAAGCAGCACCGGCAACTCCGCTGAACTGCGCAACGCCGCTCGTGCGGCGCGACTGCTGTGGGCCGCGTCCTCGAGCCGGTGCCGTCGTGCCGCGATCAGCGCGAACTCGACTGCGACGAAGAACGCACTCGAAGCGATCAGGACGATCGTGACAGCGATGACCACCCACGGGTTACTCATCGTTGTCTCCTGCCTGCTCGGTACGCACGGTCAACCACACCGAGGACGGCACATGCTTGCCGATCGCTCTGACCTGCGCCTCCACTGTGCGAGCCGGACCTGGACGCTCGGCGATGTAATCGGAACCGCTGCGCGGCAACGCGATCCGGACTCGGCTACCTACCTGTGGCAGTCCCCCGAAGGCGTTGATGACCAAGCCGGCGATGGTCTCGTAGTCTCCGGCGGGCAGGTCCACACCGATCACCCGCTCCACCTCGTCGAGGTGCACAGTGCCGGGCATGAACCAACCACCCTCTTGCGCAACGATTTCCGGGGTCGTCCCCGAGTCGTGTTCGTCGGCGATCTCGCCCACGAGTTCCTCGGCGATGTCTTCGACCGTCACGATCCCGGCGAAGCCGCCGTACTCGTCGACGACCAGTGCCATCTCCTGTTTCGCGATGCCGAGCCGGGCGACGACCTCGGGCAGCGCCAACGACGCCGGCACCAGAACCGCCGGCCGCAGGTGGTCCCCGGCGGTTCCGGTGGGTTCGCCGCCGAGCAGATCGTGCAGTTCGATGATGCCGAGGAAGTCGTCGCTGGAACGGCCGACGACCGGGTAGCGGGTGTGTCCGGTGCTCATTTTGGCCACGACGTCGGCGACCGGGTCCCCGACCTGGACCAGGTCGACCTGGGAGCGCGGGATCATGGCGTGTTCGGCAGTGGCGGAAGGGAAATCGAGAATCCGGTCCAGCAACGTGGACAGCTCATGTGGCAACTCGCCCGCGTCACGCGAGGCGGCGACGATGTGTTCGAGGTCGCGCGGTGTCGCCGAATGCTCCACATCGTGCACCGGCTCGATGCGCAGCGCCCGCAACAGCAGATTCGACGATTGGTCGAAAAGCCAGATCAGCCAACCGAATACGCGCAGATACCACGTGGTCGAGCGCGCCAGCCAGCGCGCGACAGGTTCGGGGCGGGCGATGGCGAGATTCTTCGGGAACAACTCACCGAACAACATCTGCACCAGTGTCGAGAACGCGATCGCCAGCACCGTGCCGACACCGATTCCGACCGCGGTCGGAATGCCGATGCCGCCGAGCATTTCACCGAGACCGCGACCGATGAGCGGTTCGGCCACATAACCGACGAGCAGCCCGGTGACCGTGATGCCCAGCTGGGCACCCGAGAGCATGAACGAGGTCCGCCGGGTCACCGCCAGCGCCCGGCCCGCCGCCGTATCACCGGCTTCGGCCTGCGCGGCCAGTCGCGACCGGTCCACCGCCATATAGGCGAATTCCTGGGCAACGAAATACCCGGTCACCGCGGTAATCAACAGAACAACAACCACTCCGAGGACCACGCTCAACGCGGTCAGCACATCCTCACCCCGTCACCGAGCAGCTGGATGCTCGCCATAGCGCGGGGCAATCGAGACGGACCTTCGTCGTCAACTTCACCATCAGGCATGCAAGCCACAGTAGCACGTAGCACTGTATGGTCTGAGTGAGAAGACCCGCGCGTAAGGAGGAATCCGATGACTGAACAGCCGATCCGCATCGGCGAACTGGCCTCCCGCGCCGAGGTCAGCATCCGCACTGTCGACTACTACACCAACCTCGGCCTGTTGGCCCCTGTCGAGCGTAGCGCCGCGAACTATCGCCTCTACGATCCCGCGGACGCCGAACGCATCGGACTGATCAAAAAACTGGAGTCCCAAGGGATCTCACTCGAGGAGATCGCGACCGCCTTCGCCGGTGACGCGGGCGAGATCGCCACGAGCCTGGCACGCCTCGACGACGACCTGAAAACGCTGCAGGCCGCTGTCGACGTCGCACCGACCGCGCTGCAAGGACTGCTCGCCGTCATCGCGGGCCGGGTCCACACCTTGGTCACGATCGCACTGCAGATCCCACCCGACATCCCCGTCCTCTGAACCGCACTCGACGACTGTCTGCCCACCAACTGGAGCCGTCTCAGCCCCGCACACAAACATATCCTGCTGCATGTAAGGTAAGCCTAAACATACATGAAAGTAGGTAGTTCCATGCGCATCGTGTCGTTCGGTTTCCAAACCTGGGGTCGCAAGACCCTCCAGGCTCTGATCGACTCGGAGCACGAAGTCGTACTCGCGGTCACCCACCCGGCCGCGAACTCCGCCTACAAGGCGATTTGGAACGACTCGGTCGAGGAACTGGCCACCGCACACGGCATTCCGGTGCACCTCACCGAACGTGCCGACGCCGAGACCATCGATCTCGTCAAGCGTGCCGAACCCGATGTGATCGTGGTCAACAGCTGGTACACCTGGATGCCCGCCGAGCTGTACGACATGCCGCCCCACGGCACCCTGAACCTGCACGATTCCCTGCTGCCGAAATTCACCGGGTTCTCGCCGGTGCTGTGGGCGCTGATCAGCGGCGCCGAGGAATTCGGCCTCACCGTGCACCGGATGGACGAACAGCTCGACACCGGTGACATCCTGGTCCAGAAGCGCCTGCCGATCCCGCCCGGCGCCACCGGCACCGAGCTCGTCCTCGCCGGCATGGAGTTGATTCCCGGTGCGGTGCACGAAGCTCTCGCGGCACTAGAGAACGGCACCGCGATATGGACGCCGCAGAACAAGGCCGAGCGCACCTACTTCCACAAGCGGTCCGATCGCGACAGCCGGGTCGACTGGTCGCTGGACGCGGCCGAATCGGAGCGGTTCGTGCGGGCGCTGTCCGCGCCGTATCCGCGCGCCTATTCCTACTACCGCGGCGAGCGGATCGAGATTCTCGACGCGGCGATCTCCGAGGCGCGCTACGGCGGCAGCGCGGGCCGAGTGATCGTTCAGGAAGGTGGCGGCGCAGTCGTGTGTGGTGCCCAGCCGCACCGTGGCGGCAACCACGCGCTGGTGATCACCCGCGTCCGTAGCGCGGCGGGCACCGAGCACGACGGTGCCGAATTCTTCGCTCGCGGTGGCTATCTCACCGACGCTCCCGCCTGAGTTCCGGTTCCACAGCACCCGGCCGACGGTACGGCGCTGTCTTTCCCCTTCGCTCCCAGCTTCTGAGGCACCATGATTCCCCACGGTTCGATCCCTGCTGTCCGTCCGCTCACCGCGGCACAACGCGAGGTGTGGTTCGCACAGCAATTGCTCGGACCGGTGCCGCTGACCATCGCCCAGTATGTCGATCTGCGCGGACCACTCGACCTCGTGGCATATCGCCGCGCGGTCCATCTGGCCGCGCGCGATCTGGGCGCCTATGTGCGCTTCACCCTCGTCGACGGGCAGCCGGGACAGGTGCACGATGATGACATCGACGACCACATCGCCGTCGTCGACTGCAGCCGGGACTCCGATCCGGAAGCGGCTGCCCGAGCCTGGATGCGGGCCGATCAGTGCGCGCCGTTCGATCTGATCACCGATCCACCCATCGTGACCACGGTCCTGCGGCTGAACTCGGAGCGTCACCTGCTCTATACCCGGGCCCATCACTTGGCGCTCGACGGCTTCGGTGGCGTCCGCATGCAGCACCTGCTCAGCGGTCACTACACGGCCCTGCTGGCGGGGGACGAACTACCTTCGGCCGCAGTCGATTCGACGGCTGTGCTCACCGCCGCGGAGGAGAGCTACCTGGGCTCGCGGCGACACGGAACCGACCGCGAGTACTGGCGCGAGCAGCTCGCCGCGCTGCCTGCCCCGGTCACCCTCGCAGCCGGACCCGGTGCTCCCGATCCGCTGCCGATCCACGCCCGCGCCGAGCTGGGGCAATCGCTGGTCGAGCGGCTGACGACGCGAGCTGACTTCCCCGGCTACGCGCCAGTGCTGGTGGCGGCGTTCGCCGCGTTCCTCGGCAGGCTGACCGACACCGAGTCGGTGGCGTTGAGCCTGCCGGTCACCGCGCGCACCGTCGCCGCGTTGCGTGAATGCGGCGCCATGACATCGAATATCGTGCCGCTGCACTGCTCGGGCGGCACGGTCGGCACCGCCA
>JACIXH010000327.1 GCA_014360565.1 Nocardia sp.
AACAAGACCTCTTCTCGACCGCCGCCATCACCTCGTTCCGCCTCAACGGCGAATTCCTCGCCATTGCCGAGGAATTGGCCGCGCCCGCCGGTCTCACCGCCGCCCGCTGGCAGGTACTCGGCGCGGTCCTCACCGAACCGCTGTCGGTCGCGGCGATCGCCCGCGCGATGGGCATCACGCGTCAAAGCGTCCAGCGCGTCGCCGACCTGCTGGTGGGCGACGGCCTCTGCGAATACCGCCCGAATCCGGCGCATCGGCGCGCCAAACTGGTCGCCGCGACAGAGATCGGTCGTGCGGCGGTGCGCCAGATCGACCCTCAGCACGCGGCGATCGCCCATCGGCTCGCCGAAGAACTGGGCGCTGAGCAGTTCACGGCCGTCGTCGCGGCGCTGACCAGGCTCTCCACGGCACTGACCGCGATCACCGACGACGAACGCCACAACGCCCCCACCACCGGATGAGGTGATGAGGGCGTCGAGTCGGTACGGGCTCAGCTCTGGAGCACGGCCTCGATCTCGAGGGTGAGGGTGATCTTGTCGCCGATCACGGCGCCACCGTCGGCCAGCGGCATGTCGATGTCGAGGCCGAAGTCACGACGCGAGACCACGGTCTTGGCTTCGAAGCCGGCGACGGGGCCGTTGCCCATGCCCGGGCTGACGCCGAGGAACTCGACCTCGAGGGTGACCGGCTTGGTGTTGCCGCGCACGGTGAACTCACCGTCGACGACGAAGTCGGTGCCCTCGCCACGGAAAGCGGTGGACTTGAAGCTCATCAGCGGGAACTGCTCGGCGTGGAAGAAGTCGGCGGTGCGCAGGTGCCCGTCACGCTGGGCGTTGTCGGTGGTGAGCGAGTCGACGCGGATCTCGGCGTTCGCGGTGGCGGTGCCGTCCTCGGCGATCACGAGCGTGCCGTCGAAGTCGGTGAAACGGCCGCGGACCTTGCTCACCATCAGGTGGCGTACGGCGAAGCCGACGGTGGAGTGGGTGGGGTCGATGGCCCAGGTGCCTGCGGTGAGTCCCTTGGCGATGGCGGTGGTCATGTGTGCTCCTTGTGGATAGGTGTGGATCAGTGGGAGAGATTTGCTGCGAGTAGGTCTTCGAACGGGGTCGTGTCGAGATAGGGGTCGGTGGGTCGGGTAGCGGTTCTACCGAGCAGCAAGGCGCTGAATTCGGCGGCCGCACGGTCTATTCGGTTGTTCAGCGCCTGGTCGGCGCCGTGCGCGCCCCAATCTGCCGATGCGGCGTAGACCGCGGTCGGAACGACGATCGAGCGCAGGTAGGCGAACAGCGGGCGCACCGCGTGCTCGAGTGCCAGGGAATGCCGTTCGGTGCCGCCGGTGGCGCCGGTCAGTACCGGCAGGCCTGCCAGCGAATCCGGTTCCAGCACATCGAAGAACGACTTGAACAGTCCGCTGTAGGACGCGCTGAAGATCGGCGTGACGGCGATCAGACCGTCGGCGGTGACGACCTTGTCGATCGCCGCCCGCAGCGACGGGGCGGGGAACCCGGTGAGCAGGTTGTCGGCGAGCTCGCGGGCGTGATCGCGCAGGTCGATGAAGTCCAGCTCGGCCTCGCCGCCCAGTTCCCGTGCCGTCGCGGCGGCGAGCCGGTCGGCCAGCAAACGCGTGGACGAGGGCTGCGACAGCCCGGCCGACACCACGGCGATGCGTGTGGTCATGCGGTCAACTCCTTCGTTCGCGCGGCCAGCAGCGATGCGTGCGTCGGCGCCGCAGGCACATGTGCGGGACGCCGGGCCGCGAATTCCTTGCGCAGCACCGGAATCACTTCCTCGCCGAGCAGGTCCAGCTGTTCGAGCACCGTCTTCAACGGCAACCCGGCGTGGTCGACCAGGAACAGCTGGCGCTGGTAGTCGCCGAAGTGCTCACGGAAGGTGAGCGTCTTCTCGATGACCTGCTCCGGGCTGCCCACGGTGAGCGGAGTCTGCTCGGTGAACTCCTCCAGCGACGGTCCGTGCCCGTAGACGGGCGCGTTGTCGAAGTAGGGACGGAATTCGCGCACCGCGTCCTGCGAGTTCTTGCGCAGGAACACCTGCCCGCCGAGTCCGACGATCGCCTGGTCGGCGCTGCCGTGGCCGTAGTGCTCGTAGCGACGGCGGTACAGGTCGATCAGCCGCTTGAAGTGGTCGGTCGGCCAGAAGATGTGGTTGGCGAAGAAGCCGTCACCGTAGTACGCGGCCTGCTCGGCGATCTCCGGGCTGCGGATCGACCCGTGCCAAACGAACGGCGGCACGTCGTCGAGCGGACGCGGCGTCGAGGTGAACGACTGCAGCGGCGTGCGGAATTTGCCTTCCCAGTCCACGACGTCTTCGCGCCACAGCCAGCGCAGCAGCTGATAGTTCTCGATGGCGAGCGGGATGCCGTCGCGGATGTCCTTGCCGAACCACGGGTAGACCGGGCCGGTGTTGCCGCGGCCGAGCATCAGGTCGACCCGGCCGTCGGCCAGGTGCTGCAGCATCGCGAAGTCCTCGGCGATCTTGACCGGGTCGTTCGTGGTGATCAGCGTGGTCGCGGTGGACAGCACGATCTTGTCGGTGCGGCCCGCGATGTAGCCGAGCATCGTGGTCGGCGATGACGGCACGAAGGGGCGATTGTGGTGCTCGCCCGTGGCGAACACGTCCAGCCCCACCTCCTCGGCCTTCTGCGCGATCGCGACCATTGCCTTGATCCGCTCGGCCTCGGTGGGGGTGCGGCCGGTGGTGGGGTCGGCGGTCACATCGCCGACGCTGAAGATTCCGAACTGCACGGGCCCTCCTTTGGTTGCCATGGAAACTATAACCACACAACCCGCGCACGTATTCCGATACCTACTCGGACACTCGATCACCAGGCCGTCAGGGAGACATCGCCCGAGAGGCAAAATCCCTCATGGCCTGGTGATCAGCCGACCAGTACTCAGTCGGTGAAGGGGTCGCGGGTGCGGCCGACCAGGTCCGCGACCGAGGCGACCACCGCGGTCGGACGGAAGGGGTAGGCCTCCAGCGAGGCCTTCGACGATATGCCCGAGGTCACCAGCACGGTGCGCAGTCCTGCCTCCAGCCCGGCGATCACGTCGGTGTCCATCCGGTCGCCGATCATCACCGTCGACTGCGAGTGCGCGCCGATCCGGCGCAGCGCCGAACGCATCATCAGCGGATTCGGCTTGCCCACGTAGTACGGGTCCTTACCGGTGGCCCTGGTGATCAGCGCCGCGACCGAACCGGTGGCCGGCAGCACGCCGTCGCGCGAGGGGCCGGTGGCGTCGGGGTTGGTGGCGATGAACTTCGCGCCCCTGTCCACCAGGCGGATGGCGGTGGTGATCGCCTCGAAGGAGTACGTGCGGGTCTCGCCGAGCACCACGTAGTCGGGATCGCTGTCGGTGAGCACGTAGCCGATCTCGTGCAGCGCGGTGGTGAGGCCCGATTCGCCGACCACATACGCGGTGCCGTTGGGACGCTGGTCGTCGAGGAAGGTCGCCGTGGCCAGCGCCGAGGTCCAGATCGACTCCTCGGGAATGTCGAGACCGATGTGGCGCAGGCGCGCCTGCAGGTCGCGTGGGGTACGGATCGAATTGTTGGTCAGCACCAGGAACGGAATCTCGTTCGCGCGCAGCTCGGCGAGGAACTCGTCGGCGCCGGGGATCAGTTGGTCCTCGTGCACCAGGACGCCGTCCATGTCGGTGAGGTACGACAGGATCTGCTCATCTTTGGCGGTCACCAGTTAATTGTCCGCTAAAACGCGCTGTGATGGGTGACGAAACGACATGGGCGCGGAGGGCAGAGGGCGCGCTAGTGTCGTGTGGCAGGGGTCAACGGACGACAGGAGTGGCTGGGATGGTTGAGCTCAAGCTCGGGTACAAGGCATCGGCAGAGCAGTTCGGGCCGCGAGAGTTGGTCGAACTCGGCGTCGCCGCCGAGCAGCACGGTCTCGACAGCGCGACCGTGAGCGACCACTTCCAACCGTGGCGCCACGAAGGCGGTCACGCCCCGTTCTCGCTGGCTTGGCTGGCCGCCGTCGGCGAGCGCACCGAGCGCATCCAGCTCGGCACCTCCGTGCTCACCCCCACCTTCCGCTACAACCCGGCGGTGATCGCGCAGGCCTTCGCCACCATGGGTTGCCTGTACCCCGGCCGGGTCATGCTCGGTGTCGGCACCGGCGAGGCGCTCAACGAGATCGCCACCGGTTACAAGGGCGAATGGCCCGATTTCAAAGAGCGCTTCGCCCGCCTGCGTGAAGCGGTGAAGATGATGCGCGAGCTGTGGACCGGCGACCGCGTCGATTTCGAGGGCGAGTACTACCACACCGTCGGCGCCTCCATCTACGACGTTCCCAAGGGCGGAATCCCCGTCTACATCGCCGCCGGCGGCCCGGTGGTGGCCCGCTACGCGGGTCGCGCGGGCGATGGTTTCATCTGCACCTCGGGCAAGGGCATGGACCTCTACACCGAGAAGCTGCTGCCCGCCGTCGCCGAAGGCGCCGAGAAGGTCGAACGCAATGTCGCCGATATCGACAAGATGATCGAGATCAAGATCTCCTACGACACCGATCCCGAACTGGCACTGCACAACACCCGCTTCTGGGCCCCGCTCTCCCTGACCCCCGAACAGAAGCACGACATCACCGACCCGATCGAAATGGAGAAGGCCGCCGACGCCCTCCCGATCGAACAGGTCGCCAAGCGCTGGATCGTCGCCAGCGACCCCGACGAAGCCGTCGCCAAGATCAAGCCCTACCTCGACGCAGGCCTCAACCACCTCGTCTTCCACGCCCCCGGACAAGACCAGCTCCGCTTCCTCGACCTGTTCAAGCGCGACCTGGCCCCCCGCCTGCGCGCGCTGGGCTGAGTCAGCCGCGCGAACTGGTACGCGCCCCGGGCACTTCTACGCCGCCGAGCGGCCCGGGGCGATGCTGTAACCGATCTGGCCGACCGCCTGCACGGCTTGCGGGCTCCCTCAGCCCGTGACTGCCCGCTGCAGCACCGTTACGAGCACCTTCGAGCCAGCTGCCGCCTGCGCTTCGGTCAGCGGTTGGAAGGTCTCGGAGCTGTTGGCCAGTGAAACATCCATTTCCGCATGCCAACCGTCGACAATGGCTTCGAAATGGGGGCGAATAAGGTTCGATGACGAAACCTCGACTCGGTGCCCCTCGACGACGACTTCCCTTTCCCCCTTGTCAGCCGCCTCGCCCGGATCTACACGATTGACACGCAGATAGCCGTACAGATCCGCTCCCCTGTCGATCTGGCACGACAGCCCCATTCCGCCGGAACCGAGAATACGGTTGGGATCCATCCCCAACACTGGCTTTCTCGCGATTTCCCGGCGTTCCCCCCAGACATCCTGAAGCAGCCGAACTCCGAGCTCGCAGATTTCCACTTCAGTGACTCCGACTGGCCCCGTCGTGGTCCCACCGGAACCAGCACCTTGACTGGTGCCGCACCCGGCCAGCAACGTTACCCACGAAGCGGCAGCCGAGATGGCGATAATCCTCGTTATATGTTTCATCAAGCCTGTTCCCGAAGTTCAGGGTTCTTAAAGGGTTCGATACAGATTCGGTCCAACTGATCGCCAGGAAGCCCGACAGGGCTATCCAGATCGACTCATCAGTTCCCGACCGCAGACAAGCCGGGCGTCGACCTGTCCGAGGAAGGCCGACATCGACACCGAACAGAGAGCTAGCGCAACGCGTGGTCGAGGTCGCCGAGGAGATCCTCGAGGTCTTCGAGGCCGATCGAGAGGCGAACCACGCCGTCGGACAAGCCGATTGACGCTCGGCCTTCCGGGCCCATGGCTCGGTGGGTGGTGGTGGCGGGGTGGGTGATCATTGTTTTGGCGTCGCCGAGGTTGTTGGAGATGTCGATGATGCGCAGGCGGTTCAGCACCTCGAAAGCTCGCTTTTTGCCGTCGTCGCCGGCGAGGGCGAAGGT
>JACIXH010000328.1 GCA_014360565.1 Nocardia sp.
GGCAGTTCACCTGCCCGGCCATCTGATCTCTCAACTGGAACGAGAGCGACTGTATACCTCTTCTTCGAGAATGTCTACACTCGCCACGGCAGGTTTTGTGCATCGTGCGGTGAGTGGGCTCAGAGCGATGCTCCCGGCAGGAATCGAACCCGCGACCCGCGCTGCGCAGCACCCCGCCCAGGGCTGGACCGAAGCCGAGCCGGATCACGCTTCGATGCTCGTCGATTCGGGAACTCGGGTCAGCAGGTGCGGATGGCGTAAAAATCGCACGCGCGCGTCTGGATCGCATCGGGCGGTACGGCCGCGAAAGGTTCGTAGTTCGGTGAATAGAGTCCCAATTCTCTTGGGGCAGTCGTAGTCTGGGCGCTGTCACTGCGAAAGGGCGTCCATGGGTACGATCGACCGAACGGCACCCGGCCGGAACTCCTGGGGCCGCCGAAATCGGTGGATCATGATCGCTAGCGGGGTCGGCGCGGTGATCGGGGTAACGCTGGCCGGAGGTGGCCTCCAGCATCTGAAACCACTGTTCGGGATCGAGAGCGATTCGGTACGGCTGACGGAACCGGTTGCCCTGCAAGGGTTGCCGCGCCTCACTGGTCCTGAGATCGAGCGCGAGGCTGCGACCGCCAAGAGTGCCCATGGTCCGGATGTCGACTCGTTCGTCGCCGCTTATGGCGCCTCGAGTGAGCAGCCTGAGCTCATGGTCCACGTGGTGGCCGCGTCCTTGAAGAACCCCGAAACCAATCTCGACCTGCTCTTGACCGATACGCTCGGCACCACGCCCCGCAACGCGACAAGGGTCGACGCCGGCCCGTTGGGCGGGATCGCCCAGTGCGCCTCCGCCGAAACTACTTACGGCTCAACGGCCCTGTGTTCGTGGGTGGCCGGCAACAGTTTCGGCAAGATCGTGTGGGTGGGTGCCTCGCTAGCTGAGGTGACACGCGAATTCGTGCACATCCGAGGCCAGCTCGAGAGCTGATGTCGCCGCCCGGTGCTGGTCAACTCTTGAAGCTGGTGCCAATGGTTCGGGTGCACGCCTATGGCCGATGAGCGCAGCCGCTCTGGGCCGCGCTGCACCGGCTCGGCGTCAACGCAGGTGCGTGGTGAGGAAGTCGATCTGGTCGGCGAGGATTTTCTCCACTATCGGTGGGTGGTAGACGGTGAAGTGATCGGCGTCGTAGTGCTCGAGGGTGGCGCGGGGCGCGGTGGCCGCGACTCGTCCGGCGATCGCCGGATCGATGAGGTTTTCCTGGTCGCAGGCGCAGACCAGCAGGGGGCAGCGCACGCGGGGCGCGGCCGAGGCGGCGTTGTAGAAGAGCATGTCCAGGCCGGAGGCTGCGGTGATGCGATTGTCGAAGTCGTATCCGGCGGGCATTACCGATTGCCAGCCCTCGAGTGCGCCGGGCTGGTTGACGAAGGCCAGTTCGCCCGGGCGGCCGACCAGTGGCACGTAGCGCCTCGGGAGCCGCAGCGCGGCGCGTACCAAATCGGAGGCGACGGGGATGGTGAGCCGCAGCAGATGTCGTAGACCCGCGCGGGAAACGACGGCGCGCCCGCTGAAGACCGGGCATTGGACTACTGCGGCACGCAGGTTCTGCTGGCGTGCCGCGGCTGCCAGTACGTGGCTGGCACCGAATGAGGTGCCCCACAGTGCCATTCGGTCGGCATCGATTTCGGATCGGGAGCGCGCGAAGTCCAGTGCGGCGTCGACGTCCTGGGCGTAACGGCGTTGATCGACGAGTTGTCGTGGCTCGCCACCTGATTCACCGAGATGGCGGAAGTCGAAGGCCAGCACGGCCAGTCCCGCATTCGCGAATGCTTGTTCGTACTGGGCGAGCATCATCGCGTGGGTGGCGCCGCCACCGTGGACGAGCACCACGACAGGGTGCGGGCCTGCCGATTCCGGCAAGGTCAGCCAGGCCGCGCATGCGTCGCTGCCGGAGGGAAAAGTGGTTCGGATTGTCATCACACCTCGATTAGGTACCTTGTACGTGAACAGTGCAGAGTCAATCACGTACAACGTACTTAAACAAGGAGGGGTATGCCCGCGCCCAGAAAATTCAGCCGGGAGCAGCTGCAGACGGCGGCGCTGAACTTGGTCGACGAGCAGGGTCTGCCGGGGTTGACCATGCGCAATCTCGCCTCCGAACTCGGCACCGGGGCGATGACCATCTACAACTATGTCGACGGCCGCGAGGGCCTCGAGGAACTAGTGGCCGCCGCGGTGATGAGCCAGGCGCGGTGGGCTGAGACGGGTGAGGACTGGGCGGCGCAGGTGGCAGCGATTGCCGAGGGAATGTGGCGCGCGGTACGCGCTCACCCCCACGCCATCCCGTTGATCTTGACCCGCCGCAGTTCCGACGTCGCCACCCTCGTCCCGGCCGAGGCTCTGTTGGCAGCGCTGTCCAACAGCGGTCGGTCGAGCCGGGAACTGCTCATAGCTTTCCGTACGGTGTCGGGATACATCTCCGGCTTCGCGCAGGCCGAACTCACCAGCCCACTTTCCGCCGCTGCGCCCGGGGTGGTCACGGACCGTATCGCGGCGCTGCCCGCCGACCGATTTCCCAGGCTGATCGAAATCGCAACGGTCGCCGCCGACAGCGACCCGCAAGACGAATTCCGTGCCGGACTGCAACTGATCCTGACCGGCCTTCGGAGGTGAGGGGCGGGGCCTGGGTCATGCCGAGATCCGGAACCCTGCTCGATCCCGAACAGTCACACCTGCGCGACCGCTTTCCCCTGTTGTGGTTTACAGGTGGCTAGCCTACTGTCATTTCCCATGGCGAGCGCAGCGGCAGGCCCGGGACGGCGGACATTGGCGGGCCGATCGGGCGAGACGGTGGACCGGCTCCTGGAGGCAGGCTTGGCGGTGCTGCGTGAGCAGGGCTACGAACAGCTCTCGATGCGCGAGGTATGCCGGCGTGCCGGGCTGACTCACGCGACCGCGTACGGGTACTTCTCGGCCAAACAGCATCTGGTCGCCGAGATCTATTGGCGCCGCGTGCGGCAGTGGTGCGAGACCCCGGTGCCCACGGGCACCCCGCAGGAATGCCTGGCGGCTGTATTCGCCGAGTTGGGTGCATTGGCCGCGGCCGAACCGGCACTGAGTGTGGCCGCGTCCGCCGCGGTATTGAGCCGTGACCCGGATGTCGCTCAGATACGCACCCGGATCGGGGCGGCCATGAGCACCCGTGTGCGTCTCGCGGCCGGGTCCGGCTGTTCCGAGGATGTGCTCGACGCGCTCGACATCGCTGTGAGCGGCGCGATGGTCCAGGCGGGCATGGGCTATTCCACCTATCAGGAGATGGCGCTACGACTGAGCCGCGTGGCGCGACTGCTGTTGAGCGCCAATAGACATTGAGCCAGCCGGAACGAGGCAGGGTACCGGTGAGTCTTCCGCGTCTCCGACGCGGTTCGAAGAGCGAATGAGGAACGGGCAATGAGTTTCGATCGTGGCGAGATGGAATCGTTCTGGCAGTACAGCGGACACCGTACGTGGACCTGGCAGCGAGACATCTTCGATGCCGGTATCGCCGCCAGCACGGTCGGTCAGATGTTCAAGGACCACACCGACACCCCCGAATTGAACGCGCGGGTCGAAGCCGCCACCAGTGGGCCGCTGCCGGGGCACTACCCGGGGACGGCGCAGATGAGCAGCCCGTTGTGGCCCGTTCCGGCGGTCGATCTGTGAGGCCGACGTTGTCCAGCACAGCTGACCCGCAGTGGACGATGGCCCAGGCGCCGGATCAGTCCGGCCGGGTGGCCGTGGTGACCGGATCCAACACCGGCATCGGCCTCGAGATCGCCCGAGCGCTCGCCGCACGACACGCCACCGTCGTGTTGGCTTGCCGCAACCAGGACCGCGCGAGTGCGGCACGCGAAGATATTCTCGCCTCCGTACCGGAGGCGGATATCGTTGTCGTGCCGCTCGATACCAGCAGTCTGGCATCGGTCGCCGCGTGCGCACAGCTGATCCGGCAACGATGGCCCGTGATCGATCTGCTGATCAACAACGCCGGGGTGATGGCCCGTGAGCACGCCTACACCGTCGACGGGTTCGAAACCGATTTCGGTACGAATTTCCTCGGTCACTTCGCGTTGACCGGCGGCCTGATCGATGCCTTGACCGCGGCGCCGAACGGGCGGATCGTGACCGTCAGCAGCATTACCCATCGCCGCCGCGACGCCGGCCTGGACTTCGATGATCTGGCTCTCGAACGCGGCTTCGATCCGGCGGTGGCGTACGCGCGGTCGAAGATGGCGTCGATGACCTTCATGGTCGAACTGCAGCGGCGACTGAGCGCGGCCGCAGTGTCGACGCTGTCGTCGGCCGCGCACCCCGGTGGTGTCCGCACCGGCATTCTGCAACAACAGAATCGGCTGGTCCAGCTGGTTTACCATCCTCGTCTGACGGGTTTGACCGGTTGGTTCACCCAGAGTCCTGCCGATGGGGCACAACCGATCCTGCGCGCGGCCCTCGACACCGGCGTCCGGGGAGCCGATTTCTTCGGTCCCGGCGGCCGCTGGGAATTGATCGGAAGGCCGGTCCCGGTAGCGATCTCGCGGCGGGCCCAAGACCCTGCCACCGCAACGCGGCTCTGGCACGCGGCAGAAGAACTCACCGGCGTCCGATTCCTCGACCAGCCTCCGGGCGCGGGCACTCGATCTGCTGGATCCGACCGACAGGGGCTGTAGAGAAGAGGCTCTATACCCGGGCCGCCCCACCTCGCAGCTGCTCGACACCGACTCTCGGTCACCGCTTCAGCGCAACGAAATATGTCGGAGCACTGCATCCACATGGCTCGCTACTAATGCGGCGACGAACGAAGGCGCCTCGGTCGGACGCCTGCTTCTGGCGTTCACCTCTGAGGCATCGGGAAGATCCTGCTTGACCTCAACATCACTTGAGGTCATACGGTCTTGGCATGGCACGCACGGCGTGCCGCCTCGCACCGAAATCCCAGGAGGGGACACCTCATGACAACCCCGCAAATCTCCGACGCCGAACTCGCCGGACAGCCGGCCGCGTACTGGACGGGCGTCGCCTACGAGACCCTCATTGCCTACACCCGCGCCCGGTTGGCCGAAAAGGGCTACACCCAGCCCCAATTCTGGCTGCTGCGCAACCTGTCGGAGAACGACATCTCGCCCGACGGCCAGGGAATGACCATTCCTGAGCTGCGCAAGGCCATGGCCTCCTACATCCGGCCCGAGGATGATCTGGCGGCAGAGGCCGAGCTGCTCGTGGAACGCGGTTGGCTGACCCGCGACGCCGAGGACCGGCTGTGGCTCACCGATGAGGGGGAGCAGGTCCGTGCCGATTTCGCGCGCAACGCCCCCGCGATCCGCGCCGCTCTCCACGAGGGCATCGACGATGCGGACTACGTCACCACGTTGAAGGTGCTCCAGCGGCTGATCCGCAATGCGGGCGGGACAATCGACTGACGGGCTATGGGGACGGCCTCGTATGCCTGGTTGCAGGGCGTAAGGCGCAGTGCCCCAACATGTTCCGCCCCGCCTTAGCCGTGAGTCCGGGCCGCCTTATGGCCGTAGTGCTGAGGCATCCCGATTACGTGGGCAGGACGATGGAACAAGACATGGCGCCGACGGCGCAAGCGAACGCCTTGATGAGATTCTGCGCTCCGTCGGCTGAACCTGTGCCGAGCGAACTGCTCCCTGTAGCGGGCGTTTCCGCGGCGGCGGCCGGGCCGGCTGCGGAGACAAGCTCCGTAGTGACAGCGATAGCGGCCACAGCGAGGCGCAGTGTCCGAGTCTGAGAAATCATGATCGAATCGTATAGTCGGCGGCGTATTTCGGCTGCCCCGAAATGCGGGGGCTCGGTGGCCTCCGCGGACGGGCAACCCCGTACGAGCTGCCCGTCCGCA
>JACIXH010000329.1 GCA_014360565.1 Nocardia sp.
GGCGCCGGAATACCATCATCGAACCGGGCGCGACGTGCTCCATAGACGCGTATTCACTCACGGTGAAGTAGCGGAATTCGGCGATTTCGCCGGTGGCGTAAGGCTCTGCGGTGAGTTCGGCACGGAAACATGTCATGTGCAGACCGGTGTTGCGGCGGTGTCCGAAGGCTTCGGCTTCGAAGACGCCGAACTCGGCGACGCCGGCCAGGCCGACGCCCAGTTCTTCCTCGATCTCGCGATGTAGCGCCTGTAAAGGGGTCTCGCCGGGGTCGATCTTGCCGCCCGCCATGTAGAAGACATCCTTGCCTTCGGGACGCGTCTGGATCAGCCTGCGGTCGCGGACATGGGCGAGGGCGGCGGTGCGGATCATGGGGATCACTCTATTGAGCGAACGAGTCCGGCTCACATCGAACCGATCGTGGGGAAAGTCGCACCCGCGTAGGCGGCACGGGTGCGACCTTCGCTGCCGCTAACCGGTGACGCCGCTGTTGCCGTTCTCGATGTAGCCGCGGAACACCCGCACGAAGCTCGGGTCGCTACTCACGGTCGCGGTCAGGTCGTACCAGCGTTTCCCGTACCACCCGGCGTGGAAGACGTCGCGGGTCTGGGCACCCGGTTCCACCTTGTACGTCCATGGACCGTCGGTGCGGTAGCGGTTGGCTGCCACTGTGAAAGTGACCGCGCTGGTGCCGTTGTTGGCCAGTGTCAGCCAGAGAACCCCGTCGTCGTCCGTGGCCACCTGCGAGGTGACATCGACCGTGGCGGCGGGCCCGGCGAGGTTGCCTGCGGCTCGCCGGGCGAAGCCGTTGGGCCCGTAGCAGGTGAGGTCGTATCGGCCGCCGCCATAGGTGATGACATCGAAGTCATCGGTGACCGACCGTCCGGGTGCGACGTCGAAATGCCACGGCCCGTCGGTGCGCTCGGCATCGGCGAAGACGGTGTAATGCGTGGTCTTCGTGCCGCCGTTGCGCATCGTGAACCTGAGCTTGCCGAGGTCTTTGTGCTGAGTCGCGTCGGCGTCGGTCTGATAGGGCAGTGGCCGTGCGGGTTTGGTGCCGGGTTCCTGTGGCGGCAGTGATTGTGCTTGCGGCGGTGCGGGTGTGGTGGGCCCGCTGCCCGCGGTCGGCGTCGGCCGGGCGAACGCCGGATAGACGTTCGAGCTCGCCGTGTCGAGCGTGGCGGTGAGGTCGCCGCACACCGAACGGCGCCAGTTGCTGATGTTGGTTTCGGCGACGCCGGTGACCCGCTCCAGGAACTGCAGGACCGAGGTGTGGTCGAACAGTTGCGAACACACGTTGCCGCCGCGGCTCCACGGCGAGACGACGGTCATCGGCACTCGTGCGCCGAGTCCGATCGGTATGCCGTTGATGTACTCGCTGGTTTCCGAGGCCGGTGGGATCGGCGGCGGGACGTGGTCGAAGTAGCCGTCGTTCTCGTCGTAGTTGAGCAGGAATACCGTTTTGTTCCACACGGTTTCGTTGGAGGCCAGGGCGTCGAGTACCTGCCAGACCGGTTCCGAGCCGGTACTCGGGCCGTCCGAAGCCGGATGCTCGCACTGGCTGGTCGGCGCCAGAATCCACGACACCTTCGGCAACCTGTTCGCCGTGACCGCGGCCCGGAAGTCGGCTGCGACCTGCCCGTCGGCCACTCGATGCAGGCCACGGTCGAACAGCGCGCGCTCGGCGGCGGAAAGCCTGCCCGCCTCGGCCTTCATGGCGTCGAGCAGCCTGGTTCGTTCCTCGCCCGCGGCGGCGCGAACCTTGCCGTAGTAGGAGTTCATGCTCTGGAAGCCGAGCGGCGCGACAACCTTGCGCGCCATGTCCTTGAAGCTGGTGAAGAACTCGATGTTGTTGTTCTGGAAGTTGTCCCACTCCTGGAACACCTGCAAGGAGGTCCCGGCCGCTTGCAGGCGTTCGGGGTAGGTCTTCCAGGTGTAGCCGGTATGGGTGTCCTCGGAGTACGCGGCGTTCGCGTTGGCCCGGGAACCGTCCGGTTCGTTGCCGATCATTCCGCTGATGTGGTAGCTGCGATTCGGGGCGGTGGAGCCGATCACCGAGCTGTGGTAGGCGTCGCAGAGGGTGAACGCGTCGGCCAGCTGGTAGTAGAACGGGATGTCGTTGCGGTTGTAGTGGCACATGGTGTGGGCGCCCTTGGCCGGAACCCAGTTGTCCCACTTGCCCTTGTTCCAGGCTTGATGGCCGTCGTTCCAATAGTGCGGCGTGCCTGCCAGCTTGTGGCTGTCGGTCTTGTAGGGCAAGACGTAGCCGCCGGATCCGTTGGGCTGGTGGAACACGGATTTGCCGTTGGCCCGCAGCTGCGTGGCGTTGGGGTCGGCGAACCCGCGCACGCCCTTCGACGAGCCGAAGTAATGATCGAAGGAGCGGTTCTCCTGCATGAAGATCACCACGTGTTGCACGACCTCCAATCCGCCGGTGGGAGCGGGCGCGGCCAAGGCGCGCGTGAGGCTCGGCGGTAGCAGGGAGAACGCGGCGGCCGCGCCGCCCGCGGTGGCGGCGGCCAGGAACTTTCGACGGTCCATACCGGACTTTCTGTGTACGTGACGCTGTCAGGTCGATTGCCGGGGATTCGCGCGCTGCGCGACGAACCCGAGACGTTAGGAAGTCCGGGTGTCGCGGGTCGAGATGGCAGATGAACGACAGCGTCAGGTACAACCGCACACCGCTCGACGGATTCGTCGAAAAGTTCTGTGCGACAAGGTATTGCCGAAGTGCTAGCACCTGTCCGGCGAAGAGGTCGGGGCCGCGGGTTGTGAGAAGCCTGACAATCAGCCGGTGCGGGGAGTGCTCGCGCTGACCGTGGGTAAGAGCGCCTACCCCGTTGAACGTCGGGGCACAGTGCTCGGCGCCGAAAGCGGACGAGCTCGGGCAGCCGTCATCGCCACCGCCGCGAGGGCGGCGATGTTCAGGTCAGTGCTCCTCGGTATCGGTCGCCGCGGCGATGGTCGAGGTATCGGCGGCGCTGAGATTGCCGGCGCGCGAGGTGTCTTTGAGGTCGACGCCGGAGCGGCCGAGTGCGAGGGCGCCGGCGACCAGCCCGGCTACCACGCGGGCGGCATCGGCGTAGGTGAGGCCGTCGGGTGGATGGATGTTGGAGACGCAATTGCGTTCGGCGTCGGCACGGCCGGGACGGGGCAGGTGGGTGAGGTAGACGCCGAGGCTGTCGGCCACCGAGAGGCCGGGGCGCTCGCCGATCAGGACCAGGACGGTGCGCACACCCATGGCTGCGGCGATGTGGTCGCCCAGCGCCACCCTGGCCTGGGTGGCGATGACCGGCGGGGCGAGGGTGTAGCGGTCACCGAGTTCGGCGGCGAGGGCGGTGAGCAGGCCGCGGGCATGATCGGCCAGGGCCAAGGGGGAGAGCCCATCGGCGAGGACGAAGCCGATGTCGGCGCCGGTGGCGGCGACGGCGGTGAGATCGGCGGGCAGTCTGCCGAGATCGGGCCGCCGCAGGTACTCGGCGCGATCGGCGGCCCTGCTGGCGACGGTCACCGGAGCACCGAGCCCGACTGCCGCGATCTGCTCGGTGAAGCTCGCGACGTCCAGCGGCAGGTGCACGGCATCGCGGGCCGCCGCGTGGGCGGCGCGCAGCGCGAGGACCTCTGTCGTCGGCAAGGCGTCGCCGGTACGGCCGAGTCCGATCCGGGCTTGCGTGCTTCCCCGCAACTCTCGCCAGAAATCCTGGGCCTCTCCGGATTTCGGCGGCAGGGCGGCGTGCACTGCGTCGGCGAGTGGGGGACCAACCGGATCGGGACGCGTGGCTACATCGTCGGTGCCAGGCATCTTCGCCTCCTCGGCTTCGTGGGTCGCGGCCCTCGTTGGCGGAACGTGCTGGAACGCCGCGTGTTCGGTATCGCGGGCGATCATCGGCTGGTCGTCAGGGCTCGCAGGGGCGAGGACAGCGGTTCCACCTGCCGCACACGGCCGTTCGCGTCGATCATGTCCAGACCCGAGAGCCAGGCCTCGAATTCGGGTGCGGGGCGCAGGTTCAGGACTTGGCGGGCATACAGCGCATCGTGGAACGACAGGCTCTGGTAGCCGAGCATCACGTCGTCGGCGCCGGGCACCGCGATCACGAAGGCGCAACCGGCCGCGCCCAACAGTGTGAGCAGGGTGTCCATGTCGTCCTGGTCGGCTTCGGCGTGATTGGTGTAGCAGACGTCGACGCCCATCGGCAGGCCGAGCAGTTTTCCGCAGAAGTGGTCTTCGAGCCCGGCCCGGATGATCTGCTTGCCGTCGTACAGGTATTCCGGCCCGATGAAGCCGACGACCGTGTTCACCAGTAGCGGTCGAAGATCCCGGGCCACGGCGTAGGCGCGCGCTTCCAGGGTCTGCTGGTCGACCGGCCGATCACCGATGCCCAGGTGAGCATTCGCGCTCAGCGCCGAGCCCTGCCCGGTCTCGAGGTACATCACGTTGTCGCCGACGGTGCCGCGGTGCAGTGAACGTCCCGCCTCGTTCCCTTCGCGCAGCAGCGAGATGTTCACGCCGAAGCCGGTGTTGGCGCCCTCGGTGCCCGCGATGGACTGGAACACCAGATCCACCGGCGCGCCCGCCTCGATCAACCCGATGGTCGTCGTGACATGGGACAGCACGCACGACTGGGTCGGGATATCGAACCGCGATCGCACCTCGTCGAGCAGGTGCAGCAGATCCGAGGTCGCCCGTGGCGAGTCGGTGGCCGGGTTGATCCCGATCACCGCGTCGCCACAGCCGAGCAGCAGCCCGTCCAGCGTCGCGGCGGCGATCCCGCGCGGATCATCGGTCGGGTGGTTGGGCTGCAAGCGTGTGCTCAATCGGCCGGGCAGGCCGATGGTGGTGCGGAATCCCGCTGTCACCTCGATCGCTTTCGCCACTGCGATCAGATCCTGATTGCGCATGATCTTGCTGACCGCGGCCACCATCTCCGGGGTGAGCCCGGGCGACACCGCCGCCAAGGTCACCGCGGAATTCTCGGTCGCCGCGACCGCGAGCAGCCAATCGCGCAGCCCGCCGACCGACAGGTGCGCGATCGGGGCGAACGCCGCCCGGTCGTGACTGTCGATGATCAGCCGGGTGACCTCGTCGGTCTCGTAGGGCACCAGGACATCGCGCAGGAAGGTGGTCAGCGGCACCTCGGCCAGCGCCCATTGGGCCGCCGCGCGCTCGGCATCGGTCTGCGCGGCGCAACCGGCCAGTTCGTCCCCGCTGCGCTGGGGCGTGGCCTTGGCCATCAGGTCGATGAGCCCGTCGAAGGTGTAGGTGGTGACGCCGACAGTGCTGCGGTACACGGTCATCGGGTCCCTTTCGCTCGGTCGCAGGCTCGGCAGCGATGCGATGCCGCCCGCTGGGTCCGGTGGGTCACTCCAGCTCGGATTCGGCCTCGGCGATGGCCGCGAACTCCTCGTCCGGCGACTTGGCGACCAGGTGTTTGCGACTGTAGAGCCCGAAGTACGCCATGAAGGCGACGAACACGCCCAGTGTCCACAGTGCGGCCTCCGGGTCGACCAGGAAGGTCGCTGCCACCGCGATGGCCGCGATGACCAGTGCAAACGCCGTCGTGACGATGCCGCCCGGCGTGCGGTACGGGCGCGCCATATTCGGTTCGCGTACCCGGAGCACGATGTGGGACACCATCATCAGCACATAGCTCACGGCCGCGCCGAACACCGCCATGTTGAGCAGCATCGCGCCTTCGCCGGTGAGCGAGAGGCCGAACCCGATGATGCCGGGCACGATCAGCGCCAGCACCGGGGCCTTGCGGGAGTTGGTGATCGACAGGCTGGTCGGCAGGTAGCCGGCGCGCGAGAGAGCGAAGGTCTGGCGGGAATAGGCGTAGACGATGGAGAAG